>JAJZET010000217.1:0-56589 GCA_021805685.1 Pseudomonadota bacterium
ATCGTGCTGGCCGTGCTGGCGCTGGTGGTGGTGAAGGCGCTCACGCACAGCCCGTGGGGCACGTTCACCGTGGCGATGACCATCCCGATCGCGCTGCTGATGGGTGCCTACCTGCGCTGGTTCCGCCCGGGCCGCATCCTCGAGGTGTCGATCATCGGCCTGGTGTTGTTGCTGCTGGCGATCTGGATGGGCAAGTACGTGGCGGATTCGGCCGCGCTGGCGCCGGTGTTCGACCTCGACGCCAGGGCGCTGGCCTGGTGGCTGATCGGCTATGGCTTCGTCGCCTCGGTGCTTCCGGTGTGGCTGCTGCTGGCGCCGCGCGACTACCTTTCCACCTTCCTCAAGATCGGCACCATCGCGCTGCTGGCGCTGGCGATCTTCCTGGCCGCGCCGATGCTGCAGATGCCGGCGGTGACCAAGTTCATCGACGGCACCGGTCCGGTGTTCCAGGGCAACCTTTTCCCGTTCCTGTTCATCACCATCGCCTGCGGCGCGGTGTCGGGCTGGCACTCGATCATCGCCTCCGGCACCACGCCCAAGCTGCTGGCCAACGAGGGCCAGGCGCGCATGGTCGGCTACGGCGGCATGCTGTGCGAGGCGTTCGTGGCGATCATGGCGATGGTGGCGGCGGTGTCGCTGCACCCGGGCGTGTACTTCGCGATGAACTCGCCGAGCGCGATCATCGGCACCACCGTGGAACACGCGGCGCAGACGATCAGCCAGTGGGGCTTCGTGCTGACGCCGAACGACCTGGTGCAGACCGCGAAGAACGTGGGCGAGCAGAGCATCCTCAGCCGCGCCGGCGGCGCGCCCACGCTGGCGGTGGGCATGGCCCAGCTGCTGCACAACATCCTGCCGGGCGAGGGCATGATGGCGTTCTGGTACCACTACGCCATCTTGTTCGAGGCGCTGTTCATCCTCACCACGGTGGACGCCGGCACGCGCGTCGGCCGCTTCATGATCCAGGAGATCGCCGGCCTCATCCACAAGCCGCTGCAGGCCACCGAGTCCTGGGCCGGCAACCTGCTGGCCACCGCGATCTGCGTGGCGTTGTGGGGCTACTTCCTGTATCAGGGTGCGGTCGATCCGCTGGGCGGCATCAATACGCTGTGGCCGCTGTTCGGCATCGCCAACCAGATGCTGGCGGCGATCGCGCTGATGCTGGCCACGGTGGTGGTGGTCAAGCTCAAGCGCGAGCGCTACGTGTGGGTGCCGGGCATCCCGGCGATCTGGCTGATCGTTTGCACGCTGGCGGCGGGCTGGGAAAAGCTGACGGGCCCGATCAGCTTCACCGCCGCGGCGGACAAGTACGCCGCCGCGCTGGCCAACGGCCAGATGCTGGCGCCGGCCAAGACCGCGGCGGCGATGCGGCAGATCGTGACCAACAACCGCGTGGACATGGCCATGACCGCGCTGTTCATGGCGCTGGTGGTGGTGATGACGCTGTTCTGCCTCAACGCGCTGGCCAAGGCCTGGAAAACCAACCACCCCACCGCCCACGAGGAACCCTACGTGGCACTGACAGACGTCGCGGTACACTGACGTCATGGAACTCGTCGCGCGACTGCAGGCATTCCGGAAGCGGGCGGTGCAGACCGCTCGCCTGTGTTGCGGCGTGCCCGACTACGAGGCCTACGTGAAGCACCTGCGCGAGCACCACCCCGGGCACAAGGTGCCCAGCTACGCCGAGTTCTTCCGCGAGCGCCAGGAAGCCCGCTACAAGGGTGGCGGCGGGCGCTGCTGCTAAACTGTGCGCACTCCCATGGCCCCGCCGCAGCAATCCGGCGGGGCTTCGCGTTTCCAGAGTCGCAGGGCATGCCCGCAGCACCCCACCCCGTCAGCTTCGGATACTTCGTCACCGCACTGATCGCCACCGCCGTGGTCGCTGCAGGCGCCGGCCTGCAATTCCTGCTGATCGGCTGGCGCCAGAAGCACGACCGCACGCCGCTGGCCTTCGCCGCGCTGTGCGTGTGCGCCGCGATGCTGGCGTTCGGGCGGGCGGGCGTCTACTCGGCGCAAACCCATGAGCAGACCCTGCTCGCGCTGCGCATCCTGGCCGGGGCCGTGCTGCTCGCCCTGCCGGCGTTGATGTTCTTCGTCGCCAGCTACACGGGCAAACCGATGCGGCGCCCCCTGGTGCTGCTGCTGTTGCTGGCGACGCTGGCGATGTCGGTGCTCAACCTGGTCGAGCCCGGCACCGTGTTCTACGCATCGGTGCAACCGGGCGCACTGGTGCGGCTGCCCTGGGGCGAATCACTGCAGGGCATCGACGGTACGCGCTCGACGTCGGGGCGGGTGTTCTACGCCTTCTGCTACGCGGTATTCGCCTGGACGTTCTATCGCGCTGCGCGCCAATGCGCGACACAGGGCCAGCGCCTGCGCGGCGCCATGCTGCTGGCCTGCCTGCTGGTGCAGTTCCTTGCCCTGCTGTGGAGCGTCGTGGTGATCGACGCGATGAACCGCCCCTACCCGGCCACCGACGCGTTCGCGTTCCTCTCCTTCGTGCTGCTGATGGGCCTGTCGCTGGTCGAGCAGATGCGCATGCATACCGTGCAGCTCGAACGCACCACCGCGCAGTTGCGCGCGGAGGCCGCCACCCGCCGCCAGGCGGAACAGGGGTTGCGCCATGCCGCCTGGCACGATGCGCTGACCGGCCTGCCCAACCGACTGCATGCGCAACACACGCTGGGCGGCCTGCTGGCCGACGCCGAGCGCAACGGCCTGCACGGCAGCGTGCTGCTGGTCGACCTCGACCACTTCAAGACCGTCAACGAATCGCTGGGCCACCGCTTCGGCGACCTACTGCTGCAGGCGGTGGCCGAGCGCCTGGCCGATGCGATACCCGATGCCATCTCGGTAGCGCGCCTCGGCGGCGGCGAGTTCATGCTGCTGCTGGACGCCACCGCCGCCGATGCAGCCGCAGCCGCGCAGCACGGCATGGCGATGGCCGAACACGTGCTGGCGCACATGGCCAGGCCCTTGGCGGTCGAACGCCGTGCGCAAGCCGTCGGCGTCAGCATCGGCGTAGCCACGTTTCCCGACGCCGGCAGCGGCCCCGCCGACATCGCGCGGCGTGCCGACATCGCCCTGCACCGGGCGAAGGCGGCGGGCCGCCACTCCGCGCGACTGTTCGAAGCGCAGATGCAGGACGAGGCGGATACCCGCCTCGAACTGGAGCGCGGCCTGCGCCTCGCCCTGCAGCGCGACGAACTGGTGCTGTATTTCCAGCCGCAGGTGGATAGGCGCGGCCGCCTCGCCGGTGCCGAGACGCTGCTGCGCTGGCACAACCCGACCCTGGGCACGCTGCTGCCCGACCGCTTCGTGCACATCGCCGAGGAGACCGGCCTGGTGCATGCGCTGGGGCAATGGGTGATCGACGCTGCCTGCCGCCAGTTGCGGGACTGGCAGCAATCGGGCCTCGCCACCGACATCCACCTGGCGATCAACGTCAGCCCCTGGCAGATCGCCCAGCCGAAATTCGCGGACAACATCGCGGCACAGGTACGTGCGGCGGGCATCGAACCCCGCGAACTGACGCTGGAACTGACCGAGAACGTGCTGTTGGATGATTTCGATGCGGCCCGGCAGACGCTGCAGCAATTGGCCAACCTCGGCTTCCGGCTGTCGCTGGACGACTTCGGCACCGGCTATTCGTCGCTCGCCCGCCTGCAGCAGTTGCCGCTGCACGAACTGAAGATCGACCGCTCCTTCGTCCACGCGTTGCAGCCGGACAGCGCCAACCCGCTGGCCGGCTTCATCGTGGATATCGGCAAGCGGCTGGGTATGACCACGGTTGCCGAGGGCGTCGAGAACGCCGATCAGCAAGCCATGCTGGCGGCGCTGGGCTGCGACCTGGTGCAGGGCTATTTCATTGGCAGGCCCATGCGTGCGGAGGCCTTCCGGCACTGGCTGCGCCAGCGCCAGGCCGTCAACGTCGACGAAGCCGCCATGGATCGCGCCCCCTTCCTTCCCTGATGTTTTCCATGCCCCGAACCGAGACCGCCATCGCCACGCAACCCAGGAACCATCGCGCCGGCCTGCGCGTCATCGCCATCTACGAGGTCGTGAAGACCCTCTGTCTCGTACTGGTCGCCATCGCCGCCTTCCACCTCGAGCACGAGCAGGCCTTCCGGCAGCTGGTGCACTGGCTGGAACACCTGCCACTCACCGGCAGCAACGCACTGCGCTGGCGCCTGGTGGGCGCGCTGCAGGACTTCGGGCCCAGCCGCTTCGTGGCCGTGGGCATGGTGGCGCTGGGCTACGCGCTGCTGTTCGGCATCGAGGGGGTGGGCCTGCTGATGGGCAAGTACTGGGCCGAGTGGTTCACCGTGGTCGCCACCGGATCGCTCATCCCGGTCGAGCTTTACGAAGTGCTGCGCCACTTCGGCTGGCTGCAGTTCGCCGCGCTGGTCGGCAACGTGGCGATCGTGGTGTACCTGGTACGCGTGGCGCTGCAGACCCGCGCGGAGCGGCTGGCCGCCGCCGACCGGCTCCGCTGAGGGCACTCGCGCTGCGGGCGGCTTGCGCAGGCAGGCACGCCCGGCAGCCGCCGCGCTCAGCCGCGGCCGAATCGATCCGTCGCTTCGATCAGCTCGTGGATGTTGCCCGGCTCGAACGCCGAGTGCCCGGCATCCTGCACGATGCGCAGCTCCGCTTCCGGCCACGCCCGGTGCAGGTCCCAGGCGCTGCGCAGCGGACAGACCACGTCGTAGCGGCCCTGCACGATCACGGCGGGGATCTTGCGGATGCGCTCCACGTTGCGCAGCAACTGGTCGTCGTGCGCGAAGAAACCGCCATTGACGAAGTAGTGGCATTCGATCCGCGCGAAGGCCAGCGCGAATTCGTCCTCGTCGTGCGCACCGATGCTGGTCGCATCCTGCTGCAGGTAACTGGTCGATCCCTCCCACACCGACCAGGCCCGCGCCGCGGCAAGGCGCACCGCGGGATCGTCGCTGGTGAGGCGACGATGGTAGGCGCTCATCAGGTCGCCGCGCTCCACTTCGGGAATCGCCGCGAGATAGGTCTCCCAGGCGTCCGGGTACAACGCGTCGCAGCCCTTCTGGTAGAACCACTCCAGCTCCCAGCGGCGCAGCATGAAGATGCCGCGCAGCACGAGTTCCGCAACCCTGTCCGGATGCGTCTGCGCGTAGGCCAGCGCCAGCGTGGAACCCCACGAACCGCCGAACACCTGCCAGCGGTCGATGCCGAGGTGCCCGCGCACGCGCTCGATGTCGGCCACCAGGTCCCAGGTGGTGTTCTCGCGCAGCTCCGCATGCGGCGTGGACTGGCCGCAGCCACGCTGGTCGAACAGCACGATGCGGTACACCGCGGGGTCGAAGAAGCGCCGGCACTTCGGGTTGGTACCGCCACCGGGGCCGCCGTGCAGGAACACCACCGGCTTGCCGTGCGGATTGCCGCTCTGCTCGTAGTACAGCGTGTGCAGCTCCGAGACCTTGAGCATGCCGCGGTCGTAGGGTTCGATTTCGGGATACAGCGTGCGGCGTTCCTGCGTCATGGTCCTGCCCGGAATGAAGTCATTGAAAAGTGCGGCCACGGATGGCTGCCCATTGGGTTCCCGCGATCACGGATGATCGCAAAAGCACCGCAGCGTGCAGCGTGGATGGCCGCCCATCGGCTTCCCGCGGTCATGGATGACCGCAAAGCCTTGGGAAGGCTAGCACGACCACCCGCTGCGTCGGCCTCACCCCGACCGCCCGAGTGCCACCGCATTGCCCTTTTCGGGTGGCAAGCTGGGCATTCACTGTTTTCCAGCCAGGGGCTCACATGCCTACCGTCCGCACCCGCCTGTCGAAATGGCTCGTCCTGACCCTCGCCTTGCTGGCACCGACGACTCTGCTGGCGACCCAGCCATCAGCCAGGCAGGCCAACCGCGCCGTCCTGCAGGGCAAGCTCGAAGCCCTGGCCCGGCGCGCACGACCCGGCACGTTCGGCATCGTCGTGCTCGACCCGCAGAGCGGCGAGCGCTGGAGCGTCAACGCCGACCGTGCCTATCCGATGATGAGCACGTTCAAGGCGCCGGTGGCCGCCGCGGTATTCGCGCGCATCGACCGCGGCGCGCTCTCGATGGACAAGACGGTCACGCTGACACGCGCGGACATCGTCAACGGCTCCGCCGTACCATCGATCGGCGCGCACTTCCACGGCGAACGCATGAGCTTCACCGTGCGTCGGCTGCTGGCAGCAGCCGTCAGCGACAGCGACAACACCGCCGTCGATGCGCTGCTGAAGCTGGTCCCGCCGCGCGAGGTCACCGCCTTCCTGCGTGCGCACGGCATCACCGGCATGCGCGTGGACATGGGTGAAGAGGACGTCGACCGCGTGTTCGAACAGCTGGCACCTGGCCAACAGCCACCAGCGAACGAGACGCCGAAGGCAGAGGATGCGCGCCTGCAGCGCGGCTACCGCGCCTACCTTGCCGATCCGCGCAACCGCAGCACGGCGGATGCCGCCGCCGACTTTCTGGACAAGTTGCAGCGCGGCGAACTGCTTTCGGCTGCGTCGACGCGCGCGCTGCTGGCGCTGATGCGTGCGCAGACCACTCCGGACCGCATCCGGCAAGGCCTGCCCGGCGACGTGCGTTTTGCGGACAAATGCGGCACGTCCTACACGCTGGACGGGCTCACCGCCGCCTACAACGACATCGGCATCCTGACCTGGCCGGACGGCCGCAGCGTGATCGTGGCGGCCTTCCTCACGGCGTCAACCGCCTCGAAGGCCGGGCGCGAAGCCTTGTTCGCCGACCTCGGCCGGACGATCGCGGAAAGCTGGCACCACTGAGGCCTCAGTCGGCCTCGAACAGCTTGCCCGGGTTGAGGATGCCGTTCGGGTCGAACACCTTGCGCACGCCACGCATCAACGCGATCTCCGCCGCGCTGCGCGTGCTGTCGAGATACGGCTTCTTGACCAGGCCGATGCCGTGCTCGGCGGAGATGCTGCCGCCATGTTCCTTCAGTGTGGCGGCCAGCAGCTTGGTAACGTGCTCGCACTGCGCGATGAAATCCGTATCGATCATGCCGGCAGGCTTCAGCACGTTGATGTGCAGGTTGCCGTCGCCGATGTGGCCGAACCACACCACCTCGATCTGCGGGTACTCGCGCGCCAGCAGCGCCTGCATGGCATGCAGGAAAGCCGGCACCGCGCCGATGCGCACCGACACGTCGTTCTTGTACGGCTTGTGCGGCGCCAGGCTCTCGGTGATGCCCTCGCGCAGCCGCCACAGCGCGGCGGCCTGGGCCTCGCTCTGCGCGATGGTGCCGTCGACGATCCAGCCCTGCTCCATGCCCTCGCCGAGCACCGCCAGCGCGGCGTCCTGCGCAGATTCGTTCGGCGCATCGAACTCGGTGACCACGTAATACGGATGCTCGCCGTCCAGCGCGCGCTGCGCGCCGTGCGCCAGCACGTGCTTCAGCGCCACGTCGGTGAAGAACTCGAAGGCCTGCAGCGACAGTTTCGCGCGGAACAGGCCGAACACCGCCAGCACCGCGTCCATATCCGGCAGCGCCAGCAGCATGGTCTGCGCGGGCGGCGGCGGCTCGGCGAGCCTGAGCGTGGCTTCCACCACGATGCCCAGGGTGCCCTCCGAGCCGACCATCAGGTGGCGGAAATCGTAGCCGCTGGAATTCTTCACCAGCGCGCGGTTGAGGTCGAGCAGCTCGCCGTTGCCTGCCACCACTTTCAAGCCCGCTATCCACTCGCGGGTGTTGCCGTAGCGGATCACCCGGATGCCGCCGGCATTGGTCGCGATGTTGCCGCCGATGGAACACGAACCGCGTGCGGCGAAGTCCACCGGGTAGATCAATCCGTGCTCGCGCGCCGCCGCATGCACCGCCTCCAGCGGCATGCCCGGCTGCACGGTGAGCGTGCGGTCGGCCGCATCGAAGCCCAGCACGCGGTTCATCCGCTCCAGGCCGAGCACCAGCTCGCCATGGGCCGCCACCGCACCGCCGGAGAGCCCGGTACGGCCGCCCGAGGGCACGATGGCCACGCGGTGATCATTGGCCCAGCACACGATGTCCTGCACCTCCTCCACCGAGGCCGGCAGTGCGATCGCCAGCGGTGCGGGCGTCCAGCGGCGCGTCCAGTCGCGGCCGTAATGCTCCAGGTCGCCTGGCTCGGTGAGCAGGCGCAGCCCGGGCAGGCGGCGGGCGAGATCGTCCAGGGAGTCGCTCATGAGGTTTCCGTCGGGTTATGCCTGGCGCCGCGTTCGGACGTCCAAACGACCATGTGTTGCGTTGCCGCAATTCTGGCATAGTAGCAGTTCACCCAGCGCCGGAGCCCCCATGAAGACCTCGTTCCCACGGCAAGACATCAAGGTGCTGCTGCTGGAGGGCGTGAGTCGCACCGCGGTCGATGTCTTCGAACGCGCCGGCTACAGCAACATCGAATACCACGAGAAGTCGCTGCCCGAGGCGCAACTGCTGGAACGCATCGCCGATGCTCACATCGTGGGCCTGCGATCGCGCACCCAGCTCACCGCCCAGGTGCTGCGCCACGCCAAGCGGCTGATCGCGGCGGGCTGCTTCTGCATCGGCACCAACCAGGTGGACCTGGGCGAGGCGGAACGGCTGGGCGTGCCGGTGTTCAACGCCCCCTATTCCAACACGCGCAGCGTGGCCGAGCTGGTGATCGCCGAGACGATCATGCTGCTGCGCGGCATTCCGCAACGCAACGCGCAATGCCACCGCGGCGGCTGGAGCAAGTCCGCCGCGGGCAGCTACGAGGCGCGCGGCAAGGTACTGGGCGTGATCGGCTATGGCCACATCGGCACCCAGGTGGGCGTGTTGGCCGAAAGCCTGGGCATGCGGGTGATCTTCCACGACGTGGAGACCAAGCTGGCGCTGGGCAACGCCCAGGCCGCCGCCGGCCTGCACGACCTGCTGCAGCGCGCCGACGTGGTGACCCTGCACGTGCCGGAGACGCCGGCCACCAAGCTGATGTTCGGCGCCGCGGAAATCGCCGCGATGCGCCAGGGCGCGGTACTGATCAATGCCTCGCGCGGCAGCGTGGTCGACATCGACGCGCTGGCCGGCGCGCTGCACGAGGGCCACCTGGCGGGGGCCGCGGTGGACGTGTTCCCGGTCGAGCCCAAGGGCAACGACGACCCGTTCGTGTCGCCGCTGGTGGGCCTGGACAACGTGATCCTGACCCCGCACATCGGCGGCAGCACGCTGGAGGCGCAGGACAACATCGGCATCGAGGTGGCCAGCAAGCTGGTGCGCTACAGCGACAACGGCTCCACCCTGTCGGCGGTGAATTTCCCCGAGGTGTCGCTGCCCGAGCATCCGAGGAGCCGCCGCCTACTGCACATCCACAGGAACGTGCCCGGCGTGCTGTCGCGCATCAACGAGCTGTTCTCCGTCGGCAACATCAACATCGACGCGCAGTTCCTGCAGACCGACGCCGAGGTGGGCTACGTGGTGATCGACGTCTCGGCCGACGAAGCCCAGGCCAACGCGCTGAAGGACAAGCTGGTGGCCATCCAGGGGACCTTGCGCACCCGCGTCCTGTACTGACGGCCGCCAGCGCCGGCAGGCGATGCCGGTCCCGGCCGATGCCGCCGCGGCACTCAAGCCGTTGCCCTGGCGTGCCGATAACCCGGCACTCCACCCGGCCCCAGGTCTCGCCATGACATTCCGGTTAAGCGACTTGCGCATCGCCCTGCGTCTCGGCCTGCTCGGCCTGATCATGCTGCTGGCCACGGCCGTGGTCGGCTTCGGCGGCTGGCAGGGCCTCAAGCACACCCACCGATTGCAGATCCGCGCCACCGCTACCGCCACGGCCTTCGCTGCCGCCGTGGATACCGCGCGCGTGGCCCAGGTCGACTTCAAGAAGCAGGTGCAGAACTGGAAGGACACGCTGCTGCGCGGCGCGTCCCCTGCCGCGTTCACCAAGTACCACGACGACTTCCTCCGCCGCAGCCACGCGGTGGACAAGGACCTCGCCTCCCTCAAGCAGCAGATGGCCGCACTGGGACTGGACACCCGCGGCGTCGATGCCGCGCTGGCCACCCATGCCGAGCTGCAGAGGCGCTACGACGCGGCTCTGCTGAAATACGACGGGAAACGGCCGGAAAGCACGCACGTGGTGGACTCGCTGGTGGCCGGCATGGATCGTCCTCCGACCGATGCCATCGACGCCCTGGTGACCGGCATGAAGGACAAGGCGGCCGCCACCGGTCGCAGCATCGACCTGGAGAGCCAGGACGCCTACCTGCGCGCCTGGCACCTGCTGGCGGCGGTGGTGGTTTGCGCGCTGATCGCCTGCACGCTGCTGATCTGGCTGCTGGCCTACAGCATCACCATGCCGATCCATCGCGCGGTAAAGGTGGCCGAGGCGGTCGCCGACGGCGACCTGCGCATGCGCATCGAGGCCGCCAGCCGGGACGAGACAGGCCAGCTGCTGGCCGCGCTGGATCGCATGAACCGCCAGTTGCTGCAGGTCGTCGGCACGATCCGCAAGGGCTCGCACGAGATCTCGTCCTCCACGCACCAGATCGCCAGCGGCAACCACGACCTTTCCTCGCGCACCAGCGAGCAGGCGGCGGCGCTGGAGGAAACCGCGGCGTCGATGCAGGAGTTCACCGAAAGCGTCAGCGCCAACGCCACGCGCGCGCAGCACGCCGCCCAATTGGCGAGCGGGGCTTCCGACGTGGCGCGCCAGAGCGGTGCCGCCATGGGCGAGGCCGTCAAGGCGATGGAGCGCGTCCAGGACGTCTCCGGGCGGATCAACGAGATCACCGAGACGATCGCGCGGATCGCGACCCAGACCCGGATCCTGGCGATCAACGCCTCGGTGGAAGCGGCCCATGCCGGCGAGGCCGGCAAGGGATTCAGCGTGGTGGCGTCCGAGGTGCAGTCCCTGGCGCGCAGCTCGCGCGAGGCATCCGACCAGATCCGGGCCTTGATCGAGGAGTCGATCTCCATCATCAACGGCAGCACCGAGAGGATCGGCCACGCCGAGGCCATGGTCGGCAGGCTGGTCGGAAGCGTGGAGAACGTAGTCGACACGATCAGCGCCATTGCCCGGCAGAGCCAGGAGCAGGCGACCGGCATACAGCAGGTCAACCAGGCCATGCGCCAGATGGACGAGGTCACCCAGAGCAATGCCGCGCTGGTGGAGCAGGCGGCTGCTGCGGCCGAGGCCGTGCAATCGCGTGCCGGTTCGCTGGTCCGCAGCGTGGCGTTCTTCAAGATGGACGACGACGGGGAACTGGCGGAAGCCGCCTGAAGCGGTCGCAGTCCCGTGCAGCCGCCGCGTGCATCATGCGGCGACAACGAAAAACCGCGCCAGGGCGCGGTTTCGGGGACTTCCAGCGATTTTTAGGCTAGTCCAATTGGTCGGGGCGGCCGGATTCGAACCGACGACCCTTTGCCCCCCAGGCAAATGCGCTACCAGGCTGCGCTACGCCCCGACTTGGACTTGAAAGGCGGCACCATGGCCGCCTTTTGCGCTTCGCGATCATGTGATCGGAAAGCGCGAACTATAACAGAGGAATACGCTCAGCGGCGCAGCAGGGCCAGAACTTCTTCCAGTTCCAGGCGCACCTGGTGCACGATCTGGTGTGACATGCTCGCTTCGACGCGCGCCTGCGGACCTTCCAGCCGTGCACGCGCACCGGTGATGGTGAAGCCCTCGTCGTACAGCAGCGCACGGATCTGGCGGATCATCAGCACGTCGTGGCGCTGGTAGTAGCGGCGGTTGCCGCGGCGCTTCACCGGGTTCAGCGCCGGGAATTCCTGTTCCCAGTAGCGCAGCACGTGCGGTTTCACGCCGCACAGTTCGCCGACCTCACCGATGGTGAAGTAGCGCTTGGCCGGGATGGGCGGCAGTTCGGTGTTATTCCCTTGGTCCAGCATAGCCCTCGACTCGCACCTTGAGTTTCTGACCCGGCCGGAACGTCACCACCCGGCGCGCGGAGATCGGGATCTCCTCGCCGGTTTTCGGGTTGCGCCCGGGCCGCTGGTTCTTCTCGCGCAGGTCGAAGTTGCCGAAACCGGACAGCTTCACCTGCTCCCCCCTTTCCAGAGCCTCGCGAACGACTTCGAAACAGGCGTCCACGAATTCCTTGGCTTCCCGCTTGTTGAGGCCAACGTCGAGGAAAAGCCGCTCGGCCATATCCGCCTTGGTCAGAGCCATCTCACCCTCGCAATTTGGCCTTGCACGTTTGTTCCAGTGCGGCAAGGGTTTGCCGCACACAATGATCTGCGTCTTCGTCGGTAAGGGTGCGGGAAGCATCCTGCAAAATCAAGCCCATAGCGAGACTTTTTCGGCCCGCTTCGACCCCCTTGCCGCTGTAGCGGTCGAACAGACGCAACTCTTTCAGCACCCCGCCGAGGCTGCCACGGACGACCTCTCCAATCCGCGACCAGGCCACGTCCTCCGGGACCTCGATGGCGATGTCGCGGCGCACCGAGGGGAACCGCGCCACCGGCTGGGCCCTGGGCAGGCGTCGGGCCAGTAGCGGCTCCAACGCCAGCTCCAGCACGTGCACGTCCGGCCCCAGGTCCAGCGCCTTGGCCAGTTGCGGATGCAGGGCGCCCAGCCAGCCCACGGTCTCGCCGTCCCGCGAGAGACGGGCGCCCCGCCCCGGATGCAGCCAGGCCGGCAGACCGTCGGCATGCACCGCCCAGCGGTGGGCTTCGCCGCCCCAAGCCAGCAACGCGTCCAGATCGCCCTTGAGATCGAAGAAATCCAGCGCACGGGACGGCTCGCCCCACTGCTCGGCGCGGGCACTGCCGCAGGCGGCGATGGCCAGGGTCGGTGTCTCGACCGGCGGGTTGCCTTCCGCGAACACGCGGGCGACTTCGAACAGGCGCACGCGCTCCTGCTGGCGTGCACGGTTGTGGCGCAACGCCTCAACCAGGCCCGGCAGCAGCGAAGGGCGCATCACCGCCAGGTCGGCCGACAGCGGATTGGCCAAGGGTACGCCCCGGCCGGCAAAGCCCCAGCACGACAGCAGTTCGGCGGAGACGAAGGACAGGTTTACCGCCTCGTGGTAGCCGCGCGCGGCGAGTTGCTCGCGCAACGCCGGCTCGCCGATGCGCGCCTCGGGCTCGGCTGCCAGTGCCAGCGCACCAGCCGGCGTGGCGGTGGGGATGTTGTCGTAGCCGAAGATGCGGGCGACCTCCTCGACCAGGTCTTCCTCGCGCTCGATGTCGAAACGGCTGCTGGGTGCAATGATGCGCCAGCCGTCGGCCTGCGGCTCCACCTGCATGCCCAGTGCGGTGAAGATGCGCGCCACTTCGGCGTCGGCCACCTCCACGCCCAGCACGCGCCGGAGGCGCGCGCGGCGCAGCGTCACCGCCGCCGGCCGCGGCAGGTCGGCCAGGTTCTCCGCCACCAGCACCGGACCGGCCTTGCCGCCGGCGATCGCCAGCAACAATTCGGTGGCGCGCTCCAGCGCACGGCGCGGCAACTCGGGATCGACGCCGCGCTCGAAGCGATGCGAGGCGTCGGTGTGCAGGCCGAGCTTGCGCGCACGCCCCATGATCGCGGCCGGCGCGAAGTGCGCCGACTCCAGAAAGATGTTGCGCGTGGCATCGGTGACGCGCGAATCGAAGCCGCCCATCACGCCGGCCACCGCCAGTGGCTTGTTGTCGTCGGCGATCAGCACGAAGCCGGCGTCCAGCATCGCCTCGCTGCCGTCGAGCAGCTTCAGCGTCTCGCCGGCGCGCGCATGGCGCACCACGACATCGCCTTCGAGCCGGTCGTTGTCGAACGCGTGCATGGGCTGGCCAAGCTCCAGCATCACGTAGTTGGTGATGTCGACCACAGCGCTGATCGGGCGCAGGCCGGCGCGGCGCAGGCGTTCGGCCAGCCACAGCGGCGTGCGCGCGGCCGGGTCGATGCCTTCGACAATACGGCCGAGGTAGCGCGGCGCATCCTTGCCGGCTTCGAGGCGGATGCCGCGACGCGCGTCGCCAGTCACCCGGGCAGCGGCCTGCTCGCCGGTCTTCACGCGGCTGCCGAACAGCGCGGCTACATCATGGGCGAGTCCGTAGAGCCCCAGGCAGTCGGGGCGGTTCGGGGTGAGCTTCAGCTCGATGCTCGCATCCGGCAGGCCAAGGTAATCGGCCAGCGGCGTGCCAACCGGCGCATCGGAAGGCAGCTCCAGCAAGCCCGAAGCATCGTTGTCGACGCCCAGCTCTTTCGCCGAACACAGCATGCCGAACGACTCGACGCCGCGCAGCCTGGCTGCCTTGATCTGGATCCCGCCCGGCAAGCTCGCGCCCACGGTCGCCAGCGGCACCTTGATGCCGACGCGCGCGTTCGGGGCACCGCAGACGATCTGCAGCGGCTCGCCTTGTCCCGCATCGACCCTGCACACCTGCAGGCGGTCGGCCTCGGGGTGCTTTTCGGCGCCGATGATCTCGGCCACCACTACGCCGCCCAGGCCCTCGCCCAGCGGGGTGAGCTCTTCCACTTCCAGTCCGGCCATGGTCAGGGCATGGGCCAGTTGGGCGCGGTCGGCCTGCACGTCGACCAGCTCGCGCAGCCAGTTCTCGGAGAATTTCATCGTGTGTTCCCTGCCCGGTTTACGCGAACTGCTTGAGGAAGCGCAGGTCGTTCTCGAAGAACGCGCGCAGATCGGTCACGCCATAGCGCAGCATCGCGAAGCGCTCCACGCCGAGGCCGAAGGCGAAACCGGTGTAGCGCTCGGGGTCGATGCCGCAGTTTGCCAGCACGTTCGGATGCACCATGCCGCAGCCGAGCACTTCCAGCCAGCGCGACTGGCCATCGGCGGTCTCCCAGCGGATGTCCACCTCGGCCGACGGCTCGGTGAAGGGGAAGTAGCTGGGACGGAAGCGCATCTCGAAATCGCGCTCGAAGAACGCGCGGATGAACTCGGCCAGCGTGCCCTTGAGGTCGGCGAAGCTGGACGTCTCGTCGACCAGCAGGCCCTCGATCTGGTGGAACATCGGCGAGTGGGTCTGATCCGAGTCGCTGCGGTAGACCTTGCCCGGCGCGATGATGCGGATCGGCGGCTGGCGCCCCTTCATCGAGCGCACCTGCACCGGCGAAGTATGCGTGCGCAGCAGCCGCCCGTCGGCAAAGTAGAAGGTGTCGTGCATGGCCCGCGCCGGGTGGTGCGGCGGGAAGTTCAGCGCCTCGAAATTGTGCCAGTCGTCCTCGATCTCCGGACCGTCGGCGCGTTGGTAGCCCAGCCGCGCGAAGATCGCGGCGATGCGTTCCAGCGCGCGGGTGATCGGGTGGATGCCGCCGCGTTCGCCGTCTCGGCCCGGCAGCGAGACGTCGATGGTCTCGGAGGCGAGGCGGCGATCCAGCTCGGCCTGCTCAAGCACGAGCTTGCGTGCCGCCAGCGCATCGGCGAGGCGCTCCTTGACGCGGTTCACCTCGGCGCCGCGCACCTTCTTCTCTTCCGGCGGCAACGAGCCCAACGTCTTCAGCGCGGCGGTGACGATGCCGCTCTTGCCGAGCAAACCGACGCGCAGGGCATCGAGCGCCTCCAGCGTATCGGCCTTGTCGATTTCAGCCTGCGCTTGAACGGCGCGGCTTTCCAAGTCGTCCATCAATCCGATCCCGGTTTGGAAGTCACAAATAAAAACGGGGAGGAGGCTTTAGGCCTCCTCCCCGCAGACGTTACGCGCATCCCCAGAAGAGTGCGGCCATGGCTGGCCGCTTCCTGATCTCAACGATCAAGGATGAGCGCACAAATTACGCTGCCAGTGCGGCCTTCGCCTTTTCCGCGATGGCACCGAACGCCTTGATGTCGTGGACGGCGATGTCGGCCAGCACCTTGCGGTCGACCGTGATGCCGGCCTTCAGCAGGCCATTGATGAGGCGGCTGTAGGACAGGCCGAACTGGCGGGCTGCAGCGTTGATACGCACGATCCACAGGGCGCGGAACTGACGCTTCTTCTGCTTGCGGCCGATGTACGCGTACTGACCGGCCTTGATGACGGCCTGGTTGGCGACGCGGAAAACCTTGCGGCGGGCGTTGTAGTAGCCCTTCGCACGGCCAATGATCTTCTTGTGACGACGACGGGCGGTAACGCCACGCTTTACACGAGCCATGGTCTAGTCCTCCCGGTTCAGAGATACGGCAACATGCGAGCCACACCCTTGGTGTCGCACGCCTTGACGTGATTGGTGGCGCGCAGGTTGCGCTTACGCTTGGTCGACTTCTTGGTCAGGATGTGCGACTTGAAGGCGTGGCCGGCCTTGAACTTGCCGGAAGCGGTCTTGCGAAAACGCTTCGCCGCCGCCCGGTTGGTCTTGATCTTGGGCATGGGAATGCTCCTTGATGGGGCCACCCTACGTGAGTGAGGGCAGCCGGTTTCTGACTGATTCGGCGGCGACCGCAAGGCCGCGCTTTCCGTCCTGCCGACATCGGTTCACGACCCTTCCTGGCGGATCGAACTGGCAATGGTACGGGAAAATGGGGGCTTGCGCCACCCCGTGACGCCGCCTTCAAACCCGACAGCCCCCATGCAAAACGGCAGCCCGCAGGCTGCCGTTTGACTTACTGCTTCTTCTTGGGGCCGATCATCATGACCATTTGGCGCCCTTCCAGGCGCGGGAAGGATTCCACCTGGCCGTTCTCGCCGATGTCGGCCTGGATGCGCTTGGCCATTTCCTGGCCCAGGTCCTGGTGCGACATCTCGCGGCCGCGGAAACGGATGGTGACCTTGACCTTGTCGCCTTCCTCAAGGAAGCGAAGCATGTTGCGCAGCTTGATCTCGTAGTCGCCCACGTCCGTGACCGGACGGAACTTCACTTCCTTGATCTCGACCTGCTTCTGCTTCTTCTTGGCGGCCTGCGCCTTCTTCTGGGCTTCGAACTTGAACTTGCCGTAGTCCATGATGCGGCAGACCGGCGGGTCGCCGTTCGGCTGGATTTCGACCAGATCCATCCCCGCTTCCTGCGCCAAAGCCAGCGCCTCGTCGCGGGTGAGGATGCCGAGCTGCTCGGCATCGGCGCCGATCACGCGTACGCGTGGAACGCGGATTTCCAGGTTACGGCGATTACCCTTGTTGTCGGTGGTAGCGATACCACTATCCTCCAGAAGAAGTTTCGATTAGGCCGTGCAACGCCTTCAGCGTTGCGTCTCAGCCTGCAGCCGCCCGATGAAGTCGGCCAGCGGCATGCTGCCCAGATCCTCACCCGAACGGGTACGCACAGAAACCGCCCCGGACTCCTTCTCGCGATCTCCGACGACAAGCAGGTAGGGCACTTTCTGCAACGTATGTTCGCGGATTTTATAGCCGACCTTCTCATTGCGCAAATCGGCCTCCACCCGGAAACCTTTATCGACAAGGGCTTGCGCCACTTCGCGGACGTAATCGGCCTGGGCATCGGTGATGCTGAACACCATCGCCTGCACCGGTGCCAGCCACGGCGGCAGCAGGCCGGCATGGTGCTCGATCAGGATGCCGATGAAGCGCTCCATCGAGCCGACGATGGCCCGGTGCAGCATTACCGGATGCCTGCGCTGACTGTGCTCGTCCACGTACTCGGCACCCAAACGCTCGGGCATCATGAAATCCACCTGCATGGTGCCGACCTGCCAGGCACGGCCGATCGAGTCCTTCATGTGGTATTCGATCTTCGGGCCGTAGAAGGCGCCCTCGCCCGGCAGCTCCTCCCACTGCACGCCGGCAGCGCGCAGCGCGGAACGCAGCGCGTCCTCGGCCTTGTCCCATACCTCTTCGGAACCGATGCGCTTGTCCGGGCGCAGCGCGATCTTCAGCGCGATGTTGTCGAAGCCGAAGTCGGTATAGACCTTCATCGCCTGGCGATGGAATGCCGTGACCTCCGGCTCGATCTGCTCCGGCGTGCAGAAAATGTGGCCGTCGTCCTGGGTGAACGCACGCACGCGCATGATGCCGTGCAGCGCGCCCGAGGGCTCGTTGCGGTGGCAGCCGCCGAACTCGCCGTAGCGGATCGGCAGGTCGCGATAGCTGTGCAGGCCGGTATTGAAGATCTGCACGTGCCCGGGGCAGTTCATCGGCTTCAGCGCGAAAGTGTGCTTCTCCGACTCGGTGAAGAACATGTTTTCCTGATAGTTGTCCCAGTGGCCGGACTTCTTCCACAGCGAGACATCGAGCACCTGCGGACAGCGCACCTCCTGGTAGCCGCTCTTCCTGTACACGCCGCGCATGTACTGCTCGACCTGCTGCCAGATCGCCCAGCCGCGCGGGTGCCAGAACACCATGCCCGGGCCTTCCTCCTGCTGGTGGAACAGGTCCAGCGCCTTGCCAATCTTGCGGTGGTCGCGCTTCTCCGCCTCCTCCAGTTGATGCAGGTAGGCCTTGAGGTCCTTGTCGTTCAACCACGCCGTGCCGTAGATGCGGGTCAGCATCGCGTTGTTGCTGTCGCCTCGCCAGTAGGCGCCGGCCACCTTCATCAGCTTGAACGCGCGCAGCTTGCCCGTGTTAGGCACGTGCGGGCCGCGGCACAGGTCGGTGAACTCGCCCTGCGAGTAGAGCGACAGCTCCTCGTTCGCCGGGATGCTCTCGATGATCTCGGCCTTGTAGGCCTCGCCGATGCGGCGGAAGAACGCCACTGCGTCGTCGCGCGACTTCACACTGCGCGTCACCGGCAGCGCCTCCTTGACGATCTTCTCCATCTCCGCCTCGATCTTCTCCAGGTCGTCGGGCGTGAACGGGCGTTCGTAGGCGAAGTCGTAGTAGAAGCCGTTGTCGATCACCGGGCCGATGGTGACCTGGGCGCCCGGATACAGCCGCTGCACGGCCTGGGCCAGCAGGTGCGCGGTGGAATGGCGCAGGATCTCCAGCGCCTCGGGGCTCTTCTCGGTGACGATCTCGAGGCTGGCGTCGTGCTCGATGGGGAAGCTGGCGTCCACCAGCCTGCCGTCCACCTTGCCGGCCAGGGTGGCCTTGGCCAGGCCGGCACCGATGGAGGCGGCCACCTCCTGCACGGACACGGGGTAGTCGAACGGGCGCTTGCTGCCGTCGGGTAGCGTAATCTCGATCATGATTCGTTCCTGCCGCGGCGTTCCGATGCGTCGCCGCTTTTATTTCGAGGAGCCCGGCCATGGATGGCGGACAAAAACAAAGGCGCCGAGGCGCCTTTCGACAAGGTCAGGGCTCGGCGGAAATTCAGCGTGGGCGGTTGGTAGTGGACATGTCGCACACTCGGCCGGCACTTGCGCGCGGGCCACCTCGTTTCCGGAAAGATGCCTGAAAAATAGTCCAGCGCCGCCCACGCCGTCAATCGAGCGATGGCCGCGCCCGCTACAATGATGCCTCATTCCCCAAGGGCGAAGTCATGCGCATCCTCGTCACCGGCACCGCCGGCTTCATCGGCGCCGCCCTGGCCGAGCGCCTGCTGGCGCGCGGCGACGAAGTGCTGGGCATCGACAACCACAACGACTACTACGACCCGGCGCTGAAGGAAGCGCGACTCGCCCGCTTCGTCAACCATGCCGGCTACACCCATCGCCGGGCCGACCTGGCCGATGCCGCGGCGATCAACGACGCCTTCGCCGGCTTCAAGCCGCAACGCGTGGCGAACCTGGCGGCGCAGGCGGGCGTGCGCTATTCGCTGAAGAATCCACAGGCCTACGTGCAGAGCAACCTGGTCGGCTTCGGCAACATCCTCGAAGCCTGCCGCCACGGCGGCGTGGAGCACCTGGTCTACGCATCCTCCAGCTCGGTCTATGGCGCCAACCGCAAGCTGCCGTTCGCGGTGGAGGACGCGGTGGACCACCCGGTGAGCCTGTACGCGGCCACCAAGAAAGCCAACGAACTGATGGCGCACAGCTACAGCCATCTCTACGGCCTGCCCACCACCGGCCTGCGCTTCTTCACCGTCTACGGGCCATGGGGCCGGCCGGACATGTCGCCGATGCTGTTCGCCGACCGCATCAGCCGCGGTGAGCCGATCGACGTGTTCAACTTCGGCAACCACAGCCGCGACTTCACCTACGTCGACGACATCGTGGAAGGCGTAATCCGCACGCTCGACCACCCGGCCACGCCCGACCCGGCCTACGACGCGAAGTCGCCGAACCCAGGCACGTCGAACGCGCCCTACCGCGTCTACAACATCGGCAACGACCAGCCGGTGCAGCTGTTGCGCTTCATCGAACTGCTGGAACAACACCTTGGCCGCACGGTGGAAAAGAACCTGCTGCCGATGCAGCCCGGCGACGTGCCGGACACCTGGGCCGACGTGTCGGCGTTGCGCCGGGACGTCGGTTACGCGCCGGACACCTCGATCGAAGAGGGCGTGGCGCGCTTCGTGGCCTGGTACCGCGACTACTTCCGGCGATGACGGGCCGGCGCGATCAGAACGGCCTGGCCAGCACCAGGAAGATCACCCCCAGCAGCAGCAGCACCGGCAATTCGTTGAGCCAGCGCAGCGCCCTCGCGGACGGCAGTGCCCCACCGTTCCCGCAGCGCTTGATCATCCGTCCCGCCCACACGAAATAGGCCAACAACAAGGCCACGAGGGTCAGCTTGGCGTCGATCCAGTGCATGCCGGCGGTCACGTCCGGCAGTCTCGACGGGAACAATCGCCAGCCCTGCCACAGCACCAGGCCGAACAGGAAGGCGAGGCCGAACATGTTGTGGCCGAACTTGTACAGCCGCCGCCCCATCAGCAGCAGCCGCGCCTTCACCGCCGGCTCGTCGCCAGCCTCGGCAAGGTTGACCAGGATGCGTGGCAGGTAGAACACCGTGGCCATCCAGGCGATCACGAACAGCACATGGAAGCTCTTCACCCACAGATAGACCATCACAAAGCTCCAACCAGAAAAAGAAACGGCGCGAACCGGAGTTCGCGCCGTTGCATGGTATCTGGTGGGCGGTACAAGGATCGAACTTGTGACCCCTACCATGTCAAGGTAGTGCTCTACCGCTGAGCTAACCGCCCGATTCGCACGGCAGCAGGCCGCGCGAGCCGCGCAGTATAGGTGACTCCCGGGCCATCCACAAGCTCAACCGGGCCAGACCGGGTCAGCGCAGCGCCTGCTCGCGCAACTGGTGGATCTGGTCGCGCAGTCGCGCCGCTTCCTCGAACTCCAGGTTCTGGGCGTGCTTGTACATCTGCGCCTCCAGTTTCCTGATCGCGGCGGCGGCCTTGGCCGGGTCCATCGCCTCGTAGCTTGCCGCCGGCTCGGCCACGGCGGCTGCGCGTTGCCGCCCCTTGCCGCCACGGCCACGCGGCGACTCGCTGCGCGCGCCCTCCATGATGTCGGCGATGCGCCGCTCCACCGTCCTGGGCGTGATGCCGTGTGCCTCGTTGTAGGCCAGCTGCTTCTCGCGGCGACGGGCCGTCTCGTCCATCGCCGCCCGCATCGAGCGGGTGACCTCGTCGGCGTAGAGGATGGCCTTGCCGCGCACGTTGCGGGCGGCGCGGCCGATGGTCTGGATCAGCGAGCCGGTGGAACGCAGGAAACCCTCCTTGTCGGCGTCGAGCACCGCCACCAGCGAAACCTCGGGCATGTCCAGGCCCTCGCGCAGCAGGTTGATGCCCACCAGCACGTCGAACTCACCCAGGCGCAGGTCGCGGATGATCTCGCTGCGCTCCACCGTCTCGATGTCCGAATGCAGGTAGCGCACCTTCACGCCGTGCTCGGAGAGGTATTCGGTGAGGTTCTCCGCCATGCGCTTGGTCAGCGTGGTGACCAGCACGCGGTCGCCCATGGCGATGCGCTTGTTGGCCTCGCCCAGCAGGTCGTCGACCTGGGTGCGCACCGGGCGCACCTCCACCTCGGGATCGATCAGGCCGGTGGGGCGCACCACCAGCTCGACGATGGCGTCGCCGGATTTCTGCAGCTCGTATTCGCGTGGCGTGGCGGAGACGTAGATCGCACGCGGTGCACGCGCCTCCCATTCCTCGAAGCGCAACGGACGATTGTCCAGCGCGGACGGCAGGCGGAAGCCGAACTCCACCAGGGTCTCCTTGCGCGACCGGTCGCCCTTGTACATCGCGCCGACCTGCGGCACGGTGACGTGCGATTCGTCCACCACCAGCAGTCCGTCGGGCGGCAGGTAATCGAACAGGGTGGGCGGCGGCTCGCCGGGGCCGCGCCGGGAGAGGTGGCGCGAGTAATTCTCGATACCCTGGCAATAGCCCACCTCGGCCATCATCTCCACGTCGTAGCGGGTGCGCTGGTCCAGCCGCTGCGCCTCGAGCAGCTTGTTGTCGCGGTACAACACCTCCAGCCGCTCCTTCAACTCGTCCTTGATGGTGTCGATCGCGTTGAGCACGCTCTCGCGGGTGGAGGCGTAGTGCGTGCGCGGATACACCGTGTAGCGCGGCACCTTGCGGATGGTCTCGCCGGTCAGCGGATCGAACAGCGAGAGACCTTCCACCTCGCCGTCGAACAGCTCGATGCGCAGCGCTTCGGTTTCCGACTCGGCGGGGAACACGTCGATGATCTCGCCACGCACGCGGTAGGTGCCGCGGCGCAGCTCCATCTCGTTGCGCGTGTACTGCAGCTCGGTGAGCTGGCGGATCAGCTGGCGCTGATCGATGCGTTCGCCCTTGGCCAGGATCAGGCGCAGGCTGAGGTAATCCTCCGGATTGCCCAGGCCGTAGATCGCCGACACCGTGGCCACGATGATCGCGTCGCGCCGCGACAACAGCGCCTTGGTCGCCGCGAGGCGCATCTGCTCGATGTGGTCGTTGATCGACGCGTCCTTCTCGATGAAGGTATCCGACGCCACCACGTAGGCTTCCGGCTGGTAGTAGTCGTAGTAGCTGACGAAGTACTCAACCGCATTGTGCGGGAAGAACTCCTTGAACTCGCCGTAGAGCTGTGCCGCCAGCGTCTTGTTCGGCGCCATCACGATGGTGGGCCGCTGCACCTGCTGGATCACGTTGGCGATGGTGTAGGTCTTGCCCGAGCCGGTGACGCCGAGCAGGGTCTGCGCGGCCAGGCCCGCCTCGAAGCCCTCGCTCAGGCGGCGGATCGCCTCGGGCTGGTCGCCGGAGGGCTGGTAGGGCGCGACGAGTTCGAAGCGGTCGGTCATGGCGGACAAGATGCGGGCGGATGCCTGCATTCTAAATAGCCGCTGCTGACAATCCCTGTCAGCAGCGGCCGACGCCATCGCCCTTCGACCGATGGCAGGCTGCGTACACACATCTTTCTAGCATGGCCGCTCCGCCCAGGCAGGAGCATGTCATGGCGCTACGGCGAGCCGGCAAACAACACGGCGTCACCCTGGTCGAGCAGATCATGGTCATCGCGATCCTGGGCGTACTCGCCGCCATCGCCCTGCCGCCGCTGGCGCGCCTACTCCACCGCAACCGCGTGCAGGTCGCCCAGACGGACTTCATGGCCGCCATGCAGCACGCGCGCAATGCCGCCATCACCAGCGGCCAGCCCACCCTGTTCTGCCCCACCCGCAACGGCACGCAATGCAGCGGCGGTACGCGCTGGGAATCCGGCTGGCTGATCGGCCACGACCCGGACCGCGACGGCCAGCCCAACTCCAGCCTGCGCACCGGGGCCGCCTATGCCGGCATCACCATCCTCGGCGACAGTGGCCGCCCGCTGGTGCGCTTCCGCGCCGATGGCAGCGCCCTGGGCACGACCAACACCTTGCGGTTCTGCAGCCGCGGCCAGTCGGAGCAGGCCTTGGTGGTGGTGATCTCCAATGTGGGCCGTGTCCGTGGCGCCAAGGCCAGCGCCGTTGAGGCTGCCCGTTGCGCCGCCGCACAGTGAGCCGCCGCCTGGCATAGTCACCGCTTCCGCATGCGCCGGCGCCCTGCAAGAATCGGCGCATCAACCAGGGGAGCCGCACATGGAAACCAGCTTCAAACGTTCCGCCGTATTCCAGGGCGGCAGCAGGCGCACGCTCTCGCTCGCCATAGTCGTCGCGGCCCTGATGTCGCTGTGGTCGAGCGTCGTTACGATCGGCCCAGGCAACCGTGGCGTGCTGATGACCCTTGGCGCGGTACACCAGGGCGTGCTGACGCCTGGCCTGCACTTCAAGCTGCCGTTCGTGCAGTCGGTCAAACAGATGAACGTGCGGATCCAGAAATCGCAAACCACCGAAACAGCAGCGAGTCGCGACTTGCAGAACGTCTCCACCGAGGTTGCCGTGAACTGGGCAATCAACCCGGTCGACGCGGAATGGGTGTACCAGCGGCTCGGCGACGAGTCGGAACTCGCCAACAAGGTGATCGCCCCGGTGGTATCGAACGCAGTGAAAGCCGTCGCCGCCCGCTACAACGCCGAGGACTTGATCGAAAGCCGCGACAAGGTGGCCGCGCAGATCCAGCAACAGATCGTCACGGTGCTGAACCAGTACAAGGTGCAGGTGCAGGGCGTGAACATCACCAACTTCCAGTTCAGCCACGCCTACACGGAAGCCATCGAACAGAAGCAGGTGGCCCAGCAGCGTGCACTGCAGGCGACCTATGATCTGCAGCGCACCAAGATCCAGGCCGAACAGGAAATCGCGCAAGCGCAAGGCCAGGCACAAGCGCAGAAACTCCTGCAGCAAACCATCTCGCCGGAGATCATCCAGTTGAAGGCCGTGGAGAAATGGAACGGTGTGTTGCCGCAAGTGGTGGGCGGCAGCGGTACGCTGCCGATGGTCGGACCGCTCAAGCCGTCATCCAAATCCCCTCCGGCAACCGGCTAAGCCACCGCGCAACACCCGCTGCTCACCGCATGGCGATATGCGCTCGTGGAACCGTAAGCGGGCAACCAACAAAAAGGGCTTGCATCGCTGCAAGCCCTTGGAATTTGGCGCCCGAAGTTGGACTCGAACCAACGACCCCCTGATTAACAGTCAAGTGCTCTAACCGGCTGAGCTATTCGGGCGGGAGCTGCGTAGTTTGTCGGTGACGCGGCAGGCTGTCAAGTCGGCAAACGACCCTGCGGTCAACCCGTGATGACGCGGTAGCAGGGGACGTAGGCGGCGCCGCCCGGAAGCTTCATGCGGTGCTGCTCCACGAAGGCCTGCAGCAGCTTGTCCAGCGCCTGCATGATGTCGCGATCGCCGTCGATATCGAACGGACCGTGCTTCTCGATGGCCTCGACACCCTCCTCCTTCACGTTGCCGGCGACAATGCCGGAGAAGGCGCGGCGAAGATCCGCCGCCAGCTCGTGCTGCGGGCGGCCATGGTGCAACTGCAGGCCGCGCATCGCCTCGTGGGTGGGACGGAACGGGATCTGGAATTCCAGCGGAATGCGCAGCGCCCAGTTGAAGAAGAACGCGTCCTTGGTATCCAGCCGGTAGTTGCGCACCTTGTCCACCCCACGGGCCATCGCCTTCGCCACCGCGGCAGGATCGTCGACGACGATCTGGTAGTGCTGCGCCACCGCGTCGCCCAGCGCGAGACGCAGGAACCGGTCGATCTGCTCGAAGTACGCTGCCGACTGCCGCGGCCCGGTCAGGATCAGCGGGAACGGGGTGCCCGCATTGTCCGGATGCAGCAGGATGCCGAGCAGGTAGAGGATCTCCTCGGCCGTACCCACGCCGCCGGGGAACACGATAATGCCGTGGCCGATGCGCACGAAGGCTTCGAGGCGCTTCTCGATGTCCGGCATGATGACCAGGTGGTTGACGATGGGGTTCGGCGATTCGGCTGCGATGATGCCCGGCTCGGTAACGCCGATGTAGCGGTTGTTGCGGCGTCGCTGCTTGGCATGCGCGATGGTCGCGCCCTTCATCGGCCCCTTCATCGCGCCCGGGCCGCAACCGGTGCAGATGTCCAGCCCGCGCAGGCCGAGCTGGTAGCCCACCGCCTTGGTGTAGTCGTACTCTTCGCGCGAGATCGAGTGGCCGCCCCAGCACACCACCAGGCTGGGGTCGATGTTCGGCTTGAGGATGCGCGCATTGCGCAGCACTTCGAACACCGCCTGGGTCAGCGCATCGGAGGGATCCAGGTCGCCGCCGATCTCCTCCAGCTGGGTGGACACGTAGACGATGTCGCGTACCACCGCCACCAGCAGTTCGTTGATGCCGCGGATGATCTGGCCGTCCACGAAGGCCTGCGCCGGCGCATTGGTCAGTTCGATCTTGATCCCACGGTCCTGCTGCAGGACCTGGATGTCGAAATCGGGATACTGCTCGAGGATCGCACGCGGGTCGTCGCTGATCGCCCCGGAGGTCAGCACCGCCAGCGCACAGCGGCGCAACAGGCCGTGCAGCCCTGAACCACTGGCGCCACGCAGGCGCGCAACCTCGTGACGGGAAAGAATGTCCAGGCCGCCGGCGGGCGAAATGCGCGCACTCACGGTGGCGTTGCTGCCGGCGGCGCCGGCACCTGCATCGTTCATCGATATCTCCGCGCCACTGTCCCGCAGGCACACGCCCGCGCGGATGCGGCAACCCGGGAGCTTCCCGCCTGGGCCTCGTCGCAGTCAAGACAAAGCACGGGAGCGCCTGCGCTGCGCAGCGCTGATTTGCGCGACGTGGCCCGGGACGCAGCCGCTGGATCACCGCTCTCGGATCCATGGGCGCTTGAGCGACGGCATATCGCATGTGCGCGTAGGAGAGGCCATGCTCTCGCGGCCGCCGGCTCCTGGCTACGCGTCGAGGTGTGCGACCGGCGACGTGCCGAACCCTTGCCGGTTCCGGTGGGCACCGGCGTCGTTCGCCATCAACGGCTACGGCCGGCTGTCGCTCCGTCGGCGTGGCACCTGCAGGTCATCAAGCACAATAAAAAAAGCCGGCCCCCAAGGGGGCCGGCCCGATGGCCCGCGCCGTACAAGCCGCGGGCGACAACCGTGGCGTCAGTGGATCGAGACGCCAAAGGTGACCATGAAGGTACGCTCCTGCAGGATCGAGTAGGTCGCCGGCGACGCGTAGAGCTTGGTGCCGTTGACGTCGTACTGCGTGCCCGCGCTCGCGGCAAGGAACGGGTTGCTGGAAGCCCACGTGAACGCGTGGTGGTCGGTCAGGTTGAACACGTTGAGCTTGACGTAGGGCTTGGTGAACTCCGTCGAGAAGTCGGGCAGGTGGTAGCCCGCGCTCAGGTTGAAGGTGGTGTAGCCGCCGACCTTCTCGGTGTTCGACCAGTCGCCCCACACCGCGCCGCGGTACTTCGCGCTGAGGCTGGCCCACAGCCCGCCCTGCTTGTAGCCCAGGCGCACGTAACCGCTGTTGCGCGGCGTGTTGGTCAGCGTCTTGCCCTTGGTGAAGTAGATGCCGTCGCTGCCCGCGTTCACGTTGTCCTGCTGGCGGGCCAAGGTGTAGGTGTAGGCACCGTACAGGGTGAACTGGTGGTTCAGCTTGAGGCTGGCTTCGCCGTTCAGGCCACGCATGTGGACGCTGGGCAGGTCGGTGAACACGGTCTGGCCGCTGTTCTCGTCGTAGCCGCTGACCTGCTTGTTGTGGAAGTTGGCGGCGTAAGCGTCGATGCTGGCCGAGAAGCGCGTGGTGTAGAAGCGCCAGCCCAGGTCGGCGCTGGTCGACGTCTCGGGCTTGTTCACCGCGCCGAAGCTACCCGACTGCGGATGCAGCTGGTTGAGGTAGTCCGCCGCACCGTTCTGCGCCAGCGCACCGTTGACCGGGATGCGGTAGGTCTTGCCCACGCCGAAGTAGAACTGGTTGGCATCGTCCAGTTGGAACTTCGCGCCGACCGTCGGCGACCACTTGTGGTAGGTGCCCTTGAACGAACCGCCGAACTGCTGGCGATAGTACGGACCATAGTTGGCGCCCGGGTATTCGTAGTCGTAGCCCTGGCGCTTGGCCCAGATATAGGCCACGCCCGCGGTAACCGTCCACTGGTCGCTGGGCGTCCAGGTGTTGGTGGCGAAGGCCTTCTCGGTGGTGGTGGTGGTGTATTCGTTGTAGGCCTTCTGGATGTTGCCGTTCGGGTAGCGGATCACGTCGGTCTGGCCCCAGATGTCCGAGGGCACGCCGGTGGCCGGATCGATCAGCGAGAACACCTCGTCCTGCTGCTCGCGCGGACGCTCCCACCACACGCCGTAGACCAGGGTGTCGTTGCTGCCGATGTCCTGGCTCAACTTGGCGATGACGCCCGGACGATAGGTGAAGTTCTGGCTGAGCGAGTACACCAGGCCCTTGCTGCCGTTCTTCACCATGCCGTCGCCATTGAGGTCGGCGTTCACGCTGAGGTACTGGTTGTTGCTGGAGGTGCTTTCATAACCGGCGGTCGCGCCGCTGCCGCCACCGCTGCCGTACTGGAAGTAAGGCACCACCGACAGGTGCAGGCTGTCGCTCAGCGTGAATTCGCCGTCGGCGCTGAGCATCGCGCTGGTGTACGGGTTCACGTGCAACTGGTAGTTGCAGACGTTGTAGCTGGAGTTGGGGCCGCAGGAGCTGGTGCTGGTCGACTTCAGGTTCTCGGGCACCGACCAGACGCCGGAGTAGTTGTAACCGTAATCCTGCGCCGCCTGCTGCTTGGTCGGATGCAGGTAGCTGTTCTTCACTTCGCGGTTGTACTGCAGCGAGAAGGAGATCGAGTTGCGGTCGTCGATGGTCCACAGCGACTTGCCGTCGACCTTGGTCACCTTCTGCTTGCCGGGGCCGTCCCAGATGCTGGCGGCGTTGTTCGAGTACGAGAGCCACGAGCGCACCGGACCGAGGTCGCCGGTGTTCAGGCGCAGGAAGGTGCGGTGGTAGCTGTTGCTGCCGAAGGTCTGGCTGATATCCAGCCCGCCGTTGTGCGACGGATCGATGGTCGCCCAGCCGATGGAGCCGCCGGCCGCGCCGGAGATCGGCTGGTCGACGTCCGGCCAGCCCTGCTGCACGGTGATGTCGCCCATGTTCTCGGCATCGCCGTACTCGGTGGCATAGACCCGGTAGTTGCCGCTGTCGTTGATCGGCGCACCGTTGACGGTGGTACCCACTTCGTCGCTGGTGAAGCCGCGGATGGAGTAGTCGCCGTCGTTCAGGCCGGTGTAGTCGTCGGTGGAGGTGAACACACCCGGGATGCTCTCGATCGCCTGCGCGAAGGTGCCTCCGGGCGCACCCTGCTGGATCGCCTCGCGGGTGATGGTCGATACCGCCTTGGGCGCATCCTGCTCGGACATCAGGCCACCGCCGAGGGTCGGCACCGTGGCCGTCACTTCAACGGACTGCAGTTCGCGCGCGCGCTTGGTGGCCACCGCCGACACCTTGGAGGTGCTGGATACGCTGGCCTGGCCGCCGCCGCCCTGCTGGTTCGTCGCCTGCGAGGACTGCTTGTTGCCAGTCGCGGTCTGCGCCAGCGTCATCGAGGACGCCAGGCCAAGGGACAGGGCGATCGCAGCGGATAGGTAGGCTCGTTTCATGTGTGTTCCCCGTTATGCAAAGTGAAACCGGTAGTGGTCGATGGGTGGGTGGCTGGCGATCGCGGCATCGCAGGAAAAAAAGGGCCCATCAGGCGCAAAAAAGCCCGGCATGGGTTGAAGCCGAGCTGGCACCTGGTTTCGTATTTTCCTGCGGCCTCGTTTTCCGACCGAGCCGCCTCGTCGCTGGAATCTTGCTTATTGTTTGCCACTTATTTTACAGCAATTTTACATCAGTTCCAGCTTTTGGCATCCGCTGCCGTATGGAACCTTCAAAGCGCCAGATGCAGGAACGCCGCGACTCCGCCCATGAACATCTGCACCGACAGGGCGATCAGCAGCATGCCCATCACGCGCTCCAGTGCCGTCAGCACGCTCTCGCCCAGCCAGCGGAACAGGTAGGTGGAGAACAGCAGGATCAGCGCCGTGGCCGACCAGGCGCCGATCAGCGCGATGGCCCATTCGGCCGTGCGCCCGGGCTGGGTGTTGGTGAGCAGCAGCAGCGCCGCCATCGCGGAGGGGCCTGCCACGCCCGGAATCGCCATCGGCACGATGAAGGGCTCGCCTTCCCCGGACTTGCCGAAGATGCCGCCGCCGTCGGCTGGCGGGAACACCATGCGGATGCCGATCAGGAACAGTACGATGCCGCCGGCAATGCTGATCGAGTCCGGCTTGAGCTGCAGCAGGCTCAACAGGTGCTGGCCGCCGACCAGGAAGCCCAGCAGCACGCCCAGCGCGATCAGCAGCTCGCGCACCATCACGCGGCGGCGGCGCTTGGGCGGCACGTCCTTGAGCAGGCTCAGGAACAGCGGGATGTTGCCCAGCGGATCCATGATCAGGAATAGCATGATCCCCGCCGACAAGGTGGTCATCTGCGATTCCATCAGCCATCGTCCCGCAGATCGAGCACGTGCCCGCGTGCCGGCGAACCCAGGGTGGACAGGAGCCAGACGAGCGCGTCCGCCGTGGCCTCCGGCGGGGGATGCCGCATGGTGTCCTCGCCGAAGTAGGCCTGCCGACGCAGCTTGCTGCGCATCGGCGCGGGCAGCAGCGCGTGCACGCGCAGCGGGGTTTCGTCGGTCTCCTCGTGCAGGATCGTCGCCAAGCGCTCCAGCGCCGCCTTCGATGCGCCGTAGGCGCCCCAGTGCGCACGCGCGAGCCGCTGAGGATCATCCAACACGAACACCACCGCGCTATCGGCCGCTTCCTGCAGCAAGGGCATGCAGGCCTGGGTGAGCGCGAACGGGGCGTTGACGTTGACGTGCATCGTGCGCAGCCAGTCGTCCGGCTTGTGCATGGAAATCGGCGTAAGACCGGCAAAGCTGGCGGCGCAGTGCGCGATGCCGTCCAGCCGGCCGAAATCCTGGCGCAGTCCGTCGGCCAGCGCGGCGTAGTCCCGCGGGGTGGCGGTTTCCATGTCCAGCGGGTGGATGACCGGCTCTGCCAGGCCCTCGGCCAGCATGTCATCGTAAAGCTGCTCCAGCTGGCGCTGGCGCTTGCCGCTCACCACCACGGTGGCGCCGGCACGCGCAGCCGCGCGCGACACCGCCCCACCAAGGCCGCCATAGGCACCGGTGACCAGCACCACGCGACCGGCCAAGGCGTCGCTCGCGGGCGCCCAACCCGCGGGAAGTCGTACCGTCGATGAGCTCATCCGCGCGCCGCCCCGCTCACGTCACCGGCCATGCGCGCCAGTTCGCCGGAGGCTTCGAGATCGACGACGATGTCGCAACCGCCGATCAGCTCGCCTTCGATGAACAGCTGCGGAAAAGTCGGCCAGTTCGCGTAGTGCGGCAGCGCGGCGCGGATTTCCGGGTCGGCCAGCACGTTCACCGCATGGAACGGCGCGCCGGCCCGCTGCAGCGCCTGCGCGGCACGGCTGGAAAAACCGCACATCGGGAATTCCGGCGTGCCCTTCATGAAGAGCACGATGGGGTGCGCAGCGAGCAGCGACTTGATTCGCTCGTTTACGTCCATAGGTTGATTGTTCGTCTTTACAATCCGGGCAGGCCTGTATTGTATCAGTCGGCCACCGACGGCCGCCGGCCGTCCCGATCCCTTCCCCAGCCACCGTCAAGGAGCCACTCATGGCGATCGAACTTCCCGCCCTGCCCTACGAAAAGAACGCGCTCGAGCCGCACATCTCCGCCGAGACGCTGGAGTTCCACCACGGCAAACACCACCAGGCCTACGTCACCAACCTCAACAACCTGATCAAGGGCACCGAATTCGAGGGCGCCGCGCTGGAAGACATCATCCGGAAGTCCTCCGGCGGCGTGTTCAACAACGCCGCGCAGATCTGGAACCACACGTTCTACTGGCACTCGATGCGCAAGCCGCAGGAAAACAACGCGCCCACCGGCAAGCTGGCCGACGCGATCGACAAGGCGTTTGGCTCTTTCGACAAGTTCAAGGAGGAATTCGCCAAGTCCGCCGCCGGCAATTTCGGCTCAGGCTGGACCTGGCTGGTGCAGCGCCCGGACGGCGCACTGGGCATCGTCAACACCTCCAACGCCGCCACGCCGATCACCGGCAGCGACAAGCCGCTGCTCACCGTGGATGTGTGGGAACACGCCTATTACATCGACTACCGCAACGCCCGCCCGAAGTACCTGGAGGCGTTCTGGAGCCTGGCGAACTGGGAATTCGCGGCGAAGAACCTCGCCTGATCCGTCCCTTGCGCCAACCGGAGGCGGAGCCATCGCGGCTCCGCCTTTTTTGCGCCCGGATCGCCGACCTGAACTCGCGGGGACCGGCCGCCACCGCTACAATGCGCCGGTTTGCCCCACACAATCCGGAGATCCCATGAGCGACCAGCCCAAGTTCCGCCGCATCCTGCTCAAGCTCTCCGGCGAGGCGCTGATGGGCGAAGCCGACTACGGCATCGATCCGAAGGTGATCGGGCGGCTGGCCGACGAGATCATCGGGGTGGTCAAGGCCGGCGTGGAAATCGGCGTGGTGATCGGCGGCGGCAACATCTTCCGCGGCGAGGGCCTGGCGGCGGCGGGCATGGACCGGGTCACCGGCGACCACATGGGCATGCTGGCCACCGTGATGAACGCGCTGGCGATGGCCGACGCGATCGAAAAGCGCGGCGGCTACGCCCGCGTGATGAGCGCGATCCAGATCCACGACGTGGCCGAGGATTTCATCCGCCGCCGCGCGATCCGCCACATCGAGAAGGGGCGCATCGCCCTGTTCGCCGCCGGCACCGGCAACCCGTTCTTCACCACCGACTCGGCCGCCGCCCTGCGCGCGGTGGAGATCGGCGCCAACCTGCTGCTCAAGGCCACCAAGGTGGATGGCGTGTACACCGCCGACCCGGCCAAGCACGCCGACGCCACCCGCTACGACCAGCTCAGCTACGACGAGGTGATCCAGCGCAACCTGCAGGTGATGGACACCGCCGCCATAGCGCTGTGCCGTGACCACCGCATGCCGCTGCGCATCTACGACATGACCGTGCCGGGCAACCTCATGCGCATCATGCAGGGCGAAGCGGTGGGCACCCTGGTCCACAACTGAGCCCTCGGCCCGCGCTGCTATACTCGCCGGCTAGCCGGATTCAGTGGAAAACCGCCCATGATCAATGACATCAAGACCGATGCCCAGACCCGCATGGGCAAGAGCATCGACGCGCTCAAGCACGAACTCACCCGCCTGCGTACCGGCCGCGCCAGCACCGCGCTGGTGGACGGCATCCGCGTGCCGGCCTACGGCTCCGAGATGCCGCTGAACCAGGTGGCCACGGTCGCGCTGGGCGACGCGCGCTCCATCATCATCACGCCGTTCGATAAGAGCCTGGTCGGCCCGGTCGAGAAGGCCATCCTGGGTTCGGACATCGGCATCACGCCGACCACCGCCGGCACCGTGATCCGGCTGAACCTGCCGCCGCTCACCGAGGAGCGCCGCCGCGAGCTGGCCAAGCACGTGTCGCACGAGGGCGAGAACGCCAAGATCGCCATCCGCAACGTGCGCCGTGACGCCATGCAGAAGGTGAAGGACCTGCTCAAGGACAAGCAGATCAGCGAGGACGAGGAGCGCCGCGCCGACGACGAGATCCAGAAGCTCACCGACCGCTTCGTGAAGGACGTGGACGGCGTAGTGAAGGCCAAGGAAGACGAGTTGATGTCCATGTAACCGGCGCCACGGCGAAGCCCGGGCGCGCGAGCCACCTCGACGCCTGCGGCAACGGACCCGCACGGCACCGCGTTCCCCTCTCCCCGCCGGGGAGAGGGCAAAGGGAGGAGCCCATCTTGCGACACCCTTGCGACCATTCGCGCTCCGACCGGCGGCAAAGCGAGCACCCGCCCCTCATCCGCCCCCTCGGGGCACCCTCCCCCCGACCGGGACAGGGATCACTCCGCTTGGCGCCATGACATCCACACCCGCCATTCCCCGCCACATCGCCATCGTGATGGACGGCAACGGTCGCTGGGCACGGCTGCGCCATCGCCCGCGCAGCTTCGGCCACAATGCCGGCCGCAAGGCGGTGCGCGAGGTGGTGGAAGGCTGCCTGCGCGAGGGCGTCGAGGCACTCACCCTGTTCGCCTTCTCCAGCGAGAACTGGCAGCGCCCCGAGGAGGAAGTCGGTGCGCTGATGGCGCTGTTCGTGCGCGCGCTGGACAAGGAGACCGACGAACTGCACGACCAGGGCGTGCGGCTGCGCTTCGTCGGCGATCTCGCCGCGTTCGACGCGCCGCTACGCGAACGCATGCTGGCCGCAATGGCGCGCACGGCGGGCAACCGCAGGCTTAACCTCAACATTGCGGTGAACTACGGCGGGCGCTGGGACATCGTGCAAGCCGCCCGCGCCGCCGCCGCTGCGGTGCTGCGTGGCGAACTGCGCGCCGAAGCCATCGACGAGGCCGAACTGGGCCGGCGCATGTGCCTGGGCGAACTGCCGCCGTTGGACCTGTTCATCCGCACCGGCGGCGAATGCCGGCTCAGCAACTTCCTGCTGTGGCAGGCGGCCTATGCCGAACTGCATTTCACCGATACCCTGTGGCCGGACTTCGACCAGGCCTGCCTGCGCCGGGCCATCGAAGACTTCGGCCGGCGCGAGCGTCGCTACGGCCGTACCGGCGACCAGGTCGCCGCCACGGGGAATCAGGGATAAGCATGCTGCGTCAACGCGTCATCACCGCCTTGCTGCTCGCGCCGCTGGCCATCGTGGTCATCCTGCTGCTGCCCACGCCGTGGTTCGCCCTGGTGGCCGCCGCCGTGTTCCTCGGCGCACAGGAGGAATGGGCGCGCCTCGCCGGCGTGGGGAATCCGTCCGTGCGGCTCGCCTTGCTGGTGGTCGGCGCCGCACTGTTCGCCGCCTTGTGGGGCGCCCATGCCCTCGCCACGCGCCCGCTGCTGGTGCTGGGTGTGGCCTGGTGGCTGCTGGCCTGCCTGTGGCTGCGCCATTTCGCCTTCGGCGCCGCGCCCACGCCGGAAAACCGCGCGATGAAGCTTGCCGCCGGCGCCCTGGTGACCTTCCCCGCGTGGATCGCGCTGCTGGCCCTGCACGGCCGCGAGCCGCACGGCCCATGGTGGATGCTGCTGGCGTTGCTGATCGTATGGGCGGCCGACATCGGCGCGTATTTCAGCGGCCGCCGCTTCGGCAAGCGCAAGCTGGCGCCGCAGATCAGCCCCGGCAAGACCTGGGCCGGCGCGTACGGCGCGATGGTCGCCGGCGTGCTGGTGGCGCTGTGCGGCGGTTGGCTGCTCGGCGTGCGCGCCACGGCCCTGCCCGGCCTCGGCGTGCTGGCCGCGCTCACCGTGGCCATCTCGATCGTGGGCGACCTGTTGGAAAGCCTGATGAAGCGCCATGCCGGCATCAAGGATTCCGGCACCATCTTCCCCGGCCACGGCGGCCTGCTCGACCGTATGGACAGCGTGTTCGCGGCGCTGCCGGTGTTCGCGCTCGGCCTGTTGCTGCTTGGGCTGTGACATGAGGAACGTTGCCGTCCTGGGCGCCACCGGCTCGATCGGCACCAGCACGCTGGACGTGATCGCCCGGCATCCGCACCGCTTTCGCGCCAGCGTATTGAGCGCGCACGGCAACGTAGCAGCGCTCGCCGGCCTGTGTGAGCGCTTCCGCCCCGAACTGGCAGTGATCGCGGATCCCGCGCTGGAAGGCGAGCTGGCGCGCAGGCTCGCGTCCGCGGGCGTGCGCTGCGAAGTGGCCAGCGGGCATACAGCGCTTGCCGCCGCGGCATCCGGCGGGTGGTGCGACACCGTGGTGGCGGCCATCGTCGGCGCCGCCGGGCTGGACTCGACGCTTGCCGCCGCACGCGCCGGCAAGCGCCTGCTGCTGGCGAACAAGGAGTCCATCGTGCTGGCAGGCCCGCTGTTGCTGGAGGCGCTGCGCGCCGGCGGCGGCGAACTGATCCCGGTCGACTCGGAGCACAACGCGATCTTCCAGTGCCTGCCCGGCGGCCGTCCGGAACTGGCGAGAAGCGGCGTGCGCCGGTTGATCCTCACCGCCTCCGGCGGCCCGTTCCGCGGCCGCGCGCGCGCCGAGCTGGCGACGGTGACGCCCGACCAGGCCTGCAAGCACCCGAAGTGGTCGATGGGCCGCAAGATCTCGGTGGATTCCGCCACCCTGATGAACAAGGGGCTGGAGGTGATCGAGGCGCACCACCTGTTCGGCGCACCGGCCGACACGATCGAGGTGCTGGTGCACCCGCAGAGCCTGGTGCACTCGCTGGTGGAATACGTGGACGGCTCGGTGCTGGCCCAGCTCGGCAACCCCGACATGCGCACCGCGATCGCCCATGCGCTGGCCTGGCCCGAACGGGTGGAAGCCGGTGTGCCGCCGCTGGATCTCGCCGCCAGCGGTGCCCTGCAATTCGAGGCACCGGACCTGGACACCTTCCGTTGCCTCGCCCTCGCCTTCCAGGCGCTGCGTGCCGGCGGCGACGCACCGGCGGTCCTGAACGCCGCCAACGAAGTAGCGGTGGAGGCCTTCCTGGCCGGCGCCCTGCCCTTCCTCGCCATCGCCGAGGTGGTGGAGGCCGTGCTTGCGGAACTGCCGGCGCAGGCCGTGGTCGATGTGGAATCCCTTGTCGCACGTGACGGCGAGGCGCGGGCCACGGCCCGACGTCTGCTGCTGGCGGCCTGTTCGTGATTCCCAAGTAACTCGCCTGGGAGGCATGAGCAGGCTCCAGGGGCTTGCTGATATCCTTCCCCGATAGATTCCTGCCTCGGCGTTTGATGACTTCCTTTTTCGGCTCGGTGTTCTGGTTGCTGGTCACGCTGGGCGTGCTGGTGACCTTCCATGAGTTCGGCCACTACTGGGTCGCGCGCCGCTGCGGGGTCAGGGTGCTGCGTTTTTCGGTGGGCTTCGGCAAGGCGCTGTGGAAGCGCGTCGGTCGCGACGGCTGCGAATACCAGATCGCCGCGATTCCGCTGGGCGGCTACGTGAAGATGCTGGACGCCCGCGAAGGCGTGGTGCCGCCGCAGTACCGCGACCAGGAGTTCACCGTACAGCCGGTATGGAAACGCATCCTGATCGTGCTGGCAGGGCCGGGGTTCAACCTGATCTTCACCGTGGCCGCGCTGTGGCTGATGTTCATGCTGGGCCGGCCGGACGCAGCGCCCGTCGTCACCGCCAAGCCGCAAAGCATGGCGGCCGTGGCGGGCATCCAGCCCGGCGACCGCATCGTCAGCATCGACGGCCGCGCCGTGGCCACCTGGAGCGATTCGCTGGATGCGGTGGCCAACGCCCTGCTGGACCGCAACCCGCTACCGCTGACCGTGCGCCACGCCGATGGCACGCAGAAGCAGCTGCTGCTGCCGCTGGACAAGCTGCCGCCGGGCCGGACCGTGGACCAGTACATCACAACCCTGGGCCTGGAACTGGCGCCGACTCCCGCGATAGCCGCCACCGTGCTGCCCGGCCAGCCCGCCGCGCTGGGCGGCATGCGGGTAGGCGATCGCATCGTCAGCATCGATGGCAAGCCGGTGCCGGACTACGAAGCGGTGGCCAAGCTGGTGCGGCAGAACGCAGCCGTGTCGCCCAGGCTTGCCATCGTGGTCGAACGCAACGGCAAGACGATGCCGCTGCAGGTCGTGGCCAGGCACGAGTCGCTGCAGGGCCAGCCACCGAACTGGGTGATCGGCATCGGCGCACGGCCGCAGGAGACCGCGACGCTGCGTTACGGCCCGCTGCGCGCGCTGCGCGTCGCACTGACCGACACCTGGCGCAACGTCGTGCAGACCTTCGGCATGGTCGGCAAGATGGTGGGCGGCGAGGCCTCGACCAGGAACCTGTCCAGCGTGATCGGTATCGCGCAGATGGCCAATGCCAGCGCCCAGATGGGCCTGGCGTGGTTCCTGCAGTTCCTCGCCACGGTGTCGCTGAGCCTGGCGGTGCTGAACCTGCTGCCCATTCCCGTCTTGGATGGCGGGCACCTGCTGTATTACCTTATCGAGTTGCTCAAGGGCAGCCCGCTCAGCGAGCAGGCCATGGCCATCGGCCAGTACATCGGGTTGGCGCTGCTGTTCAGCCTGATGGGTCTGGTGTTCTACAACGATATCCATCGCCTGCTGTTGTCGTGACGCCAGCGCACCGCACCCACGGTTCGTCGACGCCGCGCCCGGCAACCCGTGCGGGCGCCAGTTATTTTCTCGCGGCAGGCCACCCCCTGCAGCGTGCCTTGATCGGGCCGGCGGCCTGATCGAAACCCTCCACCGGAACCGACGATGAAGCGTATCGCCGCCCTGCTGTTGCTTGCCTCCCTCTCCGCGAAAGCGCTCGCCTTCGATCCGTTCGTGATCTCGGACATCCGCATCGACGGCCTCACCCGCATCTCCGCCGGCACGGTGTTCAACTACCTGCCGATGGGTCGCGGCGACCGGATGACCGACGCCATGGCGCAGCGGGCGATCCGCGCGCTGTACCAGACCAAGTTCTTCAGCGACGTGGAACTGGAGCGCGACGGCAACATCCTGGTGATCAAGGTCGTGGAGCGGCCGTCCATCGCCAAGCTGACCATCCGCGGCAACAAGGCGATCAAGACCGACGACCTGAAGAAGGGCCTGAAGTCCATCGGCCTGGCCGAAGGCGACACCTTCGACCGGCTGGCGCTGGACAACGTGCAGCAGGAGCTGATCCACCAGTACTACAACCGCGGCAAGTACAGCGTCTCGGTGATCCCCCACGTGGTGCGGCTGGATCGCAACCGCGTGGCGATCGACATCGAAATCCGCGAAGGCGAGGTGGCGAAGATCAAGGAGATCAACATCGTCGGCAACCACGCGTTCACCGACAAGGCGATCCGCAGCGATTTCGAACTGGGCACGCCGAACTGGATGTCGTGGTACTCCAAGAACGACCAGTATTCGCAGGAGAAGCTCTCCGGCGACCTGGACAAGCTGCAGGCCTACTACATGAACCGCGGCTACGCCGACTTCGGCGTGGACTCCACCCAGGTGACCATCGCGCCGGACAAGCAGTCCATGTACATCGCGGCGGACATCAAGGAGGGCGAGGTCTACAAGATCGCCGACGTGAAGCTGCTCGGCACCCTGGTGCTGCCGGAAACCACGCTGCGCAAGCTGGTGTTCGTCAAGCGGGGCGAGTTGTTCAACCGCGCCGCGATCGAGGCCAGCACCAAAGCGATCAAGGGGCTGCTGGCCGATATCGGCTATGCCTATGCCAAGGTGACGCCGTACCCCAAGCTGGACAAGGAAAAGCACACCGTCGACCTCACGCTGTACATCGAGCCGGGCCAGCGCGTGTACGTGCGTCGCGTGATCTTCGAAGGCAACACGCTGACCGAGGACAACGTGCTGCGCCGCGAAATGCGCCAGCTCGAGGGCTCCTGGTACTCGCAGGCGGCCATCGACCGCTCCAAGATCCGCCTGCAGCAGCTGGGCTTTTTCAAGAAGGTCGACATCAGCAAGAAGAAGGTGCCCGGCTCCAATGACCAGGTGGACGTCACCGTCAAGGTCGAGGAGCAGTCCGCCGGCAGCCTGCAGTTCGGCATCGGCTACTCGCAGTATTCGGGCATCATCCTGTCCTCCTCGGTATCGGAGCGCAACCTGTTCGGCAGCGGCGACTCCGTCTCGATCGGCGGCGAACGCAGCAGCTACTACACCCGCTTCAACGTCAACTACTACAACCCCTACCTCACCAACAACGGCGTGGGCATCGGCTATAACGCCAGCTACTCCAAGACCGACTACAGCAACGTAAACAGCGGTGCGTTCGCCAACTACTCGACCAGCCAGACCGCGTTCTCCACCTTCCTCGGCTTCCCGATCACCGACTTCTCGAGCATCCGTGCGGGCCTGGGCCTGAGCAGCAACAAGATCAACTCGCTGCCCGGCTACACGCCGCAGTCGCTGATCGACTACCAGAACGAGATCGGCCACTACACGATCCACTCCGCCATCGCCACGCTGGGCTGGAACCGCGACACCCGCAACGGCTACTGGGCGCCCACCGCGGGCGGCAGGTTGTCGCTGAACTCCGAGATTGCGCTGCCCACCTCCACCGTGAAGTACTGGAAGCTCACCGGCGAGGCGAACCACTACTGGCCCATCGGTGGCGGCTTCGTGCTTTACCTCGACGGCCAGGTCGGCTACGGCAAGACCTACGGCCAGAACGGCATCAGCGACGCACAGTTCAACCAGTTGAAGTCCGCCTATGCCGCCAACGGCCAGACCCTGGTGGACATGCGCAACCAGTTCCCGTTCTGGGAGAACTTCTACGCCGGCGGCGTGAGCGACGTGCGCGGCTTCCAGGACAACACACTGGGTCCGCGCCTCTGCGGCGGCACCGGCATAAAGAACGCTGCCGACTACTGCAACAACAGCTACTACAGCTACGCCCAGCCGGTCGGCGGCGCGTTCAAGGTGCTGGGCACGGCCGAGCTGTATCTGCCGCTACCCTTCCTGAAGGACATCAACACCGCGCGCGTCTCCTGGTTCGTGGACACCGGCAATGCGTACTCCAACTGGAACACCTTCAGCGCGAGCACGCTGCGCGCGTCCACCGGCCTGTCGCTGCACTGGCAGTCGCCGATGGGCCCGATGATCATCAACTTCGCCATGCCGTTCCGTACCCAGCCGGGCGACAACCATTACGAGGAACGCATCCAGTTCACCTTCGGCTCCACGTTCTGATCCGCCGGTACGGCGTCGCATCGCGAAAAGCGCGGCTTGCCGCGCTTTTCGCGTTTTCGCACCCGGCCGATACAATGGCGGCCCCGCCGAGGAGCCGCCCTTGAGCCAGCCATCCAGCCACACCCTCGCCGAACTGGCCGAACGCTTCGGCCTGCGCCTGCGCGGCGACGGCAACCGCCGCCTCGAGGGCATCGCCACGCTGGCCAACGCGAACGCCAGCCAGCTGAGCTTCCTTTCCAACAGCAAGTACACCGCGCAACTGGCCTCCACGACCGCCGGCGCGGTGATCCTGCGCGAGGAAAACCTTGCCGACTGCCCGGTCGACGCCCTGCTCGCCGCCGATCCCTACGTGGCCTACGCCAGGGTCGCCGCGCTGTTCGAGCGCCAGCCCGCCAGCGCACCGGGTATCCATCCCACCGCCGTGGTGGACGCAAACACCACGGTCAGCGCGAGCGCCAGCATTGGTCCGTGCTGCGTGATCGGGCACGGCGCGGTGGTCGAGGACGGTGCCGTGCTCGGTCCGCACTGCATCGTGGGCGACGACTGCACGGTGGGCGCGCAATCGCGCCTGGTGGCGCGCGTGACGCTGGTGACGCGCGTCGTGCTGGGCAGGCGCGTACTGGTGCATCCCGGCGCGGTGATAGGCTCGGACGGCTTCGGCCTGGCCTTCGATCGCGACCGCTGGGTGAAGATCCCCCAGCTCGGCGGCGTACGCATCGGCGACGACTGCGAGATCGGCGCGAACACCACCATCGACCGCGGCGCGCTGGACGACACCGTGCTGGAAGAGGACGTGCGGCTGGACAACCAGATCCAGATCGCCCACAACGTGCACATCGGCGCACACAGCGCGCTGGCCGGCTGCGCCGCCGTCGCCGGCAGCGCGAAGATCGGCCGCTATTGCATGATCGGCGGCAACGCCGGCGTGCTTGGCCATCTGGAAGTCGCCGACCGGGTTACCATTACCGCCAAGAGCCTGGTTACGCACTCGATACGCGAGCCGGGCGAGTACTCCTCCGGCACGCCACTGCAGGACAACCGCAGCTGGCGCAAGAACGCCGCCCGCTTCAAGCACCTGGACGATTTCGCGCGCCGCCTCGCGGCGCTGGAAAAGGACAAGAACGATGAGTGACAACACCGCGACCCTGACCCTGCCGGTGAACGTGGAACAGATCCAGCAGCTGCTGCCGCACCGCTATCCGTTCCTGCTGGTCGATCGCGTGATCGAACTGGTGCCCGACCAGAGCGCCGTGGCGATCAAGAACGTCACCATCAACGAACCGTTCTTCAACGGCCACTTCCCCGGCCACCCGGTGATGCCGGGCGTGCTGATCGTGGAAGCGATGGCGCAGGCCGCCGGCCTGCTCACCCAGCTCAGCAACCGCATGAAGGGCAACCATGGCAGCCCGCTGTTCTACCTGGTCAAGGTGGACAACGCGCGCTTCAGCGCGCCGGTGGTGCCGGGCGACCAGCTGCGGCTGGAGGTGTCGGTGAAGCGCGTGATGCGCGGCATGGGCCTGTTCGCCGCACGCACGCTGGTGGACGGCAAGGAAGTGGCCAGCTGCGAACTGATGTGCGCGGCGAGGGCGGACAAATGATCCACGCCACCGCGCAGATCGACCCCACCGCGAAGATCGGTGCCAACGTCAGCGTCGGCGCCTTCAGCGTGATCGGCGCCGAGGTGGAGATCGGCGACGGCACGGTGATCGGCCCGCACGTGGTGATCGAGGGGCCGACGAAGATCGGCCGCGACAACCGCATCGCGCAGTTCGCCTCGCTGGGTGGGGACCCGCAGGACAAGAAGTTCGCCGGCGAGCGCACCGAACTGGTGATCGGCGACCGCAACCTGATCCGTGAATTCGTCACCATCAACCGCGGCACCGGCGACGGTGGCGGCATCACCCGCGTCGGCAACGACAACTGGCTGCTGGCCTACGTGCACATTGCGCACGACTGCCAGGTCGGCAACCACGTGGTGTTCTCCAACTACTCGGCGCTGGCCGGGCACGTGGAAATCGGCGACTGGGTGATCATTTCCGGCTACGCCGGCGTACATCAGTTCGGCAAGGTGGGCGCGCATGCCTTCATCGCGATGGGCTGCCTGGTCGGCGCCGACGTGCCGCCGTTCCTGATGATGGCGAACGAGCAGAGCGGACGTCCGCGCGGCATCAACAGCGAAGGCCTCAAGCGTCGCGGCTTCGACAGTGCGCGCGTCAGCGCGATCAAGCGCGCGTACCGCACCCTGTACATGGCCGGCCTGTCGCAGGCCGAGGCACGCGAGCAACTCGCACTGCAGGCGCAGGACAGCGCCGACGTACGCGCGATGCTGGACTTCATCGAACGCAGCGAGCGGGCGCTCGCCCGCTGATATGCGCACAGCGCATATCAGCAAATCAGGCACGTGCCTGCCTTTGCCCTGACAACTGAACCATGCCGACTGTCGAAACAACCGGCGCCCCTCTGATCGCCATCCTTGCCGGCGAAGACTCCGGCGACCAGCTCGGTGCCGACCTGATCGCCGCACTGCGCATCCGCTATCCGCAGGCTCGCTTCGTCGGCATCGGCGGCAAGCGCATGCAGGCGCAGGGATTCGATCCCTGGTACGACATCCGCGAACTGTCGCTGTTCGGCTTCGCCGAGGTCGTGTCGCACCTGCCGCGCCTGCTGCGGCTGCGCAAGGAACTGGTCGCACGCCTGCGCGCCGCCAAGCCGGCCGTGGTGGTCGGCATCGACGCGCCGGACTTCAACCTCGGCGTAGAGCAACGTCTGCGCAAGGCTGGCCTGCGCACCGTGCATTACGTCAGCCCTTCGGTGTGGGCATGGCGCGAAAAGCGTGCCGGGAAAATCGGCCGCTCGGCTGACCGCGTGCTGTGCCTGTTCCCGATGGAACCCGCGATCTACGCGAAGCACGGCGTCGATGCGCGCTTCACCGGCCACCCGCTGGCCGACCGCTTCCCGCTGGTATCCGACCGCGCCGCCGCGCGCGAAGCACTGCATCTGCCGCACGATGCGCCGGTGCTGGCCGTGCTGCCCGGCAGCCGCGGCAGCGAGCTGGCGCGATTGGGCGAACCCTTCCTGGATGCCGCGCGACGGGTCGCCGCTGCGCTGCCCGGCCTGCGTGTGGTCATACCCGCCGCCAATCCGCACGTGCTGGAGTCGTTGCGCGTCCTGCTTGCCAGGGCCCCGCAGGACGCCACCATGCCGCAGTTGCTGGACGGACACGCACACGAGGCGATGCAGGCCGCCGACGTGATACTGCTGGCGTCCGGCACCGCCACGCTGGAAGCCATGCTGGCCAAGCGCCCGATGGTGGTGGGCTACCGTGTCTCGCCGACGAGCTATCGCATCGCGAAGCTGCTGCGCATGCTCAAGACCGACGTCTACGCCCTGCCCAACATCCTCGCCCGCGCCTGCGGCCTCGGCGAACGCGTCGTGCTCGCGCCGGAGCTGATGCAGGACGATTGCACCGCCGCCAAGCTCGCCGACGCCGTGCTCGCACTGTTCAACGACAGCGAACGCCGCGGCGCCATCGTGGCCGCGTTCGAGCAGCTGCACCGGGCCCTGCGCGCGAACCTGGATGGCAATGCGGCCGATACGGCTGCCGCGGCGATTGCCGATTTGATTGGACGGGAGCGCGCATAGCTTCTCTCTCGCCACTCCCCGAAAAGGGAGGGAATGCGGACTCGCGCCACTCCACCCTCATAAGTACCGCTGCATTCATGAGTATCTCGACCTTGCCGGACAATGCCCTTCTGAGCGCGGGGGTGGACGAAGCCGGCCGCGGCCCGCTCGCCGGCCCGGTGGTGGTGGCCGCGGTGATCCTCGACCCGGCGCGCCCCATCGCCGGCCTCGACGACTCCAAGAAGCTCAGCGAGAAAAAGCGCGAGGCGCTGTACCCGCAAATCATCGAACGCGCACTGGCGCATTGCCTCGTCGTGGTGGAGGCAGAGGAAATCGACCGCCTCAACATCTTCCAGGCCACCATGGCCGGCATGAGCCGCGCGGTCGCCGGTCTCGCGCCTGCCGCGCACGAAGCCCTGGTGGACGGCAACAAACTGCCGCGGGATCTGCCCTGCCCCGGTCGCGCTATCGTGGGCGGGGACGCACTGGAGCCGGCGATCGGCGCCGCCTCCATCCTCGCCAAGGTCACCCGTGACCGGTTGATGGTGGCGCTGGAGAGCATCCATCCCGGCTACGGCTTCGCCGTGCACAAGGGTTACCCCACGCCCGCCCACCTGGCCGCGCTGCAGCGGCTCGGGCCGTGCCCGCAGCACCGACGCAGCTTCGCACCGGTACGCCAGCGACTGGACCAGGGCGTCTTGTTCTGACGGTCTCGCAGGCCTCCCGCGAAGAGATGCCACGCCGGGCAAGTCGGCGTCACTGCCGCCAGCAGCGCCAGCCGAACCTGCCGCACTCCGACGGCAACCACCGGATCCTGCCGACACGCGGCCTTGGGCCTGGCGTGAAAGCCGGGGAAGGCAAACGCTCCCACCTGAGCCGATCCTGCCTTGTCGTCCTGTGCGAACATGGTCCCTGGTCATGGCCTGCGGTGACGTCCTTCGACGCCTGCCGCCCGCTGAGCCGCACAGGGAGAGAGGGGATGCGCACCACGATAGCCTTGCTCTGCGGACTGCTGGCCAGTACCAGCCTCATGGCCGGGGCGAAGCCGGGCGACCGGCCTGCCGACCTGCTGGGACAGACCGTCGACGGACAAACCGTCACGGCGGCGTCGTTGCGTGGCGACGTGGTCGTGGTCGGCTTCTGGGCAACCTGGTGCCCATACTGCATGCGGGAAATGCCGACACTGGCCGGCCTGCAGACCCTGGCCACCCAACGTCACCTGCCGCTGCAGGTTGTCTATGTCAACAGCAGGGAGGACCGCGAGGTGTTCGTGCGCGCCTCGCGCGCCCTCAGGCGGCGCATGCCAGGGCTGTTGATCACCTGGGATCCGCACGGAAGCATCGGAAAGCCGTACGGCACCAACGATATGCTTCCGGTCATGGTGCTGCTGCACCGGGACGGCACCATCGCGGACATCCGCGCTGGCTACGACGAAAGGGATTTGGACGATCTCCTCGCCGAGATCAATACCCTGATGGCGGAACCCGCACCGCCCCCGGCGACAGCTTCCTCCGCCCAACCGGCTCAGCTGTAATGCACATGTGGCGCCAGCGGCCGCCGCGTCGCAAGCACGCCGCTGTCAAGCTTGTGAGCCGACGTCCCCACGGTTAGCCTTCCGGGACTCACCCGATGAGTCCGCATGTCCGCACGCTTCGTCCATACCCACCTGCACAGCGAATACTCGCTGGTCGATTCGACCATCCGCATCAAGGCGATGGTCGCCGCGTGCGTGCAGGCGGGCATGCCGGCGGTAGCGCTCACCGACGAATGCAACATGTTCGCGCTGGTGAAGTTCTACAAGGCCTGCAACGCGGCGGGCATCAAGCCGATCTGCGGCAGCGACCTGTGGATTTCCGCACCCGACGACCCGCGGCCATGGCGACTCACCCTGCTGTGCCAGCACCGCGAGGGCTACCTAAATCTGTCGCGCCTGGTCTCGCGCGCCTGGCAGGAAGGGCAGCACGGCGGCCGTGCGCTGGTCGAGGCTGGCTGGCTGACCCCTGCCGCGACGGATGGCCTGATCGCCCTGCTCGGCCGCGAGAGCGAGCCGGCGCGCATCGCCCTGTCGCAAGGCCACGATGCCGCGCTGGCGAAGCTGCGGCCGCTGGCCAGCCTGTTCCCGGATCGCCTGTACCTCGAACTCGTCCGCTGCGGCCGCGACGGCGAGGAGGCGTGGAACGCCGCGGCTCTCGCACTTGCCGCCGAACTCGACCTGCCGGTGGTCGCCAGCAACGACGTACGCTTCCTCAAACGCGATGATTTCGAGGCGCACGAGGCCCGCGTGTGCATTCACCAGGGCCGCGTGCTGGCCGATCCCAAGCGCCCGCGCGACTACAGCGACCAGCAATACCTGAAGTCCCCCGGGGAAATGGCCGAGCTGTTCGCCGACCTGCCCGAGGCACTGGAAAACACCGTCGAGCTGGCCAAGCGCTGCAACCTCGAACTGAAGTTCGGCACCTACTACCTGCCCGACTTCCCGGTACCCGAGGGCTACGACCTCAACAGCCACATCTGCGAACTGGCACGGCAGGGCCTGAAGGAGCGCCTCGCCGCCGCGCCACTGGCCCAGGGTTATAGCCTGGCCGACTACGAGGCGCGGCTGGAGCGCGAGCTGGAGGTCATCATCAAGATGGGCTTCCCCGGCTACTTCCTGATCGTGGCGGACTTCATCAACTGGGGTAAGCAGAACGGCATCCCGGTCGGCCCGGGCCGCGGCTCGGGCGCCGGCTCGCTGGTGGCCTGGGTGCTGAAGATCACCGACCTCGACCCGTTGCAGTTCAACCTGCTGTTCGAGCGCTTCCTCAACCCCGAACGCGTGTCGATGCCGGACTTCGACATCGACTTCTGCATGGACCGCCGCGACGAGGTCATCGACTACGTGGCGCGCAAGTACGGCCGCGACCACGTCAGCCAGATCATCACCTACGGCTCGATGGCGGCCAAGGCCGTGCTGCGCGACTCCGGCCGCGTGCTCGGCATGGGCTACGGCGCAGTGGACAAGATCGCCAAGCTGATCCCCGCGCGCCCGCTCGACCTCACGCTGTCCGACGCGCTGGGCCGCACCGAGAAATCGCAGAAGGAGCCCGAGCGCGTCGTCAAGGAGTTCTGCGAGCTGTACGCGCAGGACGAGGACGAGGCGCGCCCGCTGATCGACCTCGCACTGAAGCTGGAAAACCTTACCCGCAACGTCGGCAAGCACGCCGGCGGCGTGGTGATCGGCCCCAAGCCGCTCACCGAGTTCGCCCCGATGTACTGCGAAGCGGGCGGCGGCGGCGTGGTCACCCAGTACGACAAGGACGATGTCGAAGCCGTCGGCCTGGTGAAGTTCGACTTCCTCGGCCTGCGCACGCTCACCATCATCGACTGGGCGGTCAAGGCGATCAACGCGCGCCGCGCGCAAAGCGGTGAGGAGCCGCTGGACATCGCCAAGCTGCCGCTGGACGACGCCACCACCTACGCCGAAATCTTCGCCAAGGCAAAGACCGTGGCGATCTTCCAGTTCGAATCCTCGGGCATGCAGCGCATGCTGAAGGACGCGAAGCCCGACCGCTTCGACGACCTCATCGCGCTGGGCGCGCTGTACCGCCCCGGCCCGATGGACCTGATTCCCACCTTCGTGGCGCGCAAGCACGGCCGCGAGGAAGTGGTGTACCCCGACCCGCGCACCGAGTCTGTCCTGAAAGAGACCTACGGCATCATGGTCTACCAGGAGCAGGTGATGCAGATGGCGCAGATCGTGGGCGGCTATACGCTCGGCGGCGCCGACCTGCTGCGCCGCGCGATGGGCAAGAAGAAAGTCGAGGAGATGGCGAAGGAACGCGCCAAGTTCCGCGACGGTGCCGCGAAGGACGGCCTAAGCAGCAGCAAGGCCGACGAAATCTTCGACCTGATGGAGAAGTTCGCCGGCTACGGCTTCAACAAGTCGCACGCCGCGGCGTATGCGCTGGTCTCCTACCAGACCGCCTGGCTGAAGGCGCACTATCCCGCCGAGTTCATGGCCGCGACGATCTCGTCGGACATGGACAACACCGACAAGGCGGTGACCTTCATCGACGAGTCCAAGGCGATCGGCCTCACCGTGCTGCCGCCGGACGTGAACGCTTCGGACTTCATGTTCGTGGCCGTGGAACCGAAGGTCATCCGCTACGGCCTGGGCGCGATCAAGGGCGTGGGCCAGGGCGCCTGCGAGTCCATCGTCGCCGAACGCCAGCGCGGCGGCACCTACAAGGACCTCGCCGACTTCTGCCGCCGCGTCGATCCCACCAAACTCAACCGGCGCGTGCTCGAAGCGCTGATCCTCTCCGGCGCGCTCGACGCGCTGGCGCCCAACCGCGCCAGCCTGATGCTGCAGCTGCCCGATGCGATCAAGGCCGCCGAGCAGCACCTGCGCGACCGCCAGTCCGGCCAGAACGACATGTTCGGCGCCGCGATGGGCGCGTCCGCGCCGGTCGTGCAGATCGAGCTGCCCACCGCGCCCGACTGGCCGCTGGAGCAGAAGCTGCAGGGCGAGCGCGACACGCTGGGCCACTACCTCTCCGGCCATCCCGTCGACCCCTGGCGCGAGGAACTGGCCCAGCTCGCCACCTGCCCGCTGGGCGAGATCGTCGACCGCTACCAGCCGCCCCGCCCGCGCAAGAACGACGGCGACGACGGCAACCGCTTCCGCCGCGGTCCCGATACCCGGTGGACGGCCGCCGGCATGGTGGTGGCCGTGCGCAAGCGCGGCGACAGCGATGCCTTCGTGCGGCTGGAGGACGGCACCGGCGCCATCGAGGTGAGCTTCTTCGGCGAGCTGTACCAACAGGTGGCACCACTGCTGGTGCGCGACGAACTGCTGATCGTCGAGGGCGGGCTGCGCATCGACGAATTCTCCGGCGGCGGCTTCCAGATCCGCGCCCGCAGCGCGATGACCCTGGCCGACGCCTGCCGCCGGCACGCGCGCCTGCTGCAGCTGAAATTGAACGGCATCGATGCCGGTTTCGCCGCACAGTTGCGCCAGGCGCTGGCCGGCTTCCGCGGCGGCCGCGCCAGCGTCACCCTGCACGGCTACCACAACGGCAGCGCCCAGGCCGACCTGGAGCTGGGCGAAGACTGGCGCGTGGAGCCGGTACCCGACCTGTTGCGCGCCATACGCGCCTTGCCGGGCGTGCAGGCGGTACGGCTGCGGATGGTCAAGGGCGAATAGCCTGAGCGGTTGCCTACCAGGGCGGTGGAAGCGGCCTCCTTTCCGCGGCGCAACAAGGCCGAAAAAGGCATAATTCGCCGCGCATCCACCAATCGGGGAACACCATGCAATCGAGGACGCGCTTTATCGCGCTGTGCCTGGCTGGCGCCATGCTGACGGCGTGCGCGCACAAGGACAAGAATGCGCCGTTGGCCTTCGTGCCCGCAGACACGCCGTACGTGGTCGCCAACCTTGCCGTGCTGGACAAGGATACGCGCCAGGCGTTGCTGGCCCAGGCCGATCGCCAGTTGCCGTCGCAGCTGGCCCAGATGGAAGCCTTCGCCACACGCGAGCAGCCGCGCGATCCCGATGCCGCCCGGCTGGTGCGCGCCTTTGCCGCGGAGTTCAAGGGCAAGACCATCGAGGGCTTCGCGCAGGCCAACGGGCTCGACCTGAAGGGACACTTCGCGCTCTACGGCGAAGGCATGTCACCGGTGCTGCGCGTCGAGCTAAACGATCCCAAGGCCTTCGAAGGTTTCGTGAGCCGCCTGGAAACCGCCTACGGCAAGAAGCTCGACACCGCCAGCATCGGCACGCAGAGCTACCGCCGGGAAGCGCTGCCCGCCTCCGGCACCGAGGTGATCCTGGCCGTGGTCGGCAGGCAGATGGTGGCGGCGATCCTGCCCGCCGATCCGGGCACGCCGCTGCTACGCCAGACCCTGGGCCTGGACCGCCCGGCGAAGAGCCTGCAGGACGATGGCCGGCTCGCCAAACTGGCCAGCAAGAAGGGCTATGCGAAATGGCTGGTGGGCCAGCTCGACCTCACCCGCGCACTGCCGCTGGTAATCTCCGGCAGCGACCCGCTGATCGCCTCGATCGAGAAGGCGCACGCCAGCGCCGAGTCCGCCAAGACCGGCGAGCCGTTGGCGAACCTGCTGAAGTCCTCGCCGAGTTGCACACCGGAGGCCAGCCGCATCGCCGCACGCGCGCCGTCCATGAGCTTCGGTTACACCCGGCTGGACGCCACGCACCAGGATGCACGCTTCGACCTTGCGCTCGCCGACGACATAACCAAGGCTTTCAGTGGCCTTGCGGTAGAGCTGCCGGGACTGGGCAGCCACGGCAACGCCGCGCCGCTTGACCTCAGCTTCGCCGTACCGGTGGCCGCGCTGCGCACGTTCTGGTCGGCACAGGCCGACGCGGTGGCGGCCAAGCCATTCACCTGCCCGATGCTGGTCGACCTCAACGACAGCTTCGCCAAGCTCGGCGCAGCGCTGCCGAAGACCGCGATCCCGCCGTTCGGCAACCTGCTGGGCGTGCGCATCGCGCTGGACTCGCTGGGCAACGACAAGACCAGCAGCCTGCCGAATTTCACCGGCCGCATCGTGCTGGGCACCAGCGATCCCGCCGGCCTGTTCGCCACCGGCCAGATGATGGTGCCGGCGCTGGCCACGCTGAAGCCCGCCGCCAACGCCGCGCCGGTGGCGCTGCCGCAAGAGGTAACCGGCATGTTCGGGCAACCGGCCTGGGTGGCCACCGGCGACAAGGCGCTCGCGCTGGGCATCGGCAACGGCGAGAACGCCAAGCTCACCACCGCGTTGCACGATGCCACGGGCGAGCCCGGCCAGATGGCACGCATGCATCTCTCGGGCGCCATGTACCTCGAGTGGCTGAAGTACCTGGAAGCCAAGGCCGACAGCCTCGCCGCCGCTGCCGCCGAGATGAACGTGGGCAAGACCGCCGAACCCTCGCTCAACGGCGACAGCACGCCAGCCGACGAGGCCGCCCAGGCCGCCGCCGATGCCGCGCACAGCAAGGCCCAGTTCGTCGCACTGGAGGCGCAAGCGCAGCATGTCGACAGCATCGACGCCGAGATGCACGTGGATGCCGACGGCCTCGTCGTCACCAGCCACACCACGCTGAAGCAGTGAGCGGAACGAACGGCCGAAACGAAGAAGGCGCCCTCGGGCGCCTTCTTCGTTTCGGCATGGCAGCAAGCGTCAGCGTTTCAACAGGACGCCGCCGAAGTTGTCGCCGCCGCGCGGTTGCTCCACCTCCACGCCGTCCAGCCCCTGCGACAGCGTGTGCGCGTCGCCGCCCTGCGACAGCTTGATGCGCAGGCGGACTTCGTTCGCGCTGTCGGCGTGGCGCAGCGCGTCCTCGTAGCTGATCTCGCCGGCGTGGTAGAGCTCGACCAGGCTCTGGTCGAAGGTCTTCATGCCGAGCAGGTTGGATTCCTTCATCACGTCCTTGAGCTTGTGGATCTCGCCCTGGCGGATGTAGTCCTGCACCAGCGGCGTGCCCAGCAGCACCTCCACCGCGACGCGGCGCGCCTTGCCGTCCGGCGTGGGGATCAGCTGCTGCGCCACCACGCCCTTGAGGTTCAGCGACAGGTCCATGAACAGCTGCTGGCGCCGGTCCTCCGGGAAGAAGTGCAGGATGCGGTCCATCGCCTGGTTGGCGTTGTTGGCGTGCAGGGTGCACAGGCACAGGTGGCCGGTTTCGGAGAAGTTGATCGCGTGCTCCATCGTCTCGCGGGTGCGCACCTCGCCGATCATGATCACGTCGGGCGCCTGGCGCAGGGTGTTCTTCAGCGCGTTCTCCCAGCTGTCGGTGTCGATGCCGATCTCGCGCTGGGTGATGATGCAGCCCTCGTGCTTGTGCACGTACTCGATCGGGTCCTCGATAGTGATGATGTGCCCGGTGGAGTTGGCGTTGCGGTAGCCGATCATCGAGGCCAGCGAGGTGGACTTACCGGTGCCGGTACCGCCGACGAAAATGATGATGCCGCGCTTGGTCATCGCCAGCTGCTTGATGATCGGCGGCAGGCTCAGCTCCTCGATGGTCGGGATCTTCGACTCGATCCGGCGCAGCACCATGCCCACGCAGTTGCGCTGGTAGAAGCACGAGACGCGGAAGCGGCCCACGCCCTGCGCGGAAATCGCGAACTGGCATTCATGGGTCTTTTCGAACTCCTCGCGCTGCGAGGGCGTCATCACGTTGAGCACCATGTCGCGCGACTGCTGCATGGACAGCGGGCTCTGGGTGATCGGCAGGATGCGGCCCTGCACCTTCATCGACGGCGCCACGCCGGCGGTGATGAACAGGTCCGACGCCTGCTTGTGCACCATCAGCTTGAGGAAAGAGGTGAAATCGAAGTCGCTCATGGCTTTTGTCCGCGGATGAAAATGAGGGGGTCGGAACTCGGCAGAGAGGAAACCCGTCGTCCCCCGGGGCTGTGGCGAGGCAGCGCCGGATAGCGGTATTCACCTCCCTGCCCCCGCGCCCGCCGTTTCACCTGAACAGCTCCTTGTTCTTGGCGTAGCTGCCCGCCTCCTGACGCGACACCAGGCCGCGCTTCACCAGGTCCTGCAGGCACTGGTCCAGCGTCTGCATGCCGAACTGCTGGCCGGTCTGGATCGCCGAGTACATCTGCGCCACCTTGTCCTCGCGGATCAGGTTGCGGATGGCCGGTACGGCCACCATGATCTCGTGCGCCGCGATGCGGCCGCCGCCGGTCTTCTTCAGCAGCGACTGCGAAATCACCGCGCGCAGCGACTCGGAGAGCATCGAGCGCACCATCGGCTTTTCACCTGCCGGGAACACGTCGATGATGCGGTCGATGGTCTTGGCCGCCGAGCTGGTGTGCACGGTGGCGAACACCAGGTGGCCGGTTTCCGCGGCGGTCAGCGCCAGGCGGATGGTTTCCAGGTCGCGCAGCTCGCCGACCAGGATGAAGTCCGGATCTTCGCGCAGCGCCGAGCGCAGCGCCTCGTTGAAACCGTGCGTGTCGCGGTGGACTTCGCGCTGGTTGACCAGGCACTTCTGCGAGGTGTGCACGAACTCGATCGGGTCCTCGATCGTGAGCATGTGCCCGTATTCGTTCTTGTTGATGTGGTCGACCATCGCCGCCAGCGTGGTGGACTTGCCCGAGCCGGTGGGACCGGTCACCAGGATCAGTCCCTGCGGCTGCTCGATCAGCTCCTTGAACACGCGCGGGCAGGCCAGGTCTTCCAGCGTGAGCACTTCGGAGGGAATGGTACGGAACACCGCGCCGGCGCCACGGTTCTGGGTGAACGCATTGACGCGAAAGCGCGCCAGGCCGGGGATCTCGAACGAAAAGTCGGTCTCGAGGAATTCCTCGTAGTCGCGCCGCTGCTTGTCCGACATGATGTCGTACACCAGCGAATGCACCTGCTTGTGCTCCAGCGCGGGAATGTTGATCCGGCGCACGTCGCCGTCAACGCGGATCATCGGTGGCAGGCCGGCGGACAGATGCAAGTCCGAGGCCTTGTTCTTCACCGAGAAGGCAAGCAGTTCGGCGATGTCCATGCGTGGTTCCCCTCAACCGGTCGTCAGGATGTATGGCGATGGCCGCAACGGGAGGGCATGGCGCGGACGCGGCGCACGGCGCGATGCGCGGCCCGCCCAGCCATCCTGTTCCCCCTGCAGCGAGACGATACTACTCGCGGCGCGGGGCGAACGGCCAGCCTCCGCAATGGTTTGCGCACCACGTCACCGAAACCGCCGCGGCGCAGGACGGCGCCCGCTCGGGTAAGGTATGCGGCCTGCCCACGCAACCGAGGGAATCCCATGACACGCATCGCCTTCATCGGCGGCGGCAACATGGCACGCAGCCTGATCGGCGGCCTGCTGGCCACCGGCTTGGCGCCCGCCGACATCCGCGTGGCCGATCCGCTGGCGGAAACCCGCGACCGGCTCGGCCACGACTTCGGCATCGTCACCTTCGCCGAGAACCGGCTGGCGGTGACCGACGCCGACGTGGTCGTGCTGGCGGTGAAGCCGCAAGCCATGCCCAAGGTGCATGCCGAGCTGCGACTGGCCATGCAGGGCCGGCGTCCGCTGCTGATCTCGATTGCCGCCGGCGTCCGGCTGGAGCAGTTGGAGCGCTGGCTGGGCAACCTGCCCATCGTGCGCTGCATGCCGAACACGCCGGCGCTGATCGGCGCCGGCGCCACGGGACTGTGCGCCAACAGCCGTGTCAGCCCGGTGCAGAAGGCGCAAGCGCAGCACATCATGGATGCCGCAGGGCTCACCCGCTGGATCGCCGACGAGTCGCTGATGGATACCGTGACCGCGCTTTCCGGCTCCGGCCCGGCCTATTTCTTCGCCCTGGTCGAGGCGCTGGAGGATGCCGCCGTGGCGCAGGGACTGCCGCGCGAGACCGCCCGCGCGCTGGCCGCGCAGACCTGCCTCGGCGCCGGTCGCATGCTGGTGGAAAGCGGCGAGGATCCGGCCGAACTGCGTCGCCGCGTCACGTCGCCCAACGGCACCACCCAGGCCGCGCTGGAAAGCTTCGCTGCCGACGGCTTGCCGCGCATGGCGGCCCGTGCCGTCGCCGCCGCCACCCGCCGCGGCGCGGAACTGGCCGACGCCCTGGACAAGGAGACACGCCCGTGAGCTACCTGCTCAATGCCATCGCGCTGCTGGTCGAGCTGGCGTTCGACGCCGTCGCCACGCTGTTCCTGCTGCGCCTCGCCGCCGAGGCCTGCCGCGCGGACTTCCACAACCCGCTCAGCCAGTTCGTCTACCGCACCACCAACCCGGTGCTGGCGCCGCTGCGGCGCGTGCTGCCGAACTGGCGGCGCATCAACCTCGCCGCGTTGCTGGTGGCGTGGCTGGCGATGCTGCTGAAGCGCCTGCTGCTGTTCGTGCTGGGCGGGCTCCTGCCGCACATCGCCGGTCTCGTGGTGCTGTCGCTGGCCGAACTGCTGGATTACGCCCTGCTGTTCTACCTGGTACTGGTGTTCGCCTGGTCGCTGATGAGCATGTTCGCCCCCGATCCCTACCACCCGCTGCAACGCCTGCTCGGCGCGCTGGTCGATCCGCTGCTGCGGCCGCTGCGCGGCAAGCTGACGGTGGGCATGATCGATTTTTCGCCGACGGTGGTGATCGTCGCCCTGCTGCTGGCGCGCATCCTGGTGGCGCAGCCGCTGCTCGACATGGGCATGCGGCTGGCGGTGGCAGGATGACCCGGCCGGCTATTCGGTACGCAACACCTGCAGCAGCTGCGCGGGCGCCAGGTAGCCGCCGATCATCCGGCCACTGGCGGTGACGATGGCCGGGGTGCCGCTGACGCCGAGCTTCTCGCCCAGCTCGTACTCCTGCCGCACCGGGTTGGCGCAACTGGCCTGCTTCGGCATGCGACCCGCGAACGCAGCGTCCAACGCAGCCTTGGGATCGGTGGCGCACCACGCCGAAACCATCGCCTTGTACGTTTCGGTCGGCCGGCCGGCGGCGTCGGTGACGCCAGCGCGCGGCCACGCCAGGTAATCCACCGCCACGCCGGCCTTGTTCAGTTCGGCCATGTGCTCGTGCAGCACGCGGCAGTACGGGCAGGTCACGTCGGTGAACACGGTGATGCGGTACTTCGGGTGGGCCGGCGCGTATTCGATATGTGCGGCCGCCGGCAGCTTGGCCAGTTCGGCCTTGCGGAACGCCGCCCAAGCGGCATCGTTGACGTTCCTCCGGGTGCCCAGGTCGATCAGGTCGCCGTTCATCAGGTACTTGCCGTCGGTGCTCACGTAGACCAGGTGGCCCGCGGCGATCACCTGGTAGAAGCCCGGCAGCGGGGCGCGGTTCACCACGTCCACCTGCACGTCCGGCACCAGCTTGGCGATCGCCTGCCGTACCACCTGCAGCGCAGCCGCATCCACGCCGGCGCCCAGCGTCGGGGCCGCCGCGACCGGCGCCTTGGCCGTGGGCGGATTGTCGGCCGCACAGGCCACCAGGGCGAAGCCGCCAATACACGCGGCCAGCAACCACTTCTTCAGCATCTTGCACCTCGATGGCCGCGGGGAAGGCGGCGCGCAAGCCGCAATTCTCGCACAGCGGCGCCGCCTCACCCGCGCGGATGGTGCTGCGCGTGCAGGCGCTTCAGGCCTTCCTTCGCCACCAGGGTATAGATCTGCGTGGTGCTGAGCGCACTGTGGCCGAGCAGCATCTGCAGCGCACGCAGATCGGCACCGTGGTTGAGCAGGTGGGTGGCGAAGGAATGCCTGAGCACGTGCGGCGATATGCGCTTCGCCTGGATGCCGACCCTGAGCGCATAGCGCTTGACCAGGGTCCAGAACATCTGCCGTGACATGCCCTCGCCTCGCCTGCTGAGGAACAGCGCCGCGGGCTGGCGGCCTTTCGCCAGCACGGGGCGGGCCGCGGCGAGGTAGCCCTCGATCCAGCCCAGCGCCACTTCGCCCACCGGCACCAGGCGATCCTTGCCGCCCTTGCCGGTGATGCGCAGCACGCCCTGCCGGGGATTCAGCGCGGCCAGCGGCAGCTCCACCAGCTCGGATACGCGGAGGCCCGAGGCATACATCAGCTCCAGCATCGCGCGGTCGCGCAAACCCAGGGTGGCTTCCGTGTCCGGTGCATTGAGCAGTACCTCGATCTCGCGCTCGGCCAGTGCCTTGGGCAAGCTGCGCGGCATGCGCGGACGCTCGATCAGCGGGGTGGGATC
>JAJZET010000217.1:56599-56958 GCA_021805685.1 Pseudomonadota bacterium
GGTACCTCGCGGGCCCGGAACGCGTAGTAGCGGCGAAACGCCGACTGCCGCCGTGCCATCGAACGCACCGCCGCCGGCTGCTCGCCGTGGTAGGCGGAGATCTCCTCGCGTCGCGCGTCGCGCAGCGAGCGACCGCGGCCGGCCAGCCAGCGCGCCAACGCCTCGAGGTCGCGGCGGTAGGCCTCCAGCGTGCGGTCGGCCAGGCCGTCCTCCGACCATACGCGCTCGATGAACGCCTCGATGCTCGCGGCGTCGGCTTCGGCGATACTGACTGGAGCTTCTTCCTTCTTCATGCGCACGATGCTGGGCATCGCGCGCCGCGAGCGCAAGCCATGAATGCCAACGCCAACCTGCCCTGC
>JAJZET010000267.1 GCA_021805685.1 Pseudomonadota bacterium
CGGGTCGAGGTAATTCATCACCCCGCCGGCGAGGATCGAGCTGCGCACCGTGCGCGGTTCAACCTTGCTCACCTCGACCTTGGGACCGGCGTCGCGGTGTCCCGCGACGCCGATCAGCACCAGGATCACGCCGGCGACGACGATACCCGCCGCGATCAGTCCCTTGCGTTTGCCGGTCATGTCAGAAGAACACCTTGAAAGCGGCCATCAGGCCGTAAAAAATCACCAGCGGCGCCAGCACCACCGGCGTCGCGTAGCCGGCGCCGCGCTTGGTCCAGCGCGCCAGGCCGAAAATCGACAGCGCGATCACCCAGATCGAAATCGGCGAGAAGCCGGACACCATCGCATACCATTTGTCGGTGGCCGGCAGATGGAACAGCAGCGCATTGAAGCTGAGCACGTCCACGTCCTGGAAACTGCTGGCGGCAGTGCCGCGCAGCAGGAACACCACGGTCGAGATGACCGGCGCCAGGATGCCGGGAAAACCGCTCCACACCGCGAAGCTGAACCAACTGCCGAAGCCTTGCTCGTTCCAGCCGGCCAGTTTGGCGATCAGGAAGTAGTACAGCGCGAAGATCAGATAGACGACCGGTATACCGATGAGGCTGCCGAACACGCCGCTGGCCATCAGCACCATCGGGCTCCGAAACTTGGCCGTCGCCTGCATCTGCTCGGGCGTCAAGTGCTGATGTTGCGCCGCCATCTGCTGCGCGAACATGGCCTTGGCATCGGCATGGCTGAAGAAGATCACGCTCATCGCGATCGAAGCTACGACCATCAGGATCAGCGGCCACCACAGCCAGCGGTTGTGGCCGCGGATGTCGTCGTAGGCCTTGGCCGGATCGACGAAGATGTTGCCCAGGGTGGCGAGTGGCGATGCGTTGTTGCTGCTCATGACGACTCCTTGTGGCGGTGGTTGCGGCAAACCGGTGCAGGCGCCGCGCGCAGCGCCCATTGCGGGCGCATCCGGCCATGCCGGAACGCAGTGCGACGATGCAGACAAGCTGTTTGAATGGCGCTCTCTCCCTGTGCCTTCACCCCGGTGGCGGTCATGCGCACACCGTGCGCATCGAGGCGCACAGCACAGCAGACCGCGGCAGTTGGCAAAGATTCCCTTGTATTGGCCTTGCGGCGAAAGTGACAGGTGTCATGCGACGGCCCTCAACGCTGCACGAACGGGTGCGGGAGCTCACGCGCGTGGCGCACATGGCGGACGATCGCGCGTGCCATCGCGGCCAGCGCTCCCAGCCAGAGCACGGCGAAGAAAATGAGGGCGCTGGTGCGCCCTACATCCGGGGAATGCCTGAGCCATTGCACGCTCAGCGCGACCATCGTCGCGATGGCCAGCAGCCAGGCAAGCAGCCACAGCACGCGCAGCCGTGGGGTGCGCATCCAGCGCGAAGGCGGAATGGTCGGATTGATGGCCTGCCGCAGCGCCAATGCCCCAAGCATCACGGCGAGCATGCTTGCGGCTGCGAGGAGCGCCAATACCGGGCCAGACGCACCAGCCCAGGCACAGGTCAGCAGGGCGATGAACGCGGCCAGGGCGCTCTTGACCAGCGGCGGCCCCAGCACAGTGCGATCCAGCATGGCGCGTTGCCGGCGTCTGTCGCCGAGCCCGGGCACCAGAGCCAGCTCGGCGATTTCGCCGTTGGCGCGGTGGAACACGTGCTGCAGCTGCCGCTGGCCGCGTATGCCGATCGATAGAGCGCCAAAGCCCACCAGCCCGACCAGCATCCCTGCGCTCTCCCCCGTCCAGTGCGAGTGTCGGACCAACATCAACAGCGCGGCCAGCAAGACCAAGCCCCACAGCCAGCCGAGGACATGCCGCCACCACGGCTGCGGCAGGAAAGGTTCGCCGAGGAACGCACGTAGGTCGCAGGGGCCTGCAGCGTCCGGCTGCGGCGACGTCCGCCCGCGCCTGCACAACTGCGATAGCCAGGACCAGAAGAATTGCCGTTGCGCAGAGCGGTCCGGCCCGATGGACCAGGCGCCCCGGTACAACAACACCAAGCCGGAATTTCGGGTCGGGTGCATGGGCGATTCCTGCCGCAGCAGGCTGCGCCAGCGCCACACAACCAGCCCCGTGAACAGCGCGGTCGCCGACCAGGCCAGCGCGAGGGCAAGCCAACGGGCGTCGGGGTTTAACAAGGGCATGATCCCCAGCGGGATGAGCCATGCGTGCAGTCTGTTCGGAAGCAGTGTGAACGCCGCCGAAAGCGTGACCCACGACAGCACGATGCCCACGGCGACCAGACCGGCCATGCCGGGTTGGCGCCACAGCACGACCAGTGCCGGCGCCGCCAGCAGCACCGCCGGCAGCGCGATCAGCACGGCGCCAGCCGGCAACGCTGCACGCGGCACCCGCAAACAATGCAGGCCGTGCACCATCCACATGGCACGTGGCATCGACAATCGCAGGGCGCTGACCACGACCACGAATAAGGCGATGCGGGCGATGTTCCCCGCCAGCAGGTCTTGCGGCAGCGCTACTGCCGCGATCCAGCCGACGGCTGCCAACACCCAGACCCAGCGTCCGATGCCGGCCGCGACCAAATGCAGCGTCGCGCCGCTGCGCGTGACGGACTTGGTACCCAGCGTGTCGGGACTTGCATGCATGGTTGCCCCTCAGCGCTGCACGAACGGGTGCGGGCGGCGCTGGAAGCGGCGCCAGTCGATGACAAGACGCGTCAGCAATGCGGGGATGGCGAGCGCCCAGCCGATGCTCAGCACCAGCACGATCATGCGGTTGAGGCCGCTGCCGGCGCCGGCGTGATAGTCAATGACAAACAGCCCGGTGGACACGACCAGCGCGATCAGCGCGAACCAGCCAAACGGCAGCAACGCGCGCCTCAGGCGCGATGGGTCAGGGCGCATCGCCCAGGTATCGAGGATGGCGGCGATGTTGCCGACAAATGCCAGCACGGTGAGGGCCAGCATCAGCATCAGCAGGGTCGGCGGCGCGCCCAGCGCGAAGGCCAGCAGCATCACGGAGAATGCCATCAGCGCGAAGCGGCGCTGGCCGCGCCCCAGCATGGCATGCAGCACGTGTCGGCGTGCCTCCGCGGCGCTGCCCAAGCCCGGCAGCAGCGCCAGCTCGGTCAGGAAATCGGGATAGGCCTTCAGGCGCAAGCTCAGCATGCCGGTGGTGACCAGCAGCGGCAGCAGCATCATCGCCATGCCGCCCGCGGCCAGCATCATGCCGGGCACGCTCCAGTGCAGCAGCCACCCGCCGAGCGCGCTACCCAGCCCGAACAGCAGAAGCACCGCGATGGTCGTGTGCAACTCGCGCCGGCTGATGAAGGCATAGGGTCGGCCCAGACAGCAGCGGATCACGATGGCGGGCTTGCGGCAATCCAACGGCAGCATGCGGCGTCCTTCCGCGCTGCGGCCATCGCGACTTTGCAGCCTGCGTCGGACGGCGACGGCGGATGCCAGGCCGTCGAATCCGGGCTGGTCGCCCTGGCGCATCACCCAGGGCACCGAAAGCATGCGGTATTCGGCCGGATCACGGCCCAGCCACGCGCGCCACAGCCACATCAGATAGCCCGTCAGCGCCAGTGCCAGCAGCAGCAGCGCCGGCCCCTGCATGGTGCCGGAAAGGCGCAGCCACGCCGGCGCCGGCAGCGACGACACCAGCATTACGGCGGAAGGTGTCAACGGGACGGCGATTGCGACCAGTACAGGCGCAAGCGCCCACAGCAGGCCCGCCACATTGCACAGCAGCAGCAGCGCCAGGGATGCGAGCGTCAGCCCGTGAGTGATGGTCAGCACCAGTACCGGCAGTGCCACCGTCGGCACGGCCAGCAGCGCCAGCGCGATACCGACGCTGCGGCCGGCGTCGGGCACCCGGGAGTGTCGCAGGACTCGCTGCACCAGCAGCAGGCGCGAGCCGACCAGCGCCCAACAGACGGCACCGATGAATCCAAACGGCAGCACGTGCGGGCCATGTGGCAACAGCAGCACGCCA
>JAJZET010000245.1 GCA_021805685.1 Pseudomonadota bacterium
TCCGCGGTGCATGGATGCGCGCCGGGGTCAGCGCGATGCGCGGTCGATCTCGGCACGCAGCTGGTCGCGCATCCGCTTCCGTACGGCTGGCGGCACGTCGATCCGCTTCAAGTGGGTCCCGAGCATGTGCAGGTCCTGGATGCGCCCGAGGCGGTCCGACTGTCTGTTCAGCGCGTGGATGGACGCGCGATGGGGATCACGGGGAGGTCCTTTCCACGAGGGCTGCCTTTTCCGCGCCGCGCGGATCACCTGGTATTGCATGCGCAGGCGTCGCAGGCGCCGACGCCAGTGGTGGCTGCTGTCGGCCCCCGGCTCCTGTCGTGCCTTGCGTTCGGCCTTCACCAGCCGGCGTGCACTGCGGGCGATACCCTCGGCAAGGTCGCTGTCGTCGAGGCGATGCCACGGCAACGCCGCAATCGCCTGGGCAAGGGTGTCGAGGCGGGCCCGCCGCGAAGCGAACTCCGGATCCGCGGCAAGGGCTTTCGCGAGAAGCTTCTCGCGTCGCGCGGCGAGCTGCACCACGGCGGCGGGCCAGGTGTCCTGCCCGCCATCCAAGGCGAGGCCGCTGGCCGTCACCACCACGACGTGCGCGTCACGCAGGTCCGACAGGTCGACGCAGAGCTGTCGCAGCCCCTTGTCGATGACATCCGTTTCCGGCCCGAGCCCCGGCCGGCACAGGGCCAGCAGGCTGCGCAGCCGGCGAATGGCCTTGCGCATCCGATGGATCGCGCTGTGCCTGTTCCTGCGCTGGGCCAGCGACCGCATGGCCTGGTCGACCTGGGCCGCGGCCTGGGCGGCGAACGCCGGTCCTGGGAAATGTGCGGTCATGCAGTCGTCTCGCCCAGGATCCCGTGCCCGGATTGTAGTCGGGCGGGGGTAACTCCGCGCGGCGGGCAGATGCGGCAAAGCTGTGTCGATTCGACGCATGGCACTCCTCGACCGGCGGACTTCCGGATTGGGCCGCCTGCAAGAAAGCTGACATGGCGCCGTGCACGATAACTGGACCCACCCGTCCGGCGGACGGGTATCGAACCCACATCGCACAGCGGTGCTTCCGGCAGGCCGGTCTCCCGCGTCGCCTTCGCGATCGCCGCTCCATGCCTTGCCCGGCGCCGGGTCGGAGGCGTGTGGGTCGGCGCGTCGGGCCGCGATAGCCGGATGCGGTCGAAGGCATCGCCCAAGGTGGGTCGACACGACCTGGTCCAGGCCGATGCAGAGCGCCGCAGCGGTCGATGTACACCTCGACGACCTCGGCACCGCTCGACCGACTCACCGACTGCCGCCGTATTATGGAAACCGGCAACGACAGCTACCGTTTCGGCCGCCACGCCGCCCACGCCAGGATGGAGATCCGGGACGCCCGCTTGCCCAAGCACTGAGCTAAGCTGCCACCGCAACGGCTGGCTCGCCTTTCGATGAAAAGCCCGGCTCAGTTAAGGGGTGGAAATCAACACCAGCGACAACAGCACCGTGTTCACTTGCCTCCGGCCGTTGTTGTTCCGACGGGATGCGCGGCCGGTGACAGACTGGCTCTGACAGTGACCGTCGATCACATGGGAGGTTTTGATGTCTATCGCGAAAGTGGTGAGTGGGGTGTTGGCGCTGGGGCTGTACGTTGCCGCATCGGTGACATGGGCTGCCGAAGGACCGCACACTTATTCGGCGGATGACGTCGCGGCGGGGAAGGCGGTCTATACCGGTACCTGCATCGCCTGCCATGGCGCCAACGGAAAGGGGCTGTTGCCAGGCACTCCGGATTTCACCAAGCCCGGCGGTGTGCTTAGCCTGTCCGACAAGGTGCTGGAGGACCGTATCATCCACGGCTTCAGCACCGGCGATGCCTCCATGCCGAGGTGCTGGAGGACCGTATCATCCACGGCTTCAGCACCGGCGATGCCTCCATGCCGCCCGACGGCGGCAATGCCAGCCTGAAAGAGTCGGACATCAAGCACGTGATCGCCTACCTGCACGCCACATTCGGACATTGATCGGGGCAAAGCCTTGCGGTCGCCTACGCGTTCGATCCGACGGCGTAGGCGTGTCCCCGGCTTGTCGGCTGGATCGAGATGGCAGGGAAGGGCGTCGGGCTGATTGAATGGCGCGAGGATCACCGGTCTCTTCCAGGTTGACCTCAACAGGCCCGAAACCGGTTGGAGCAAGTGCGCGTTGGCGCTCGTGACATATTGACCAGCGTGCTCGCCTTCGACCGACCACCGCCAATGACGGCGAACTCTCGCCACGCGCCAAGGTCCGGCGACGCCGGCCTTGGTCCATCAATTTTCGGCGATCGGCTCAAATCCCGGCGCGCGGCAACACCTGCCGGCGTGCTGGAAGCGGGCGACTCCTTGAGGACGTCCAGCTGTACGATACTCCGCGCGCTTCCGCTCCCGCATTTCTGCCACGGCGCCTCCTGACGGTTTCTGCAGCACTGCGCGTCGTCCACCTTTAGATTAAGGAGAGACCGATGGAACCGCATGCCGATCTGCACGCGCACACCCAACCCGTGCGCGAACATCATGTCCATCAGCGCCATTTCGACCGCCTGATGATGCTCGCGGACGGTGTGTTCGCCATTGCACTGACCCTGTCGGCTGAGATTGAGGAGAGACCGATGGAACCGCATGCCGATCTGCACGCGCACAGCCAACCCGTGCGCGAACATCATGTCCATCAGCGCCATTTCGACCGCCTGGTGATGCTTGCGGACGGTGTGTTCGCCATTGCACTGACCCTGTCGGCCGTTGAATTGCGACCGCAAGCAACGGCCAGCCAGAGCCTGCTCGAAGTCTGGGGCGCGCCGCTGCTGGTGTATTTCTTCAGCTTCTTCTGGATCGCCAGCGTGTGGTACCAGCACCGGCGCGCCATGGCCCAACTGCGCCGCATCGATGCGCCGTTGACCGTGCTGACGATGCTGTTGCTCAGCCTGGTGGCGCTGGTGCCCGTGTTGATCCGCAACATGGTCATCAACGGCACCCTGCGGGTAGTCCATCAAATTCCGCTGAGCGTGGGACTTCACGCGATGGTCGCTGGCGGCAAGCTACCCGATGTGTTGCCGACAAGCAGCACAGGCCCCGTATTCAAATCGGCGCTTGTGTTCTCGACGAACGGATTCGTTCCGTATTTGCTCATCATGCTTTCGATCCAGCTCTGCCTGACTGCCGCGTGGGGCTATGCGGCTTTCCTCGCCAGACTTGCGCCGGATCTCGTGCCCGCCCGTGCGAAAGCATGGCTGATGCACGACCTGTCCCTCACTGTGCTGTGGGCTACGCTTATGGTCTGGATCCAACACTTGCTCTGGTTGGCTGCGGCCATGCTTGTGGTGGTCGTGGCCCTGCGCATCATCGAGAGGCGCATGCGACGCAGCGCGGTGGCCGTGGAAGGCAGCCATGGAAGAAGCCCATCAGCAGAAGGGCCCGCACCGCAGCCCGCCGCGGAGACCGCCGAGGTGCCAACGGCTGGAACACCACCTGTTGACGCGCACCGGGATTTGATCAAATAGCTGAAAATTGATTGACCAAGGTCGGCGGCGTCCAGTTCACCGATATCCCTGCGCCTGCAACGAAAACAGATGTGCATAGTGGCCATCCTCGGCCATCAGCTGCTCGTGATTGCCGCGCTCGATGATGCGGCCGTCCTGGATCACGATGATCTGGTCGGCCATGCGCACGGTGGAGAAGCGGTGCGATATAAGGATGGCGATGCGGCCGCCGGAGAGCTCGCGGAAGTGTTCGAATATGGTCGCTTCGGCTTGCGCGTCCATCGCGGCGGTGGGTTCATCCAGCACCAGGATGTCGGCGCGTGAGCGCATGAAGGCGCGGGCCAGGGCGATCTTCTGCCACTGCCCGCCAGACAGCTCGCGCCCGTCGTTGAACCATTTGCCCAGTGGCGTCTCGAAGCCGGCTGGCAGGCTGTCGATGAAGTCGCTGGCCATGCCCTTGTCGCTGGCTTCGCGCCAGCGCGCTTCGTC
>JAJZET010000070.1:0-1588 GCA_021805685.1 Pseudomonadota bacterium
TGCCGGCGCCGGGGATGCGGGATGCGTCTATGCGGTAGCGCGGCAGGATCATGGCGTAGCCAGCGAGGAGGGGGCGCCAGTGTAGGGCAGGCTGCGCGTGGCGGCTTGCTAGAATGGCGGTCTTCCCCACGTTTCGGAGTACCCATGGATACCGCCCGTCTTTCCCGTTTCGTCAGCGGCCTGTGGGACGACGAGATCGTGCCGAAGCTGGTGGAATACATCCGTATTCCCAACAAGTCGCCGATGTTCGACAAGGACTGGAAGGCGCACGGCCACATGGACGCGGCGGTGAAGCTGATGAGCGACTGGGCGAACGCCAAGCTCGCCGCGTTGCCGGGCGCGACGCTGGAAGTGGTGCAACTGGAGGGGCGCACGCCGCTGATCTACATCGAGGTGCCGGCCAGTGGCGCCAGCGACGACACCGTGGTGCTGTACGGCCACCTCGACAAGCAGCCGGAGATGACCGGCTGGGCCGAGGGCCTGGGGCCGTGGACGCCGGTGCTGAAGGGCGACAAGCTCTACGGCCGCGGCGGCGCCGACGACGGCTACGCCATCTTCGGTTCGCTGGCGGCACTTTTGGCGCTGCATGAGCAGCATGTGCCGCACGCGCGCTGCGTGATCCTGATCGAGGCCTGCGAGGAGTCGGGCAGCTACGACCTGCCGCATTACGTCGACCACCTCGCCGCCCGCATCGGCAATCCTTCGCTGGTGGTGTGCCTGGATTCGGGCTGCGGCAACTACGAGCAGCTGTGGCTCACCACCTCGCTGCGCGGCATGACCGGCGGCAACCTCACCGTGCAGGTGCTGGAGGAGGGCGTGCATTCGGGCGACGCTTCCGGCGTGGTGCCGTCCAGCTTCCGCATCCTGCGCGAGATCCTGTCGCGGCTGGAGGATCCCGAAACCGGCACGATCAAGCCGAAGGAGCTCTACGTCGAGATTCCCGCCCAACGGGTTGAGCAGGCGAAACATGCGGCCACCGTGCTCGGCGACGAGATCTACAGCAAGTTCCCGTGGGCCGAAGGCATGCAGCCCGTGACGAAGGAACTGCCCGAGCTGGTGCTCAACCGCACCTGGCGCCCGCAGCTCGCGGTGACCGGGATCGGCGGCATCCCGCCGCTGGACAGCGCCGGCAACGTGCTGCGCCCGTTCACCGCGGTGAAGCTGAGCCTGCGCGTGCCGCCCACGCTGGACGCGAAGCAGGCCGGCCAGTTCCTGAAGCAACTGCTCGAAAAGGATCCGCCCTACGGCGCCCGGGTCAGTTTCGAGCTGGAGAAGGACGGCAGCGGCTGGAACGCGCCCGCGCTGTCGCCGTGGCTGGAGCAGGCGGTGGACGAAGCCTCGCGGAACCAGTTCGGTGCGCCGGCCACCTACATGGGCGAGGGTGGCTCGATCCCGTTCATGGGCATGCTGGGCGAGAAGTTTCCGCAAGCGCAGTTCCTGATCACCGGCGTGCTCGGCCCGCATTCCAACGCGCACGGCCCCAACGAGTTCCTGCACATCCCCACCGGCAAGAACGTCACCGCGGTGGTGGCCGAGGTGGTGGCCAAGCACTACGCGCAGGGCGCGAAGGGCTGACGCGAGTTCTCCC
>JAJZET010000070.1:1598-3947 GCA_021805685.1 Pseudomonadota bacterium
ATGCTGGTCCTCGGCAAGCGCCCACCCCTCACCTCAATCCTCTCCCCAAGGGGGAGAGGAGGCGAACGCAAAGAGCCGTACTCATGGATCATTCCTACCTCGCTGCCAACTGGGCCGACGTCCGCCGACGCGTGGATGCGGCCTGCCGTGAGGCCGGCCGCGATCCGGCCGGGGTTTCCATCCTGCCGGTCAGCAAGACCTTCGACGCCGACGTGGTGCGTGCCGCGGTCGTGCTGGGCTTGCGTCGCTTCGGCGAGAACAAGGTGCAGGAGATCCGCGACAAGTCCAGCCTGCTGGCCGACTGCGGCATCGCCTGGGTGGTGATCGGCCACCTGCAGACCAACAAGGCTAAGGACGTGGCGCGGCTGGCCAGCGAGGTGCAGTCGCTGGACCGCCTGGAGCTGGCCGAGGCGCTGCATCGCCGCCTGCAGCTCGAAGGCCGCAGCCTCGACGTGCTGGTGCAGGTGAAAACCTCGCCCGAGGAGAGCAAGCACGGCCTGCCGCCTGCCGAACTGCCTGCCTTCCTGGACAGCCTGCGCCAGTACGACAGCCTGCGCGTACGTGGCCTGATGACGATGGCCACGCACAGCGACGACCCTGCCGAGGTGCGCGCCTGCTTCCGCCGGTTGCGCGAGCTGCGCGACGCGATGCAGGCGCGCGGACACGACCTGCCGCGGCTTTCCATGGGCATGAGCGGCGATTTCCCGCTGGCGATCGCCGAGGGCGCCACCGAGGTGCGTATCGGCAGTGCGATCTTCGGCCCTCGTCCGGTCGGTGCAACGGCCGCCCCTGCCGCGATGGGGCCGGTGCCCTGAGCAAGCCCCGCTCCCGCGGACTGTGACCGGTGAGGCGTTAGTTTGCGAACGACGGGGTTCAGTTAACCCCGATCCAACAACCTGCCGGGAGCGTCTTGATAAGTTCACCCCTTCGTCACGTCAGCCGCACTTCCGGTTGACGCTTCCGAGACTACGGGGGTTGCCGCCTCATGCCCATCCAGCGATTGACCGGTGTTGCCGCGCTCGTTTCGATGCTGCTGCTTGCCACCCCTGCGCATGCCGAAACCCCTGCCACGGGCAACTTTCCGCTCATCGCCGGCCATGCCTCGCCGCTGTCGCTGAACACGCTGCCTGGCGTCAACGCGTCGCCGCTGCTGGGCGTGCCCAGCGTGGCGGACTTCGCCGGTGCGGCGCCGGCCCTGGTGGCGGACCGCAGCATGCTGGCGCTGCCGGCGACCCCGGTCGGTGCCGACCAGGCCAAGCCGGATGCCGGCACGCAGCAGGATCAGTCCGGCGACCGGACTGATACGTCCGCGGAGTCGCTCACCGACCTGCGCAAATCGCTGATCGCGCTGGCGATGAACCTGCGCAACATACGTTACGTGCGCGGCGGACACAGCCCGGCCACCGGGTTCGATTGCAGCGGCTTCGTGCGCTACGTGTTTGCCCACGCCATCGGCGTGCAGTTGCCCACCAACTCGGCTTCGCAGTTCCTGGCCGGGCTCAAGGTGAAGCGCGCCGACATGAAGCCGGGCGACCTGGTGTTCTTCCACACCAGCGGTCGCTACCGCCACGTGAGCCACGTGGGCATCTACATTTCCAACGGTCGCTTCATCCACGCGCCCACCTACGGCAAGCGCGTGCAGATCTCGAGCCTCGACGAGGCCTACTGGGCCAAGCGTTTCGTGGGCGCCAAGCGTCCCGAGGGCATGCTGGCGCTGGTGGCCGGCGACAACGGCTGACCCTCCGGAGATCCGCGCAGGAGCGCCTCCTGCGTGCGGTTGTCTTCGCCTGCTTGCTGCCTGTTGCTGTCCGATCGGTCGTGTGACCGGTGCGCTTTCGCCTCGCTGCCGTTACCCTAGCGCACTGTCTTTGCCGCCGTTCACCGCATGCCCAACCTGCCGCCGGTCACCCGCAACCTGCTGATCGCCAACGTGCTGGTGTTCGCGCTGCAGCAACTGTTGCCTGCTGCGGATTCGCTGGCCCTGATCAGCCATTTCGCGCTGTGGCCACTAGGCCCCTCGCCGTATTCGAACGTGGCCGGGTTCGAGCCCTGGCAGTTGGTCACCTATGCGTTCATGCACGGTGGCTTCGAACACATTCTTTTCAATATGTTCGGCCTGTACATGTTCGGCGGGGTGATCGAGCGCACTTTCGGCGCACGCAACTACACCGTGTACTACTTCGTCTGCGCGATCATTGCGGCGCTGTCGCAGTTGCTGGTGGTGAAGTACTTCACCCACGGCTTCTATCCCACCATCGGTGCCTCGGGTGCGCTGTTCGGCCTGCTGCTGGCCTTCGGCATGCTGTATCCACAGGAGAAGATGTTCCTGATCTTCCTGCCGATACCGCT
>JAJZET010000212.1 GCA_021805685.1 Pseudomonadota bacterium
GAACATCGTCGGCGAGGTGAACGAAGGCGTGCGCGTATTGATGAGCGGCCTGGACACCGAGCGCCTGGTGCTCTCCGGCGGACCAATCGGCCTGATGCAGGCGGCGATGGACCTCACCCTGCCCTACGTGCGCGAGCGCAAGCAGTTCAACGCACCGATCGGCACGTTCGAGATCATGCAGGCCAAGGTGGCCGACATGTACACCGCACTGCAGTCCTCGCGCGGCTTCGCCTACATGGTGGCGCAGCAGTTCGACAGCGGCGTGAAGTCGCGCATCGATCCTGCCGCCTGCCTGCTCAACGCTTCCAGCAACGCGGTGAAGGTGGCGCTGGAGGCCATCCAGTCGCTGGGGGGCAATGGCTACATCAACGAGTTTCCCGCCGGCCGCTTGCTGCGCGACGCCAAGCTCTACGAGATCGGCGCCGGTACGAACGAGATCCGCCGCATGCTGATCGGGCGGGAACTGTTCCACGGCAAGGCCTGAGACAACGAGCCGCCGATGGAGAGCATCGGTGCCGGCACATCGAGCCGACTTCCGCCGCATGCTGGTCGGGCGGGAGCTGCTTCAAGGACAAGATGTGACGCTGCGCTCCTGACCGGAGCGCAGGCGTGCACTCCCTGGGACGGGGAAGTCAGTCGCTGAGCGCGGTCGCGCTGCGGATCGCTGCCGGCTCGGTGCGGTGCATGTCGAATACCAGCACCTCGTTGTCGCCGTCGCGCAGCCACGGCGCGGGGCAATACAACCGCTGCTGCGGGCCGAGGTTCCAGTAGCGCCCGAGCAGGCGACCATTGACCCACAGGTAACCCTTGTCCCAGTCCGCCATGTCGAGGTAGCAGTCGCCCGCCTGCGCGAGCGACAACGTGCCTTTGAAAAACACGCCGGGCCGCGCGGGCTTGCCCTGCAGCGGCTTCAGCGACGCCAGCCACGCCTCGTCCAACGGCAGGCTCATCGCCTGCCAGTCCTCCAGCGGCTTGCCATCGAGCCGCACCTCGCCGAGCAGACCCTTGCGGTCCGCCATGGCGTGGCCGAAGTTCACATGACCGAAGCTGTCGACCAGGATTTCCAGCAACGCCTCGCCTGGGCCCGCCGGCAATCGCAGCGTGTGGCCCGAGCGCAGGTTCGGATGCACCACGCGCGAGATGCAGTCGGCATAGCGGCCGCCATGGAACACCGTGGCGTAGTCGCGCACCCCGTCTATCGCCAGTTCGCCGCCGCCCTTCGTCGCGCGACGGTACAGCACCATGCCGTGGTCCTGGCCGAACAGAAGCTCGTTGGACTGCGGCCGATCCACCTGTTTCGCGGCCGGCAGGTTGTCCCACAACGCGGCGTGCGGCTGCGGCGTGAAGGTGGCGAAGCTTGCCATCGGCGGCACCTCGGGCAGCTCGGGCAGCGGTTGCGCCGAATGCGCCGCGATCAGCCGGCGGAAGACGTGGTAATCGGCCGTGGGCGCGCCGTGTTCGTCGATGGGCGCGCCATAGTCGTAGCTGGTGATGACCGGCTGGAAGTTCGCGTAGTCGTTGTCGGCGTTGGCGCCTGCGCCAAAGCCGAAGTTGGTGCCACCGTGCACCACGTACAGATTGAACGAACGTCCTTCGGCGAGCAGCCTGGCCAGCGTCCCCGCGAAGTCGCCACGAGCGAAACCCTGGTCGCCCCAGTGGGTGATCCACCCGGGGTAACCCTCGCCCATCCACACCGGTAGCTCGCCGGCAATGGCCTGCGCCGCGGCGAAATCGGTGTCGCCGTCCAGGCCCAGCGCGGTACCGGGCAAGTAAGTCTTTGCCTCGCGGATCTGGGCGAGCCCGTCGGAGATCGAGAACGGCCCGTGCACGCCGTGTTCCTGCCACAGCATGCGTATCGTTTCGAGGTAGGCCAGATCGCGACCGAACGAGGCGTATTCGTTTTCCACCTGCACCATCAGGATCGGCCCGCCGTTGACCGCCAGCAGCGGCCGCAGCACCGGTGCCACGGTGGCGATGTAGCGACGCACCGCGGCCATGTAGTCGGGATCGTCCTTGTCGCGCACGCGGAGATGCGGATGGCGCAGCAGGTACGGCGGCAGGCCGCCGAAGTCCCACTCGCCGCAGACGTAGGGGCCAGGGCGCAGGTACACCCACAGGCCTTCCTCCTGGCAGAGGCGGATGAACTTCGCGAAGTCGCGGTTGCCGCTGCGCAGGTCGAATACGCCGGGCGCGGATTCCAGCGCATTCCACATCAGGTAGACCGCGATGGTGTTGAGCCCCATCGCTTTGGCCATCCGGATACGCTGGCGCCAATAGGCGGCGGGGATGCGGATCGGGTGCATCTCGCCGCTCAGGATGCGGAACGGCTCGCCATCCAGCAGGAACCGTTGCCGGGACAGTTCGAAGCGGTGCGGACGTCCGTCGGGCACGACCATCCTCGCGCGGCCGGGCGGCGTGGCCCATGCCGACACGGCCGACAGGCTCGGCACGAGGAGAGAGAGCCTCAGGAAGTCCCGGCGTTGCATGGTGTCCTCCGTTGCGATGCCCGCGCAGCGATGTTCAGCGTGCCACCGGCGTCAGTTCCAGGGTAAGGACCTCGAACGGTAGCAGCCTGATGGTGCTCGCGTGGTCGGCATCCAACGTCTTCGGCACGCCGGCGCCACCGAATTGGCAAGCGTCGTGCACACCTGAAGCCGGGCAGCTCCATCACCACCGGGAGGACGCGCTGGCAGCATCGCGGCCGGGATCGCGCCCAGCCGTCGTCGACGGTCGTGCCGTCAGGTAGCCCGCACGCCGCAGGGTACAGGTCGAACGGGCAAGGAATTCATCGTCCGAAGTGGTCGTTGCCCGGGCCGCTCGACCCGACTACGCTCGACCCTCCGCACTCGCGGCTCCAGCAGGAGGTGAGCGATGGACGCACTATCCGATCGAGGCGGCCGGCGCACCGAGAACCGTGCATGGCTGGCGGGGCCAGCCGCCACCACGAGCGTTCCCGCGGCAGGCGTCCTGGGCTATGGCCGCATGCTGCTGGCGCTGGTGATGATCGCCCTCGGCCTGCGCGGACTGGCGTTCGGCGATTTCGCCGGCGTCTGGCAGCGCATCCCGATCGCACACCTGCCTGCACGCGGCTTCTTCGTCCATCTCGTGGCACTGGTCGAACTGGCAAGCGGCATCGGCATCCTGGTTCCGCGCCTCGCGAAGATCTCCGCAGGTGCGATGGCCGCGTTCGTGCTGGCGTGGATGGCGCTGCTGAAGTTCCCCGCCATCGTGTATGCGCCCGCGATGGAAGCGACGTGGCTGGGCGCCGGAGAGATCGCGGTGATCCTCGCCGGCGCATGGACCGTCTTCGCCTCCTTGTCCCGGCCTGACGGACAACTCCTCGCGGGTCGCCATGGCATACGCAATGCACGGTTGCTGCTCGTGCTGGCGCTGCCGACCATCGGCCTCTCGCATTTCGTCTACGCCGACATCACCGCCGAATTCGTGCCGGCCTGGCTGCCGTGGCGACACGGCTGGGCCTACCTGACCGGCGCAGGAAGCCTTGCCGCGGCCGTCGGCATCCTGTTCGCGGTGTGGCCACGCCTGGCCGCCACGCTGGAGGCGGCGATGCTCGGCATCATCACGCTGCTGGTCTGGTTGCCGCCGCTGCTCGTGCGTCCGTACGACAGCGATGCGTGGTCGGCCTTCCTGATGTCCAGCGCGATTGCGGCAGGTGCCGCGGCGGTGGCCGGGTCGTACCGTGGCGTGAGCTGGACGACCAGGGAACCGCGCGCTTGAGCGCAACATTCGCGACCGCCAGCCGACCGACGGCGGCGACACCTCCCGGCATCGCCGCACGCTTTCGACCAGCTCAGAACGACCAGCGGTAGTTCAACGTGGCCATCGACGCCTGCTGGCCCTGGCCGAAGTATCGGTCGTAGCCGAGCGACAGGTCGCTGCGTGGATTCATGCTCCAGTCCAGCGAGGTACCGGCCGCGCCGCCGTAGCGCGCGAGGCCGATGCCGCCCAGTGGTGCCCATTGGTTCACGCCGGTGAAGCTGGCGTCGAACGCCGCGCCGCGCAGGCCGAACGACTGTTGCCATGCCATGTGCCCGTGTAGCGCGAGGCTACCCGCGCGACCGAGCTGCCATTGCCGGCTCGCACGCAAGCCGAGGCCGGCCTGCCAGCGCGCCGTAGTGAGCGCGCTGGCCTTCAGCCCGAAACCGTCGCCTCCCAGTTCGTCGAAGCCATCGCGCCGGATCTGCGCGTACTCCAGGCTTGCGTACGGCGTGACGTGCGCGCCGCCGGGCGAGAACCGGTAGCCGCTCTCCCCATACGCCACGCCGTAGCGACCGCGGCTGTCGCTGCCCACGCCAGCGAACTGGCTGCCGAGCTGCAACTGGCGATGCATGGTTTCCTGGAAGCTACCGATGCCGAAGCGCCCCATCGCATACCAGTGGCCGCGCACGGCGCCGCCGTAGAGCATGCCTTCCACTGCATGGCTGAAACCCTGGTCCGCGCTTTCGGCAAGACGCCCCAGACCCTGGGTGCGGCTCAGGGCAAAGCCAGCCACGCCGCCATCGGCCAAACGGAAATCCTGCCCCACCAACCAACCGCTAAGGTCGTAGCCCACGTTGGAATAGCCGCTGCGCGTCATGCTGCCGTGGAAGCCCAGGCCCTGGCTCCACGCACCGACCTTCGGCGCGTCCAGCAACTGCTCGAAGCGACCCGACAAGGCGCGCGAACCGGCGTCGATCGCTTCGAAGGTCATTGCCGCACTGGCTGCATGCAACTGGCCGGAGAGGCTTTCGAGCGATTGCTGCAGGTTGGCCAGCGTGGCGGTCTGTTGCAGCGCGGCGGCCCCGGCGATGAAACTGCGGGCGGCTGGCGAACCGGATATGGCGGCGTTGGCCAGTTGCGCATTGATCTGCCCGAAGGCCGCGTCCACCCGCTGCGCCGCGCCGTAAGAGGCGACGCTGTAGCCGGTGCCCTGCACCGCGCTCGCCTGCACCTGCTGCACATTGAGCCACGCCGAGTTGGCGTCGTAACCGAGCGAGGCGTTGAGCAAGGTCACGTTCGAAGCCTGGGTTATCGCGGCGAAGGTACCGGTGAGGCCACCTTGGGCCACCAGCACATCGGTATGCGAGTTCGCGGTGTAGCCCGCGTTGGTGCCGGTGACCCGCAGGTTGCCGGCGATCGACGCGGTGCCGGCCACGTTGAGCGTGGAACCCAGCGACAGCGACAATTGCGCACCGGCCTGCTGGGTGTAGTTGCCGCCCACGCTGACGCTGCTGGTGCCGATGGCAAGCGTGCCCGCATTGGCGACATCGCCGCCGATGGCGGTCATGCCGCCGAGCGTGGCGCCGCTGCTGATGCTTGCCGCGCCAGCCAGGGATTTGGCGGTGAGCGTGCCAGCCTCTACCTGGGTCAGGCCGGTGTAGCTGGACGGCTGCGTGAGGTTGAGCGTGCCATCGCCCTGCTTGATCAGGCCGCCGGCGCCCGAAATCGGATTGTTCCAGTTCGAGCTGCCGCTGAAGCTGACGGTGACGTCGCCCCAGTTCAACTGCATCGGCCCGTTCACCGCGCGGCCCACGTCCAGCTCGCCGTAGCCGAAAGTGGGGTTGGGCTGGGTACCGCCCAGCGGGTCGGCGGTACCGAGCAGGGTCTGCCGCACCAGGTCGTTGCTGAAATAGGGGAAGGCCTGCCAGACCAACGCCGCCGCGCCCGACACTTCCGGAGCCGCGAACGAGGTGCCTTCCACGATGTAATAGGAGGGATTGGTGGTGCTGGTGGTGGTGTCCTTGCCCAGCACGATCACGTCGCCGGGCGCAGCGAGGCAATAGTCCATGGCCGCGCCGCACTTGTTGGAATAGCCCTCCAACTGGGTGGGGTCGTTGCTGTTGACCGCCACCGCCACCAGCCAGCCCTTGGCGAGGTCCGGCGCCACGTTGGGCAGCATCGCGATGGTGCTGGGATTGGCTTGCGAGTCGTTGCCCGCGGCGAACACCACCAGGCCGCCCTGCTGGTTGACGAACGGGCTGTAGGCCTGGTCGAAGGCCTGGTTGACGCTGGTGCTGGTGGTATCCCAGGTGATGCCGCCCCAGGAATTGTTCATCACCTTGACGCCGGCGGCGATCAGGTCGCTGTTGACTTGGCCAAAGAACTGCGCATCGGAGACGGTGACCGTCGACGGCGGGGTCGAGCCGTTGTCCGACGGAGCGGTGTCGGAGATGATCCGCGCCGAAACCAGGTCGGCGCCGGGTGCGATACCCCCGGCGAACTGGCCATAGGCCGCGCCGGCGGCGATCTCCGACACCCAGGTGCCGTGGCCGACCACGTCGTCGATGCTGGTGTTGTTGGTCGACGGATCGACGTAGATCAACTCCTGGGTGACGCGCCCGGATACGGTCGGATTGCTGCGCATGATGCCGCTGTCGACGACGCCGATGGTCACGCCCGCGCCGGTATAGCCGGCGGCGTGCGCTGCGTAGGTGTTGGTGATCGAGAGCTGGGCATCCACCGGCGGCTGCGGCACGGTGCTGGACGAAGGCGGATTGGAGCCGCCCGAGCCGCTGGTGCTGACCGTCGGCCTGGCCCCTCCGCCACCGCCGCAGGCACTGAGCGCCAGTGCGATCGCCACGAACAAGGCCGCCTCGCGGCCGCCGGCACCATGCAATTCCCTATTCATCGTCAATGTCTCCAGTGACTGATCCTATCCGTGGCCCGGCTCTGCATCACGGCTCGATGCAACCGGCTCCCCGCACCAGTTTGGCACAAGCCTGGGGCGACCAGCCAAGCGCCGTCGCTTCCCTGCGCCCCGGCAGGCATGTCCCCCATTTGGTTTGCCGGGCCTGCGCTGGGACTGCGATAATCGGCCATCCACCACGGGCGGTTCATGCCCTTCCTGTTCACGCGGAGACTCCCCATGTCCGACGTCAGCGTTGTCATCGCCGGTGCCAAGCGCACCGCCATCGGTTCCTTCCTCGGCCAGTTCACCGGCGTGCCCACGCCGAAGCTGGGTGCTACGGCAATCCGCGCTGCGCTGGAACAGTCCGGCGTGGGCGCCGCCGACGTCAGCGAGGTAATCATGGGCTGCGTGCTGCCCGCCAACCTCGGCCAGGCGCCGGCCCGCCAGGCGTCGCTGGAGGCCGGCCTGCCGACCGCTGCCGGCTGCACCACCATCAACAAGGTGTGCGGTTCGGGCATGAAGGCGATCATGCTGGGCCACGACCTGATCAAGGCCGGCTCGGCGGCGATCGTGGTGGCCGGCGGCATGGAGTCGATGACCAACGCGCCGCACATGGTGCAGGCCCGCACCGGCATCCGCTACGGTGACGGCAAGCTGGTCGACCACATGGCCTGGGACGGCCTTACCAACCCCTACGATGGCAAGTCGATGGGCGTGTTCGGTGAGCTGTGCGCCGACAAGTACCACTTCACCCGTGAGGAGCAGGACGCCTTCGCCATCGAATCGGTGAAGCGCTCGCAGGCCGCGCAGCAATCCGGCGCCTTCGCCGACGAGATCGCCGCCGTCACGGTGGCGGGTCGCAAGGGCGACGTCACGGTGGATACCGACGAGCAGCCCGGTCGTTCCGATATCGCCAAGATCCCCTCGCTGAAACCGGCCTTCCGCAAGGAGAACGGCACCATCACGGCGGCCAGTTCCTCCAGCATCTCCGACGGCGCCGCCGCCGTGGTCCTGCTGTCGGCCGACGATGCCAAGGCGCGTGGCCTGCAGCCGCTGGCGCGCATCGTCGCGCATGCCACCCATTCGCAGGAGCCGGAGTGGTTCACCACCGCGCCGGTCGGTGCGATCCAGAAAGTGCTGGACAAGGCCGGCTGGAAGGCGGCCGACGTGGATCTGTTCGAGATCAACGAGGCGTTCGCGGTGGTCGCGATGACGCCGATCAAGGAGCTGGGCATCCCGCACGAAAAGGTCAACGTCAACGGCGGCGCCTGCGCGCTCGGCCATCCGATCGGCGCCAGCGGTGCCCGCCTGGTGGTGACCCTGCTCAACGCGCTGAAAACCCGCGGCCTGAAGCGCGGCGTCGCCAGCCTGTGCATCGGCGGCGGTGAGGCTACCGCGATCGCGGTGGAACGCCTCGATTAGGGCTTCCCCGAATACGCCGCGAGACAGCTCTCAACGGCGCCTGAAGCAGCCCATCGAAAGTTATGGCGTACAACGCTGGAAAGAGCTAATAATAATCCGCCATTCGGCATTCCACGGCTAAGGAGATTTCCCATGAAGTTTACGCGTACCCTTCTCGCCTCCGCGCTCGTCGCGCTGCTGGCGGCTTGCAGCAACGGCGCGCAGGATTCCGCGCAGAACGCCCAGTCGAGCAACCAGGCTCAGCAGGCGACGGCCGACCAGGCCCAGCAGGCTGCTGCTTCCACCGCCGCTGCCCCGGCTGCCGCTGCCCCGGCCTCGACCGCCGCTGCTCCGGCCTCGACCGCTGCCGCTCCGGCCTCGACCGCCGCCGCTCCGGCCGCTGCTGCCCCGGCCGCCGCTGCCAGCGCCGCCAAGGATGCCTCCGACAAGGCCAAGGATGCGATGAAGGGTCACTGATCCTTGTCTGCAGTCCGGAAAAACGGCCGCTTCACGCGGCCGTTTTTCTTTTTGTGCGGCATGGCGGTTGCCCGATCGCACCGTGCTCCGCCACAGATCGCAGCATGCTGCCGTTATCATCGTCGGATTCATTGACTACGGCTGCACGCGCATGAGTGTCATCGTTTCGCAGATCGATCCGCGCTCCCCCGAGTTCCAGGCCAACAGCGCCCGGTTGCGCTCCGTCACCGCGGACCTCCAGCGCGAGTTGGCACGCAGCGCCGAAGGCGGCGGCGCCAAGGCCCGCGAAAAGCACACCGCGCGCGGCAAGCTGCTGCCGCGTGAACGCATCCGCGCCCTGCTCGATCCGGGCTCGCCCTTCCTCGAGCTCTCGCCACTGGCCGCGCACGGCATGTACGACGACGCCGCGCCCGCGGCCGGCATCATTACCGGCATCGGCCGGATCAACGGCATCGAGGTCGTGGTGGTGGCGAACGACGCCACCGTGAAGGGCGGCACCTACTTCCCGATGACGGTGAAGAAACACCTTCGCGCACAGGAAGTGGCGCTGGAGAACCGTCTGCCCTGCGTCTACCTGGTCGATTCGGGCGGCGCCTTCCTGCCGCTGCAGGACGAGGTGTTTCCGGACAAGGAGCACTTCGGCCGGATCTTCTACAACCAGGCACGGATGTCCTCGCTGGGCATTCCGCAGATCGCGGTGGTCATGGGTAGTTGCACCGCCGGCGGCGCCTACGTGCCGGCGATGAGCGACGAGACGATCATCGTGCGCGAGCAGGGCACGATCTTCCTGGGCGGCCCGCCGCTGGTGAAGGCCGCCACCGGCGAGGTGGTGGACGCCGAGACGCTGGGCGGTGCGGACGTCCATACCTCCATCTCCGGCGTCGCCGACCATTACGCCGAGAACGACGCGCACGCGCTCAGCATCGCCCGCGACGTCGTGGCCTCGCTCAACCGCAGGAAGGCCATGCCGCTGGCGCTGCGCGAGCCGCTGGAGCCGAAATACCCGGCCGACGAACTGTATGGCGTGATTCCGGAAGATACCCGTCGCCCGTTCGACATCCGCGAGGTGATCGCACGCATCGTCGACGGCTCCGAGTTCCACGAGTTCAAGGCGCGCTACGGCAAGACGCTGGTGTGCGGCTTCGCGCACATCCACGGCTACCCGGTGGGCATCGTCGCCAACAACGGCATCCTGTTCGCCGAAAGCGCGCTCAAGGGCGCGCACTTCATCGAGCTGTGCAACCAGCGCAACGTGCCGCTGGTGTTCCTGCAGAACATCACCGGCTTCATGGTCGGCAAGAAGTACGAGCAGGCCGGCATCGCCAAGGACGGGGCCAAGATGGTGACCGCGGTGGCTTGCTCGCACGTACCGAAGTTCACCGTGGTGATCGGCGGCAGCTTCGGCGCCGGCAACTACGCCATGTGCGGTCGCGCCTACGGCGCGCGCTTCCTGTGGATGTGGCCGAATGCGCGGATCAGCGTGATGGGCGGCGAGCAGGCCGCCAGCGTGCTGGCCACGGTGAAGCGCGACGGCATCGAGGGTGCCGGCAAGACGTGGAGCGCGGAAGAGGAAGACGCGTTCAAGGCCCCGATCCGCGAACAGTACGAACGCCAGGGCCACCCCTACTACGCCAGCGCGCGGTTGTGGGACGACGGCATCATCGATCCGACCGACACCCGCCGCGTGCTGGGGCTGGCGATCTCCGCCTCGATGAATGCGCCGATCGAGCCACAGCGCTTCGGCGTATTCCGCATGTGACCCGGCAACCCGATAGCCACCGCATGACCCAGGGGATATCTCGCGGATGATCGTCGGCATTGATCTCGGCACCACCCACTCGCTCATCGGCTGCTACGACGCCGGAGGAGCGCGCCTGTTCGCCAATCCGCTCGGCAGCCTGCTTACGCCATCGGTGGTCGCCATCGACGAAGGCGGGCACGTGCTGGTCGGTCAGGCTGCCCGCGACCGCCTCATCAGCCATCCGGAATCGAGCGTCGCCAACTTCAAGCGCTGGATGGGCAGTCCGCGCGAGACCCGGCTGGGCAAGCGTGCGTTCCGTCCCGAGGAACTCTCGGCACTCGTGCTGCGCTCGCTGCTGGCCGATGCCGAAGCCGCACTCGGCGGAAAGATCACCGAGGCCGTCATCAGCGTTCCTGCCTATTTCTCCGACGCCCAGCGCAAGGCCACGCGCAGCGCCGGCGAGCTGGCTGGCATCCGGGTCGAACGGCTGATCAACGAGCCGACCGCCGCCGCGCTGGCCTACGGCCTGCAGGAGCGTCCGGACGGCTCGCGCTTCGTGGTGTTCGACCTCGGTGGCGGCACCTTCGACGTATCGGTGCTGGAAATGTTCGAGGGCGTGGTCGAAGTGCACGCCAGCGCCGGCGACAACTTCCTCGGCGGCGAGGATTTCCTCGATGTCCTGGAAGCCGCCTGCCTCGGCGACCTCAACCTGCCGGTCGACCGCCTCTCCGCCGCGCAACGCGGTCAGTTGCGCCGCTGGCTGGAAGCCGCCAAGCGCGAACTCAGCCTGCAACAGCAGGCGCGGGTCACTGGCCAGCTCGGCGAACGCACGGTCGACTGGCGCATCGACCAGGAGCGCTTTGCCAGGATTGCCGAACCGCTGCTGCAGCGCATGCGCATGCCGCTGGAACGCGCGATGCGCGATGCGCGCCTGCAACCCGGGCAGATCGACGAGATCGTGCTGGTCGGCGGCGCCAGCCGCATGCCGATGGTGACGCGCATGGTTTCGCGCATGTTCGGACGCCTGCCGCTGCGCCACCTGCATCCCGACGAGGCGATCGCGCTTGGCGCCTGCGCGGCGGCCGGCATGAAGGCACGCGACCAGCGGCTCGACGAGGTGATTCTCACCGACGTGTGCCCCTACACGCTGGGCACCGAAGTGGCGCGACGCGACGGCGACGGCCAGCTGCATTCCGGCTTCTTCCATCCGATCATCCACCGCAACAGCACGGTGCCGACCAGCCGCGAGGAATCGTTCTGGCCCACGCATCCGCAGCAGAAGGCCTTGCAGCTCGATGTATACCAGGGCGAAAACCCGATGGTCGCGAACAACATCAAGCTCGGCGAGCTGCGGGTGGAACTCGATCCGCGGCTGCCAGCTGAACAGAACGCGGTAAGGCTTCGCTTCACCTACGACATCAATGGCGTGCTGCAGGTCGAAGCCACCGTCCAGGCCACCGGACGGCACTACGAACTGCTGCTGGAGCGCAACCCGGGCCTGCTGCTCGACTCCGAACAGATCCGCCAACGACTGGCTTCGCTCGCCGAACTCAAGATCCATCCGCGCGACAAGCAGGAGAACATCGCCCTGCTCGCCCGCGCCGAACGCCTGTACGAGGAACATCTGCAGGCACGCGCACAGCTGCAGGCGTGGATCGCCCAGTTCCGCGCCGTTGTCGAGACACAGGATGACCACCTGATACGCGAGCATCGGCGCGAACTCGGCCTTGCGCTGGACGCCCTGGAGCAAGCCTGATGTCGCCGCTCGAGCAGCTCGGCCTGCCGGCGGACGCCGACGAACGCATGGTCAAGCGTGCCTACGCGCAGCGCCTGCGCGATACCCGGCCAGACAGTGACCCGGAAGGCTTCCAGCGCCTGCACGCGATCTACCAGGCGGCCCTGGCACAGTGCCAACGCCAGGCACCGGGCACGGCGATGGTTCGCAAAGCACCCGGAGAACCGTCGACGCCGGCCGACGGCACGCCGGTCGCGGTAGACAGTCCGCCTGACGAAACCATCGCCATCGCTTTCGGGCCATTTTGCGATCAGATCTTCGAGCTGGGGGCAAAAGGCGACGCGACCTCACTCAAGGCCTGGCTGGAAGGGCTTCCGGCCTTGTGGTCGCTGCGCATGAAGGCGCGTGCGGGTCAGGAGCTGCTTGCACAATTGCATCGCGAGGCACCGCCGATGTCGCCGGCCTGCATGGAAGCATTGCTGGCGTTCTTCGACATGGACCAGGCGCGTCCGGGCCACGACGCATTGCGGCTGCAGCAACTGTTGCGGCGCATGCAACTGGCGTGGGAACTGCAACCGGCGCATCGTGATGCGCTGGCCGAGCGCATGGGGCTGCCCCTGCACAGCGGCCGCGGCGGATTGGATCTCCACCTGGAACGGCTGGCACGCCCGTTCGGTTGGGCCCAGGTGGTGCGGATCGGACTGGTGCCCTACGAAGCCTCGGCGTACACGCAGTTCATCCAGGATCTGGGGCTGCGTCACCCCGAGGACCTGCCCGGAACCTGCGACCCGGACCAGGTGCGCTTCTGGCTGAAGGCCACCGAGCCGGGGCGCGTAAGCAAGGCGCGATTGCAGCTCGGCGGAATCCGCTGCGCCGCCGCGCTGCTCAGTGGACTGTTGCTCGGGTGGCTGTTTGGCAGCCTGATGCGCACGCCGCCGGATCCTTTCTACTGGCCGGCGTTCGGGTGGTGCGTCGGCCTGTCCGCCGTACCGTGCGGGTTGTGGGGGCTGTCCATGCTGATGCTGCCGCTGGACAGCTGGCACGCAAAGCCGGAATACCAGCCGGTCCGCTGGCCATGGCTCAACCTGCTGCTGGTACCGCTGCTGTGCGCGGCCACCCTGGCATCCGCCGAGGCAGAGGCCTACGTACCGGCCCTGGGATGTGCGCTCGTGGCGTTGTGGTTGGCGTTTCGGCGGTTGCGGCGACGAAACGCCACGTCGCTGCGCCTCAACCCTCGACTGATATGGTTCGGCCTGTGGGGCATCTTCATGCTGGCCCGGTCGCTCTTGCAGGATACCGATCCCACCTACGCGAGTAGCGCCTACCCCGCGCTGGCCGCCGCCACGGCGATGCTGATCTGGGGCATGGATCTCTGGCGCCAGCGGCATGGCCTGAGAGTGCGCGCGGAAATGACGCGCTGACTCCGGCACCCGCCGTGGATTCCCACGATCGGGAGCGACGCGCCTCAGCGCCCGCGCGAGCGGAAATGCAACGGCATGGGCTCCGCAGCCCTGCGCGTCGGGTCGGCTCCGGTTCCATGCGGCAAGGCGGATGCCGGTGGCTTCGGTCCGCAAGCGCCGCAGGTGCTGCAACCGTCGCTGCAGTTACCGGTGCCCTGCTTCGGTTGCAGCCGGCGTGCCAGCGCCTTCAGCAGGCGCGAATCACCGCGCGACAGCCGGATCGAAACCGCCGCCAGCCAGCGACTGGTGAGCTGCGGTGCCAGCTTGCGGAACACCACCAGCAGGCTGGCCGCCACGATCAGGCCGAGCACGATGTACTGGATCAGCAGGCCGCCGCTCACGCCAGCATCCTCGCGACCTGGTAGACGAGGAGGGACGCCGCGTAGGCCATCACGAACTGGTAGCTGAACGAGACGGCCACGTTGCGCCACGCGCCGGTTTCGCGCTTGATCACCGCCAGCGTAGACATGCACTGCGGCGCATAGGCGAACCACACCAGCAGCGAGAGCGCGGAGGCCAGCGACACGTGCGCGGCCAGCGCCGGCGCGAGCTGACCGGCGTCGCCACCCACTGCGTACACGGTGGCCAGCGCCGCCACCGCGGTTTCGCGCGCAGCGAAGGCGGGAATCAGCGCCAGGCTCATCTGCCAGTTGAAGCCGATCGGCGCGAACGGATACGCCAACCAATGGCCGAGATGACCGGCGAAGCTGTAGTCGATGGCCGGCTCGGTCGCGCCAGGCGGTGGCGCGGGAAAGGTGGACAGCACCCACATCAGCACGGTGAGGGCCAGGATCACCCCGGTCAGCCGCTTCAGGAAGACCATGCCGCGCTCGTACAGGCCGATGCCCACATCGCGCGCCTTGGGCAGGCGATACGACGGCAGCTCCATCAGCAGCGCGTGCTCGCCCTGGTCGCGGCGGATGCGCTTCATCACCCAGCCCACCGCCATCGCGCCGAGGATGCCGGCGGCATACAGCGCGAACAGCACCAGGCCCTGCAGGTTGAATATGCCGAGCACGCTGTGCGCGGGGATGAACGCGCCGATCAGCAGCGCATATACCGGCAATCGCGCCGAGCAGGTCATCAGCGGCGCCACCAGGATGGTGGCCAGGCGGTCGCGCGGGTCGGTGATCGACCGCGTGCCCATGATGCCGGGGATGGCGCAGGCGAAGCTGGAGAGCAACGGGATGAACGAACGCCCGGTCAGCCCCACCGACACCATCAGCCGATCCAGCAGGAAGGCCGCGCGCGGCAGGTAGCCGGATTCCTCCAGCGTCAGGATGAAGAGGAACAGCACCAGGATCTCGGGCAGGAAGCCGAGTACGGTGCCCAGACCGGTGAAGATGCCGTCGGTCAGCAGGCCGCGCAACGGCCCTGGCGGCAACCCCGCGGCGAGATGCGCGCCCATCCAGCCGAAGCCTTCGCCGATCAGGTCGGTCATCGGCTTGCCCAGCGAATACACCGCCTGGAACACCAGGAACATCACCAGCGCGAGGATGGCCAGGCCGAACACCGGATGCAGCGCCCAGCGGTCGAGCGCATCGTCCAGCTCGGCGGTGCGCCGTGGCATGCGTACGGTGGCGGCGAGCAGTTCACGCACCTGGGCATGCAGGTCGGCACGGCTGGCCGCATCGTCCGCCTGCACGGGGGCGGCCGCGGGCAGCGCACCGTCCACCCGCTCCACCCGCTCCACCAGCGCCTGGGCGCCACCGCGCTTCACCGCGACGGTTTCGACCACCGGCAGACCAAGGCGGCGCGACAGTTCGGGCACGTCGATGTCGATGCCGCGGCGGCGCGCCGTATCCATCATGTTCAGCGCCAGCACCACCGGACGACCCAGCCGCCGCACCTCGAGCACGAAGCGCAGGTGCAGGCGCAGGTTGGTGGCATCGGCGACGCACACGATGAGGTCGGGCGCCGCCTCGCCGGGGTAGTTGCCCAGCAGCACGTCGCGGGTGATCTGCTCGTCGGGGCTCACCGCATCGAAGCTGTACGCGCCCGGAAGGTCGAGTATCTGCAACAACCGTCCGGACGGCGCCACGAAGCGCCCTTCCTTGCGCTCGATGGTGACGCCAGCGTAGTTCGCGACCTTCTGCCGGCCGCCGGTGAGCAGGTTGAACAGCGCGGTCTTGCCGCAATTGGGGTTGCCGACCAGGGCGATGCGCAGTGCGTCGGCGCTCATGCCGCCTCCGGGCGCACGCTGACGCGGGCCGCTT
>JAJZET010000032.1 GCA_021805685.1 Pseudomonadota bacterium
GGAGAACCACCACGAGAAGGAATACCTGGTGGCGGTGAACAAGCCGGTCACCGAGGAATTCCTCGCCGGCATGGCGCGCGGCGTGCACGTGCACGGCCAGATGACCCGGCCCTGCCGCACGCGCAGGATCGCCAAATTCGGCTTCGGCATCGTGCTCACCCAGGGCCTGAACCGACAGATCCGCCTGATGGCGGCGGCGTTCGGCTACCGCGTCACCCAGTTGCGCCGCGTGCGCATCGTCAACGTGAAGCTCGGGCATCTCAAGCCCGGCCAGTGGCGCAACCTCACCGACGCGGAACTGAAGGGCCTGCTGCCCAACCGCACGCAGTGGTAATCCTTCAGGGCCAGCTAACAGGTGATGTTTTTCTCTGATGCTTATCCAAGAGCATCGACCGCCAGCGGGCTCTTGTGTGAGAAGTGCGGCCACGGATGGCCGCCCGTTTGATTTCTGCGATCACGGATGATCGCAAGGTATCGCCTCAGGCCGCCGGCAAGTCCTCGAGATTCCAGCGCGGCCGCACTTCGACCGCCTCGCCCTGATGCTGGCCGCTGGCCAGCCGGATCGCCCCGGCCAGCGCGATCATCGCGCCGTTGTCGGTGCAGAACGCGAGGCGCGGGAAGTAGGTGCGGAAACCGTCCCTCTCGCCGGCCGCGGCCAGTTCCGCGCGCAGGCGCCGGTTCGCGCCCACACCACCGGCGATCACCAGCCGCCCGGCACCGGCTGCTTGCAGCGCGCGCCGGCACTTGATGACCAGGGTATCGACGATGGCCTCCTCGAACGCACGCGCGATGTCGGCGCGGGTCTGCTCGCCCTGGTCGGAGTGCTGCCAGGCCAGCAGCACCTGGGTCTTCAGCCCGGAGAAGCTGAAGTCCAGCCCCGGCCGGTCGGTCATCGGCCGCGAGAAGCGGAACGCGCCGGGCGTGCCCTGCTCGGCCAGCTTGGCCAGCGCCGGACCGCCGGGATATGGCAGGCCCATCAGCTTGGCAGTCTTGTCGAAGGCCTCGCCCGCGGCGTCGTCCAGCGTGTCGCCCAGGATGCGGTACTCGCCGATGGCCTTCACCTCGACCAGCAGCGAATGCCCGCCGGACACCAGCAGAGCCACGAACGGCGGCTCGGGCGGGTCTTCTTCCAGCAGGGGCGCCAGCAGGTGGCCTTCCATGTGATGTACGCCGATGGCTGGCACGCCCAGCGCCCAGGCCAGCGCACGGCCGGCGGCGGCGCCGACCAGCAGGGCGCCGACCAGGCCGGGGCCGGCGGTATACGCCACGCCGCCGAGGTCGGCCGGGGTCAGCCCGGCCTCGGCCAGCGCCTCGCGCACCAGCGGCAGCAGTTTGCGCACGTGGTCGCGGCTGGCCAGCTCCGGCACCACGCCGCCGTAGTCGGCGTGCAGCTTGACCTGGCTGTACAGGGCGTGCGCCAGCAGGCCGCGGCCCGGCGCGGTCGGCTCCCAACGCAGTATCGCCACGCCGGTCTCGTCGCAGGAGGACTCGATGCCCAGCACCGGCTTGCCCGTCACGGGCAGGCGGGATTCGACCGTCGGCTGGGGCTTTGAAAAATTCTCGTCAGGCACGGTATACTTCGCGGCTCGCCGTATTCACAGTCCCGGATTCGGGACAGATTAACACCCGGAGTATCCATGCCCAACGTCAAAGTCCGCGAGAACGAGCCGTTCGAAGTCGCGCTGCGTCGTTTCAAGCGTACCTGCGAGAAGGCCGGCGTCCTGGCCGAAACCCGCAAGCGCGAGTTCTACGAAAAGCCGACCCAGGAGCGCAAGCGCAAGCGCGCTGCCGCGGTGAAGCGTCACCTGCGCCGCCTGTCGCGCGACGTCTCGCGCAAGACCCGGCTGTACTGAGCCTGCCGCGGCGCTTCCGCGCCGCGCGAGCAGCACACGCGACTGGCGCGATCCTCCGCTGCCGTCGCCCGCATCCGGATTCGACTGGCCGGCGTTGCCGCAAGGCAACGCCGGTTTTGTCGTTTCCGTAGAATTGCCCATCCACCCACCCGGACGCCCGCCATGACGCTCAAGCAGCAGCTCACCGACGACATGAAGGCCGCCATGCGCGGCGGCGACAAGCATCGCCTCGGCGTGATCCGGTTGGTCCTCGCCGCAATCAAGCAGCGCGAGGTGGACGAGCGCGTCGAGCTCGACGACGTCCAGACGCTGGCCGTACTGGAGAAGATGCTCAAGCAGCGCAAGGATTCGGTGAGCCAGTACGTCGCCGGCCACCGCGAAGACCTCGCCGAGGTGGAGCGCGCCGAGATGGCGGTGATCGAAACCTACCTGCCCGCCCAGCTCGACGAGGCCGAACTCGATGCGCTGATCGCCGACGCCATCGCCGCCACCGGCGCCAGCTCGCCACGCGACATGGGCAAAGTGGTGGCCGCGGTGAAGGAAAAGGCCGCCGGCCGCGCCGACATGGGCAAGGTATCGGCGCTGATCAAGGCCAGGCTCGCCGGCTGAAACGCCGGCCGCCGTCGCCAGCGTAGCGACCGCGCGAACGGCCAGGCGCGCAGCCATGCCGCGGCGTTCGCCGTGACGGCCCGCTGCGACGGATGGCGATGCCTCAGCCCCATGCATCGCCTTAACGGGCGCATTGCTACAAGCCAGGGGCCGCGGCATCCGTCGTCCGGCATCCTTTCGCGCGCGGCGCTTGGTCAGCCGCAGGAGAGACGCATGCTCAAGTGGGCCATCATCTTCGCCATCATCTCGCTGGTCACCGGTGCATTCGGTTTTCGCGGCATTTCCGGCGCGGCCGCCACCATCGCCAAGTTCCTGTTCGCGGTCTTCCTGATCCTGTTCCTGATCGCCCTGCTGGCGGTGATCGGGGTGTTCCACATCCTCTGACGGGCGGGGGCACCCCGTTGCCGGCCGGCCCCGGGGCAACACCCTCCCAACCTGCCATCGCCGCATCTCCTCGCCCCAGCCCGCAGATCAACGCCAGCCGGCGATACGGGGCGCCCTGCGGGCTGGCGACGCGCCACCGCTGCGTGGCCGCTTCGCCCCCATGGCCTAAACTACCCGGCCTATGCGCGGCCTGATCCCTGACAGCTTCATCGACGAACTGCTCGCCCGCGTCGACATCGTCGACGTGATCGAGCGGCGCGTGCCTTTGAAGAAGGCCGGCCGCGAGTGGACGGCGTGCTGCCCGTTCCACGACGAGCGCACGCCCTCGTTCTACGTCAGCCCGGCCAAGCAGTTCTTCCACTGCTTCGGTTGCGGCGCGCACGGCAGCGCGATCAAGTTCCTGATGGACTACGAGCGGCTGGAGTTTCCCGACGCGGTGGAAGAGCTGGCGCAGTCGGTGGGCCTCACCGTGCCGCGCGAAGGCGGCCGCGACGACCGCCCGCGCGAGGACAAGACCGACCTCTACACCCTGCTCGACGCCTGCGCGGCCTGGTACCAGCAGCAGCTGCCGCGCAACGCCGAAGCGCAGGCGTACTGCAAAAGGCGCGGGCTGGACGCCGACACCATCGCGCGCTTCCGCCTCGGCTGGGCGCCGGCCGGCTACGACGGCGTCACCAGGGCGCTGGGCAACAGCCCGCGGCGGATCGAGCTGCTGGCCGAGGCCGGCATGGTCTCCACCGGCGAACGCGGCAGCAAATACGACCGCTTCCGCGAACGCCTGATGTTCCCCATCCTCGACCGCCGCGGCCGCGTGATCGCCTTCGGCGGCAGGATCATCCAGAAGCCCGGCGACGGGTCGCCGGCTCCGGATCCCGGCGCGCAGGATCCGCGCAAGAGCGACGGCCCCAAATACCTCAACTCGCCGGAAACCCCGCTGTTCCACAAGGGCCGCGAGCTGTTCGCGCTGTGGCAGGTGAAGCAGGCCAACGCGAACCTGCAGCGCATCGTGGTGGTGGAGGGCTACAT
>JAJZET010000251.1 GCA_021805685.1 Pseudomonadota bacterium
AGGAGGCCAAGGCCGCCTGATGCATCACGCGAAGGTCCGGGCCAGGCGCATCGCCGTGCCCGGACCTTCTCCCGCCCCTTGCCCATGAGCCCGCTGCAAGCCTTCATCGAGGCCCATCCGCGCCTGTTCGTGCTCACCGGCGCGGGCTGCAGCACGGCTTCGGGCATCCCCGACTACCGCGACCGCGACGGCCAGTGGAAGCGCACGCCGCCGGTCACTTTCGCGGCCTTCATGCAGGAAGCGCACACCCGCCAGCGCTACTGGGCGCGCAGCCTGGTCGGCTGGCGCCGCTTCGGCCACACGCAGCCGAACGCCACGCACCGCGCACTGGTCGGGCTGGAACGGCAAGGCCGGATCGAGCTGCTGGTGACGCAGAACGTGGACGGCCTGCACCAGCGTGCCGGCAATACCGGCGTGGTCGACCTGCACGGACGACTGGACACGGTGCGCTGCATGGCCTGCGACTGGCGCGAATCGCGCCACGCTTTCCAGCATGCACTGGTGGAACGCAATCCCGCCTGGCGCGACCTCGACGCCACCGACGCACCGGATGGCGACGCCGACCTCGAGCACCAGGACTTCGCGCGTTTCGACGTGCCGTCCTGCCCGCAGTGCGGCGGCATCGTGAAACCCGACGTGGTGTTCTTCGGCGAGAACGTGCCGCGCCAACGCGTAGCCGCCGCGATGGAGGCATGCCTCAACGCCGACGCGATGCTGGTGGTCGGCTCCTCGCTGATGGTGTATTCCGGCTACCGCTTCGCCCACGCCGCCGCGCAGGCCGGCAGGCCGGTCGCGGCCGTCACGCTGGGCCGCACCCGCGCCGATGCGCTGCTTGCCCTGAAGGTGGATGCGCCGTGCGAGCAGGCGTTCGGCTTCCTGCTCGAAGATGCGGATCTCGCATCGGTGACCTGAACGAGAAGGCCCGGCAGTTTCCTGCCGGGCCCTGGTCTGTCACGTGTCACCCGTTGCGGCACGGCTGCCGCGAGGTTCGACTCAATTCGCGGCAGGGGCGGCGCACTTGATCTTGCTGCAATCGAAATCCACCTCGACGCCGCGACCCACGATCACTTCAACGTTCTTGTGCTCGGCGACCGGGTGGCCGATCTGCTTCAGAATCACGTTGTAGGTGCCGGACGGCAGCGCGTTCGCGGCATAACGGCCGGAGGAATCCACGACCACCGTACGGCCGCCACCGGTCTCGGTGCTGCGCGCGGACACGGTGTAACCCGCCGGCGCCTTGCCGAAGATCGAGCCGGAGGTGGACTGGGCATTGGCCGTGGAGATGCCCGCCACGGCGAACGCGCCAACGACACCAGCCAGCGCCAGGCCACCAATCAGACGGCGCGAAGCGAAACGGATCGAGAAGATTTTGTTCATGATGGTTTCCATTGATTACCAGCGAAAAAACACGGGCATACCAGGGGTTTGGCGCTTGCCACGTGGGACGTGGCGGCTGGTGCCGCCCTTATATTGTGATACGAGACTGGATGCCTTCGATGCCGTACGTCCCCCCCGCTTGGCGAACGCCCCCATCGAATGCCGGACCGCAGATTGACTCCTGACACCCCCGCACGCATGGGCAGGAAGTCACCCCGGTCACGCCCATAGCATACCGCCAACCGCCATCACGCAAATGAGCACGCAAACGCTGAACAGGCTCTGCAGCATCAGGGTTTCGATCTTGAATTTCATGGCCGTTCTCCGTAGGGCGAAATGAGGAAGGGTTTCGAGGCAGTGTTCAGCAAGCGCCATGCCAACACGGCAATGCCCACGAACCCGCATTCCCACGCCGTTTGCGGCCTTCGCGGAGAGCGCCTAACCGTCCGCGGACATCCGCACCGGACAGCGGACGCAAGAAAGCACTGCGCTGCCTCTTCCCGGGATGGTGATAGGTCCATGCATCTGGCCTGACCCCCGCAAGGTTCGCCGCCCGCGCCCGCATCGCTACCGCACCGCAACATGGATTAGCCGCCAACGCCCCCTGCCAGAAGGGCGCGAGTGCCATCCAGGCGCAACCACCAAGGATCGCCGCATGCCCCCGCTTACGCCAGACGATCCTCGCCGCCGCCCATCCGATGCACTCGCCGCCAAGCCGGGCCCGGCCCCGGGGACGGGGTCGGCTGCCGTGCCGTCAATCCAGCGGCCAGGGCAACTGTTCGCCCAGTGCTCCGCCGGCGGAGACCTCGGGCGGCTCGGGCCGGGTCACCGGCCGTCCACTGCCGACGGTGCCATGCCGCCACCACGGCTGCACTTCGCGATGCTCGACCGGCTCGACCGGCTCGCCCAGGCGCGGCAACAGCAGCGAGGCGCTATCGGGACCGGCCAGGGCGAGCAGGTCCTCGACGGGCTCGTCCCAGGCATGCGTAGCCAACGAGAACGTGCCCCAGTGGACCGGCATCAGCACGCCGCCGCCGAGCATGCGATGTGCCGTCAGCGCATTGGCGGGCCCCAGATGGATGTCGCCCCAGGACGGATGGAACGCGCCGACCTCGAGCATCACCAGGTCGAAGGGGCCGAGCCGGTCGCGGATGGATTGGTATTCGGTAGTGAGCCCGGTGTCGCCGCTGAAGAACACGCGGTGGCGCTCGCCGCTCATCACCATCGACGACCACAGCGTCTGGTTGCGATCCTTCAGGCCGCGTCCGGAGAAATGCTGCGACGGCGCGGCGGTGACGGTGAGGCCGGTGCCCGGTATGCGATGGGTTTGCCACCACACCAGCTCGGTGATGCGGGAAGCGTCGATGCCCCAGCTTTCGAGGTGGGCGCCGACGCCCAGCGAGGTGACGAAGGGCACGTTGGACCTCGAGAGCGCGCGGATCGTCGGATAGTCCAGGTGGTCGTAGTGGTCGTGCGAAATGACCACGGCATCGACCTCGGGCAGGTCGCGCAAGCCGACCGGCACCGGCTGGAAGCGCTTCGGCCCGAGCAGCGCGAACGGCGAGGCACGCTGGCCCCACACGGGGTCGGTGAGCACGCGCCAGCCATCGATCTCCAGCAACACCGTGGAGTGGCCCAGCCAGGTGGCGCGCAACCCGCTGGCCGGCTTGCGCAGCCACGCCTCGCGCGGGTCATGCGAAGGCAACGGCTGCGGCGGCGTGCGGCCGTCGTCGCCGCACAGGAACTCTCGCAGCGTCGGCCGCTGGGCGTTCGGATCGCGCAGGCCGGGCAGCACCGGATGGATGTTGCGCAGCCGCTCGCCGTCCCACAGCGGCAGGTCGCGCAAGCGCTCCAGCCGCTCGCCCTGCGCCGCTTTGCCGAAGGATTTCATGCCACGCACTCCGTCATCGTCCATCGCATCCCCCGAAGCATGGGGGCGCGGCGTGCCGGGACCAAGGTCAGTGCCCTTGGCCGCCGACCGCGTCCAGCTCCGCGATCACCGCCGGCTCAAGGCGCAGCTCCACCGCCGCCAGGTTTTCGCGCAGGTGCGCCAGCGACGAGGTGCCGGGAATCAGCAGGATGTTCGGCGCACGCGCATGCAGCCAGGCCAGCGCCACCTGCATCGGCGTGGCGTCGAGGCGGCCGGCCACGTCCGCCAGCCGGTCCGACTGCAGCGGCGTGAAGCCGCCCAGCGGGAAGAACGGCACGTAGGCGACGCCCTGCGCAGCGAGCAGGTCGATCAGCGCATCGTCCTCGCGGTGCACCAGGTTGTAGTGGTTCTGCACGCAGACCACCTCCGCGATGCGCTGCGCCTCGGCCAACTGGGCCGCGGTGACGTTGCTCAGGCCGAGATGGCGGATCAGGCCGCGCTGCTGCAGTTCCGCCAGCGCGGCGAACTGCGGCTCGATCGAGCCCTCGGACGGCGCATGCACGCTGCCCATCACGCGCAGGTTCACCACGTCCAGCACGTCGACGCC
>JAJZET010000056.1 GCA_021805685.1 Pseudomonadota bacterium
CCCTCTCCGCTCCGTCCGTCCGTGCGCGCTCGACCGCCGTCGCGGTGGGCCTGCGCGCCGAGGACGGGGCCGTCCGTGCGGCCGACCTCATCGAGGCCGTGCTGACGGCTTGACGGTGCGAGGCCTCCGGTCGCGCGAAGCGCCGGACCGACGAGGCCTGTAAGTGCCCATGTTCTCGGTCCCCGCGGTTCACGCCCGCTATTCGGTCAGATCCAACACCACGCCTGGCTGGATCAGTTCGCGCAGGAGCGGGTTGGGGAAGCGCCGCTTCATGGTGACCGCGAAAAAGGTCTCGCTGAGCTGCGGCAACTGGTGGGCTTCGACCAGGCGCCCTCCGGCGAGCTCGTCCTTGACCACGATCGGAGGTACCACCGCCAGGCCGATGTCCTCGCGGGCGATCATCCGGAGCATCGCCATGTCGTCGACTTCCGCGACGACCTTGACGGTCAATCCCATGCGCTCGACGAGTGCATCGAAGCCGATGCGCACGCTGCTCTCCATCGTGGGCAATACCAGCGGATGCCGGGTCAGCAGCTTTTCCAGCGTGCCGCCCTTGCCGATGCGTTTCGGGGTGCCGATCAGGCTCACCGCCTGCTCCGCGATCGGATGGGAAACCCAGGGCGTGGCGGCATCACGCGCGGGGGCGACGTTGACCAGGATCACATCCAGGCGATGGGCCTCCAGTGCCTGCAGCAGGGAGGCCGTGGTCCCCGAGCGCACGACCACTTCAATATCCTGCCGTTTCAGCAGCGGCCGTAGAAAGCCGATCTGGAAATTGCGGGACAGGGTGGCCAGCGCGCCGACCCGGAGTATCGCGCGTCGATCTCCGAGACGATGCTTCAGTGTGGCGAGCAAGTCGCCACCCGTGGCGAAAATCGCCTCGGCGTGATCGAACGCGATGCGCCCGGCTTCCGTCAGCTGGAGTTGGCGGCCGCTGCGCTCGAACAGGTCCTGCCCCAGTTGGCCCTCAAGCTTTTTGATCTGGATCGACAGCGCGGACTGGGAGATCAGCAGCTTTTCGGCCGCCCGTGTGAGGTTGCCTTCGCGTGCGACGGCCCAGAAGTACCGCAGGTGGTTGTAGTTGAGCGCGGCCATGCATCATTCTATTTTGTATATCAAAAAGTTTTGTTAAATGTATTTTTTAAAATGATGGCTGGTGCGTAGCCTTGCCGCGGCCCATGAACCGCGGAGTACTCGATGTCGCCTGCGCTTGCTGCCTTACCCCTGCTTGGTCCCGCCAGCCTGCTGTGTGTGACGTCGCTCCGGCCCAGTACGGGCCATCGTCGCCCCGAGGGTACGCTCCGCTTCAGCCGTTGGGCGACGTTGTTTTCTCTGCTGCTGGCGCTGCTCGCTTGCCTGCTCGCTGCAGCGGAGGGCGCGGTCACCAGTCCGCTGCTGGGGTATGCCGGCATGGGCCTGTCGGTCCGGCTGGATGCGATCAGTTGCAGCATGTTCCTGCTGGTGGCCTTCGTCGGCGTCATCGTGGTGCAGTACAGCCGCAACTACATGGATGGCGATAGTCGCCAGGGCGCCTTCATGGCGGGCCTGTGCAGGACGCTGGCCGCCGTGATGCTGGTGGTGCTGGCCGGCAACCTGGTGCAACTGGTGGCGGCATGGGTGGCGACCAGCCTCGCCTTGCATCGACTGCTGGTGTTTTACCCCGAGCGCCGTTCGGCACGCGTCGCGGCACGCAAGAAATTCATCGTCGCGCGCCTCGGTGACGCGAGCCTCATCGGTGCTGCGGCCGTGCTGGTCGCGACCTTCCGCACCACCGACATCGCCACCATCCTGGCGCGCGCCCAGGCCATGCCCGTCGACGCGGCATCGGCGACGCTATCACTGGCGGCGCTGTTGCTTGGCATCGCCGCGCTGATGAAGTCGGCGCAATTTCCCGGCCATGGCTGGCTGCCCGAGGTGATGGACACGCCGACTCCGGTTTCCGCCTTGTTGCATGCGGGCATCATCAATGCCGGCGGCTTCCTGATGATCCGCTTCGCCGACGTGATGCTGCTGTCGATGCCGACACTTCGTCTGGTCGCCCTGGTCGGCGGATTCACGGCCTTGTTCGGCGGGGTGGTGATGCTCACCCAGACCAGCGTGAAGGGCTCGCTGGCATGGTCGACCGTGGCGCAGATGGGTTTCATGACGCTCGAGTGCGGCTTCGGCGCATTCGCGATCGCCTTGCTGCACCTGGTCGCCCACTCGCTCTACAAGGCGCATGCGTTCCTGTCGGCGGGGAGTGTGGTCGAGGCAGAGACGATGCCTGCATTCGCCCGGCCGCGGGTGCGCATCATGCTGCTCAGCCTGCTGCTGGCGATGGCGATCTATGCGGGGCTGGGCTGGCTGTTCGGGGTTTTTGCCCGGCATCAGCCCGCGGTGATGGCGCTCGGAGCGATCCTCGTGATGGGTGTCAGCATGCTGTTGTCATCGGCGCTCTACGGCGCGACGGCACGCAGGCTGGTCATCGAGACACTGGCGGGCGCCGCCGGAACCACGCTGGCCTATTTCTTCCTGGAAGCCGCCGTCACGTGGCTGACAGCCGGCAGCCTCCCGGCGATACCCGCACCCGACGCTACCGGGATGCTGATCATGGGTCTCACCATCGCCTCGTTCGCCGCGGTGATCGTGCTTCAGAGCCTCGTCGTGCGCTACAACCCGCGGCCGGCATGGCGTGCCGCGCGCGTGCACCTGGCCAACGGACTCTACGTCAACGCCCTGTTCGACCGACTGGTGGGTGCGTCGAGGCAGGACTGCATACGTGATCGCGACACGACGGTTGTCTGAGGAGCCGGAACCGATGAATGCCACTGCACTGAAAATGAGGGAACAGACCCATGCCGCCCCGCCTGTCGATTCGGATCAGGCGCAGCGTGTCCTCGATGCAGCGCGGCGAGCATGCCGGCGTATCGCGCCGCTGTGGCCACTTAAGCACTTTGTCGCGGTCAATCCGTTTTTAGGGATGACCGACCGAAGCTTTGTCGATGCCGCACGGCTGATGGTCCAGGCGGCAGGCGCGCACATGACCATGCCGCGGGCGTTCTACCGCGATGCCATCGCGGACGGACGCGTCACCGAGCAGGATCTCGCGCAGGCTTTGCAGCGAGGGAGCGGCGCGACGATCGGTCTGGCCAATGTGTCTGTGTTGCACCAGCGCCTGCAGGCCGCGGACCCGGTCGAGCGCGAACCGCTACCGACCGTTGCCGATGTGGCGAGCCGACTGACGCAGCGGGCCTGGGCGGATTTCGCGAGCGAGAGGATCTCGGCCTGGGCCGCGGACTACTTCGACGAGGGCCAGGCACTATGGCCATCCGCATCGCGGCATCTGAGCCCCTACGCGGCATGGCACGGGGAGGCCGCAATTGATCGCATGCCCCAGGTCATGGGGCTTGACGGTTTCCATCGTATTGTCCGCTCGCTCCCTGCTACCGCCGAAGCGATGCTTGTGCGGGGAGTCGAACGCCTGAAGCTGGAAGGCCCCGGCCTGGTGGACTATTTCCATCGGTTGCTGATGAGTGTCGGCGGTTGGGCGGCGTATGCGCGGTATCGGGTCTGGCAGAGCGAACTGGCGGGGCGCAGCGACGACGCGGTACTTGAACTGCTGGCGATAAGGCTGGCCTTCGACGTGGCGCTGCTGGAGACATGCAAGCCCAAGGGGCGCGTGGCCGCAGCATGGATGGAGGCACGGGAAAACCATTGCGCGGCCGTGGATGGCAGCGATCACACGTCACTGGCGCTGGATGCGGTGCTCCAGCACGCCTACGAAATCGCCTGGCAACGGCAGTTCCTCGCCAAGCTGCGCACGCCGCGCGAGACCGTCCCGTCCCTGCGCCCCGCCCTGCAAGTCGCGTT
>JAJZET010000233.1 GCA_021805685.1 Pseudomonadota bacterium
GTTCATCGCTGAACTCGCGGTGGGCGCGGTCGACCTGGGTGAACACGTTGCGCGCGTCGATGAACAGGATGCGCTCGTCCGGCTTGGCCTTGTCGAAGAACCACAGCGTGGCCGGCAGGGTGACCGTGTAAAACATGTTGGACGGCAGGGTGAGCATGCCGTAGATCAGGTTGGCCTCGATCAATGCCTGACGGATGTCCGCCTCGGAATGGCGCGCGTCGCTGGCCGAATTGGCCATCACCAGCGCGGCGCGGCCGTTGGGTTTGAGCGAGGTGGCGAACAGGTTGATCCACAGGTAGTTGGCGTTGGGTACGGTCTGCTTGCCCTCGTCCGCCTTTTTCACCTTGGTCTTGTTGCGCGGGATGCCGTAGGTGTTGAAGCGGCGGTCGCCCTCCACGCTGCCCAGCGACACGTCGTCCACGTTGAACGGCGGATTGGCCATCACGTAGTCGAACGCACCGAAGCTGTGGTGCGGATCTTCGTAATAGGTGTTGGCCTGCATGATCTCGCCGCGCAGGCCGTTGACCGCCAGGTTCATCTTGGCCAGCTTGACGGTTTCGAGGGTTTTCTCCTGGCCGTAGACGTAGATGTCCGAGCCGCCCTCGGCCTGGTCGCGCCGGTGCTGCTCGATGAAGTGCGCCGACTGCACGAACATGCCGCCGGAGCCGCAGGCCGGGTCGTAGATGGTGCCACCGTGCGGCTGCAGGATGCCCACCATCAGCTGCACCACCGAGCGCGGGGTGAAGAACTCGCCGCCGCCCTGCCCTTCGGACATGGCGAATTCGCCGAGAAAGTACTCGTAGATCTGGCCGAACAGGTCGCCGTCGGCGTCGGCCGGGATGTCGGCGAAGTTCTTCAACAGCTGGCGCGGGATGCCGCGGTTCTGCTCCGAGCGGGTGAAGCGGAAGTACTCGTCCTGCGGCAGCACGCCCTGCAGCTCGGGCTTGTAGATCTCGATCGCCTGCATCGCCTCCTTGATCGCCTTGGCGATGTCCTCGCTGTCGGGCAGGTGGAGCAGATAGTCGTAGCGGGCGTGCTCGGGCAGGTAGAAGCCGCAGCGCTCCACCGCAATATCGGCCAGCTTGCGCTCGCTGCGCTTGCCCTTGTGCTTGCTGTATTCGGCGAGGATGGCGTCCTCGTGCTTGCGGTAGTTGTTGTCCGCGAACTTCAGGAAGATCAGGCCGAGCACGGGCGTGGAGTACTCGCTGGCCTTGAGGTCGGAGTTGGCGCGCAGGCTGTCGGCCGCGCGCCAGAGATCCGCCTCGAGCTTTTTCAATTGGTCTTTATTCATTGCACGCTTTGTCGGCGCCGGTAGATGCGATCCACTGCATCCATCGGACAAGGGAAACTTCCTCATTCTGGCGCCTGGCGATATGCAGCGGAAGTTGCTGCCGGCCTGGGCGGCCGCGGCTATGCCGCCATCGGCTCGCATCCGAGAAATTTGCCGGTTCTACGCATGAGAACGGTGGCGCTGGATCTGGCCTCGCCGCCTGATGTGGCCGGTCGCCCGGCAAATCGACCATCCGGGCGAAGGCACGAGCCGACACAAAGCGCCGGAATCCCAATTCATGCCAATGCGTGCGATCTGCCAAGTCTGGCAGGGATAAATGGCGCGCCCGGAGGGATTCGAACCCCCGACCAATGGCTTCGGAAGCCACTACTCTATCCGGCTGAGCTACGGGCGCTTTTGGAACGCGTGATGCGGGTGGGGGCCGCAGCGGCCACGAAGTATAGCGAAGTTGCACGGGCTGGCGAAGCGGCTCATGGCAGGTCATCGCATGGCGGGACGGTTATCGGGCCCCGCTGCGGCCGGTCGCGCTCCACGGGTTCGCCCTGGTCGACATGCACACACCGTTGACCTTGCGGATCGATGCGCCGGCCAGGCACGAAGCCGGGCGGCCGGCAGCGACCGTGTGGGGCATTTCACTTTATTTCGTCATTTCATCGCCACGACATATATCTAAACCGATCGGTATGGTATTGTCCGCCGCCGACTTTCTACGCCCAGGTCAACGCCCTTGTCCCGCCAAACGCCGTTTCCTGCCCGTTCGAAACCCCGACAAAGCGCGCCACGGCTGGCGCTGGCCATCGCCATGGCCTGCCTCGGCGGCTGCGCCGCGGGTCCGGACTACCAGCGCCCCGCCGCACCGGCGGTGAACCGCTACACCCGCCAGCCCCTGCCCGCGGCGACGAACACGGCCGCCAGCGCGGACGGCGACGCTCAGCGCTTCCTCGCCGGGCACGACGTACCCGAACGCTGGTGGACGACCTTCGACAGCCGCGAACTGGACCGCCGCGTGGAGCAGGCGCTGCAGCACAGCCCGTCGATCGCCGCCGCCCGGGCCGCGCTGCGCGAGGCGCAGGAAAATGCCGACGCCGCGCGCGGCGGTTTGTTCCCCGCCGTGGATGCGGGCGCGGGCGCCACGCGGGAGAAGCAGTCTGCCGTCTCCTCCGGCGTGCCCGGCGGGGTCGGCCCGTTCACGCTGTACAACGCATCGGTCAACGTGAGCTACACGATCGACCTGTTCGGCGGCGTGCGTCGCGGCATCGAGGCGCAACTGGCGCAACGCGATTACCAGCGGGCCCAGCTCGACTCCACCTACCTCACGCTCGCCGGCAACGTGGTCACCGCTTCGCTGCAGGAGGCTTCGCTGCGTGAGCAGGTCCGTGCCACCGAGCAGATCATCGACTGGCAGCGCGCGACGCTGGACATCGCCGAGAAGCAACAGCGGATCGGCGCCAGATCGCTGTCGGACACCCTCGCGGTTCGCGCGCAGCTTGCCGCAACCGAGGCGACCCTGCCGCCACTCCGGGCGAAGCTGGCCGCCACCCGCAACCAGCTCGCGACCTACCTCGGCACCACACCGGCCCAGCTCGACGCCGCGCCGCTGGCACTGGACGCGGTGCAGCTGCCGCAGGACATCCCGGTCAGCCTGCCCTCGCAACTGGTCGACCAGCGGCCCGACATCCGCGCCGCCTCCGCGCTGCTGCACGTGGCATCGGCCCAGGTCGGCGTGGCGACGGCGGCGATGCTGCCGCAGCTCACCCTGTCGGGCAGCGGCGGATCGCAGGCGCTGCATGCCGGCGACCTGTTCTCGGCCGGCACTCACGCCTGGTCGCTGGGCCTGGGCCTGACCCAGCCACTGTTCCACGGGGGCGAACTGCTGCACAAGAAGCGCGCTGCGCAAGCCGCCCTGGCCAAGGCCGATGCCGACTGGCAGCAGACCGTGCTGGTCGCGTTCCAGAACGTGGCGGACGCGCTGCAGGCGCTGGAGTTCGACGCCCAGACCCTGGCCGCCCAGGCCACCTCCGAGCACGCGGCGTCGCAGCGGCTGGACCTCGCCCGTGCGCAGTATCGCATCGGCGCCACCGGCTACCTCGACCTGCTCGACGCCGAACGCAGCTACCAGCAGGCGCGCATCACGCTGATCCAGGCGCGCGCTGCGCGTCTTTCCGACACCGCTGCGCTGTATACGGCGCTGGGTGGCGGCTGGCGTCGTGACGCCGGTGCGCCACTGGCGGCCGCGACCACCCGTTCCCACGTTTCCCATTAAGGAGTTCGCGCATGACCTCGCGCGCCGACAAGAAGCCCAGCACCCTCAAGCGCATGATCTGGATGATCGTGGGAACGCTCGCGCTGATCGCATTGATCGCCGGCATCAAGGTGCTGCTGGTGATCCGCATGATCCACAGCCTGCCCAAGCCCGGGCCGGTCACCGTGAGCACCATCAAGGCCAGCGAGCAGACCTGGCAGCCCACGCTGGATGCAGTAGGCAGCCTGCGCGCGGTCAAGGGCGCGGACCTGGCCGCCGAGGTGGCCGGGATGGTCACCGGCGTCGACCTCACGTCCGGCCAGGACGTGAAGAAAGGCCAGCTGCTGGTGCAACTGCGCGACGGCGACGAAATCGCCCAGCTGCACCAGCTCCAGGCGAATGCCCAACTGGCGAAACTCACCCTCGTGCGTGCACGCGAACAGCTCGCCGCAAAGGCGATCAGCCGCGCCGATTTCGATACCGCACGCGCCGACTACAAGGCCCGCGAGGCGGCCGTGGCACAGCAGCAGGTGGTGATCGCGAAGAAGCAGCTGCGCGCGCCGTTCGACGGCCGCGCCGGCATCATCACGGTCAGTCCGGGCGACTACCTTGCCGCCGGCACCACCGTGGTGACGGTGCAGCAGCTCGATCCGCTGTACGTCGACTTCAACATTCCGCAGGGCGAACTGGCCAGCCTCAAGGTGGGCGAGCATGTTCACCTGCATCTGGACGCATGGCCGAACCGCACCTTCGACGGCAGGCTCAGCGCGATCAATCCCAAGGTCGACACCAGCACCCGCAACGTGCAGGTGGAGGCCACCGTGCCCAACCCCGGCAAGACGCTCACCCCCGGCATGTTCGCCAAGGTGCGCGTGGACGTCGGCACCCGGCACCCGCAGTTGACGCTGCCGCAGGCAGCGATCGTCTACAACCCCTACGGCGATACCGTCTACGTGGTGCACCCGGGCAAGGGCAAGGACGAACACGGCAAGCCGAACCTGCCGACCGTGAAACAGGCCTTCGTCACCGTCGGTGCGACCCGCGGCGACCAGGTTGCGATCCTCAAGGGCATCAGCGCCGGGACCGAGGTGGTGACCAGCGGCCAGATCAAGCTGAAGAACGGCGCCACCATCACCGTCGACAACAGCGTGCAGCCGGCCGACAGCGCGAACCCCGCGCCGCAGGAGCACTGAGCGAGAGCCCATGAAATTCACCGATATCTTCATCAAGAAGCCGGTACTGGCGATCGTCGTCAGCCTGCTGATCCTGGTGCTCGGCCTGAAGGCCGTGACCAGCCTCACGGTGCGCCAGTACCCGAAAACCGAGAACGCCACCGTCACCATCACCACCGCCTACTACGGTGCCGATGCGCAGACGATCGCGGGCTTCATCACCCAGCCGCTGGAACAGGCGGTGTCGCAGGCGCAGGGCATCGACTACCTGTCCTCCACCAGCGTGCAGGGCGTCTCGACCATCACCGCCACCCTGCGCCTCAACTACGACGCCAACCGTGCGCTCACGGAGATCACCACCCAGGTGAATTCGGTGAAGAACCAGCTGCCGCCGCAGGCCCAGCAGCCGGTGCTTACCGTGCAGACCGGCGAAACCATCGACGCGATGTACATGGGCTTCTACAGCAACGTGCTGCCCACCAACAACATCACCGACTACCTGTCGCGCGTGGTGAAGCCGAAGCTGGACTCGATCCCTGGCGTGCAGACGGCGGAGCTGCTGGGTGCGCGCAACTTCGCCCTGCGCGCGTGGCTGGACCCGGCGAAGATGGCGGCCCACGGCGTGACCGCCGCCGACGTCAATACGGCACTGGCCGCCAACAACTACCTGGCCGCGGTCGGGTCGTCCAAGGGACAGGCGGTCACGGTCGACCTCACCGCCGACAGCGACCTGCATAGCGTCAACCAGTTCAAGCAGCTGGTGATCAAGCAGGTCAAAGGCTCCATCGTGCGACTGGAGGACGTGGCCAAGGTCGAGCTGGGTTCGGACAGCTACGACTTCAACGTGGCGTTCAGCGGCCGGCGCTCGGTGTTCATCGGCATCAAGGTGGCGCCGGATGCCAACGTGCTGGATGTGGCCAAGCGGGTCCGCGAAGCCTTTCCGGACATCCAGAAAGAGCTTCCCAGCGGGCTGACCGGCAAGATCGTCTATGACGGCACCGAGTTCGTGAACAGTTCGATCGACGAGGTGGTCAAGACCCTGATCGAGGCGCTGTTGATCGTCACGGTGGTGATCTTCCTGTTCCTTGGCAGCCTGCGCGCGGTGATCATCCCGGTGATCGCGATGCCGCTGTCGCTGATCGGCACCTTCTTCGTGATGCTGGCGCTGGGCTACTCGATCAACCTGTTGACCCTGCTGGCACTGGTGCTGGCGATCGGCCTGGTGGTGGACGACGCGATCATCGTGGTGGAAAACGTCGACCGCCACATGAAGGAAGAGCACAAGACCCCGCTGCAGTCGGCCATGCTGGCTGCGCGTGAACTGGGCGGACCGATCCTGGCGATGACCGTGGTGCTGATCGCGGTGTATGTGCCGATCGGCTTCCAGAAGGGCCTCACCGGCGCGCTGTTCACCGAGTTCGCATTCACCCTGGCCGGCGCGGTGACCGTGTCGGCGGTGATCGCGCTGACGTTGTCGCCGATGATGTGCGCCACGTTCTTCCGCGGCGAGCAGGAAGACAACCGCTTCGTGAAGTTCGTCGACCGCCAGTTCGAGCGCGTGCAGCACGGCTACAAGCGCCTGCTGCACGGCACGCTGGCGACCTGGTCGGTGGTGATCGTGATGTCGGGACTGCTGCTGCTGGCGGCCATCGCACTGGGCATGACCGCACAATCGAAGCTTGCGCCGGAAGAAGACCAGGGCATCGTTGCCGGGCAGATCGTCGGCGCACCGAACGCCACCGCGCAGCAGATGAACGTCTACGCGCACCAGATGTACGAAGCGGCGAAGAAGCTGCCCGAGTACGAGCAGATGTTCCAGCTCACCGGCGTACCCACCACCAACCAGGGTATTGGCGGCGTGCTGTTCAAGCCGTGGGACCAGCGCACCCGCAACGCGCATGAATTGCAGCTCGCGCTGCAAAAGGCATGGAACGGTATCGCCGGCGCCAAGATCGCCGCGTTCCAGTTCCCGCCCCTGCCCGGCGCCTCCGGCCTGCCGATCCAGATGGTGATCACCACCACCGAGCCGTTCCAGAATCTCGACCGGGTGGCCAGCGAGGTGCTCAAGCGTGCGCAGGCCAGCGGCAAGTTCTACTTCATCGACTCCGACCTGAAGGTGGACAAGCCGCAGGCGACGGTGTCGCTGGACCGGGACATGATCGCCTCGATGGGGTTGACCCAGAAGGATGTCGGTGCCGCGCTGGGTGCAGCGCTGGGCGGCGGCTACGTCAACTACTTCTCGATCTCCGGGCGCTCGTACCGGGTGATCCCGCAGGTGTTGCAGGTCGACCGCCTCAACCCGCACCAGGTGCTCGACTACTACATCAACACGCCGGACGGGCAAGTCGTCCAGGCCTCGACCGTGGCGAAGCTCAAGCATGAAGTCGTGCCGCGCTCGCTGAACCACTTCCAGCAGCTCAACTCGGCGACCATCTCGGGCGTATCGGGCATGCCGCAGGGCGAGGCGCTGGCCTACCTCGCCGGGTTGGTGAAGCAGGTGGCACCGACCGGCTACAACGTGGACTACGCCGGCCAGTCGCGGCAGTACGTGCAGGAATCCGGCGGTTTCGGCGGCACGTTGCTGTTCGCCGTGATCATCGTGTTCCTGGCGCTGGCGGCGCAGTTCAACAGCCTGCGCGACCCGGTGGTGATCCTGGTCTCGGTGCCGCTGGCGCTGTTCGGTGCGCTGATCTTCGTCAACCTGTTCACCAGCCTCAACATCTACACCGAAGTGGGCCTGGTGACCCTGATGGGCCTGATCAGCAAGCATGGCATCCTGATGGTGGAGTTCGCCAATCACTCGCAGCTGGCCGGGATGAGCAAGCGCGACGCGATCGAACATGCCGCCGCCGTTCGCCTGCGCCCAATCCTGATGACCACCGCGGCGATGGTGCTGGGCGTGGTACCGCTGGTGATCGCGTCCGGCGCCGGCGCGGCGGGCCGCTTCAACATGGGCCTGGTGATCTCCACCGGTCTGGCGATCGGCACGCTGTTCACCCTGTTCGTGGTGCCGGCCTTCTACATGCTGCTGTCCACCGACCACCATGCGGAGCATGACAAGCCGCAGGATCCGCTGTTGCCGGCCGCCTGAGCGCGAGGGCGATGGATCGTCGCGATACGGAAAAGGCGCGGTTGCCCGCGCCTTTTCCGTATCGCCGGGCAGTGGCCCGTGGCACTCGCCCGGGTCCGGTTCGCGCACGGCGCGTGCGATGGGGACGCTTCGCCGACCGGCACGTACCGAATCATCACCGCTCGTCTACCGAACCGCGGGGCGGCCGACCCTGGACCGCACGGCCTGAAACAAAAGGGGCGCCCCGTACGGGGCGCCCCTTTGAGGAGGGCGGGGCACCGCGGCACCCCGCTGTCACCGGCCTTCCGGCCTGGCCGGGTCAGAGCGGCTTGATCAGCGTAGTCAGCGTATCCGGCTTGCTGGTGTCGCGTACCAGGTGCGGGTACTTCAGGCCGTCGTGGTAGTCGATGTCGATGGTCTTGAACTCGTTGAAGTTCTTGACCAGCAGCTGGATCGGCTTGCTCTTGTCCTTGGCGGCGGCCGTGACCGCAGCGGCCAGCGCGTCGTTGCTGTAGTCCTGGCCGTTCACCGCGACGATGGTCATGCCAGGCGACAGGCCGGCCTTGAACGCGGGTCCGTTCCACAACACGTCGGCGATGTGACCGCCCTTGCCTACCGCCACGCCGATCGAGTAGGTGAGGTTGGTGAAGTGGTAGTGGGCCTCGATCGCCTTGATCGCATCGGACGGCTTGTCGGTGTAGACCAGCTTCCAGCCGTGCGACTCCAGGCCGCCGATCAGCGGGCCGTGACCGTCCAGGCGCGTACGCAGGTACTTGGTCCAGTCGTACGGCGCCAGGCTGTTGAGCGTGTTCACCACGTCCTGGAAGTGGTAGGTGTTGACCGTCCACGAACCGTTGTCCATGCCGAAGAAGGCGCGGGCGAAGTCGTCGATATTCTTCTTGCCGTGGGTCAGTTCACGCAGCTTGCCGTCCACATCCAGCCAGATCAGCTGACCGGCGCTGTAGTAGTCCTCGCTGCCCTGGTAGTTGCGGTACGGCAGCGGTGCGCGCTGGGCGATCGGCGGGTCGTTGGTGGTGTCCTGCACGTTGCGCCAGGTGGCCAGGCCGGGGCGGCCGCGGTCGTAGGTGGCGGCCACGTTGGCCAGCATGTCGCGGAACTGGTCGTCGCTCCACAGGCCCGAGCGCGCGGCCACCACCTGGCCCCAGAACTGGGTCTGGCCTTCGTACACCCACAGCAAGCTGTCGCCCATCGGCACGTTGAAGTTCGGCGTCCACAGGTTGTACGGACGACGGTACTTGCCGTCCCAGGAGTGGTTGAACTCATGCGAGAGCAGGTCGCGCATGGCCCAGTCCTGCTTCCACTTGGTGAAGTAGCCGGGGCCGGTACCGTCCTCGCTGGAGCGGTGATGCTCCAGGCCTTCGCCGCCCATCTTGTCGCTCAGCGAGAGCAGGAAGTCGTAGTGGTTGTAGTGGTGCGCGCCATACAGCTTGTACATCTGCTGCACGAGGTTGCGGTGGATCTTGACCTGCTCCGGCGTGACGGCGAGGTCCTTCGGGTCGTCGGCGACGATGTCCAGGTGCACCGGCGCCTTGGCGCCCGGCGCCAGATCGATGCGCTTGAAATACTTGCCGGCGTAGATCGGCGAGTCGACCAGGTCGTTGTAGGTGATGGTCTTGAAGTTCACCGTGTTGCCGTCGCGCGAGGCCACGTCCAGCGCGGTGCCGAACTGCCAGCCGGCCGGGAAGGTGACGCTGGCGTCGACCTTGATGTCCTTGCTGTAGTAGCCGGCCGGATAGATCGAGTTGCTGTTCCACTGCAGGTCGAACATTTCCGGCGTCATCAGCACCCGGCCCTGGCGCGGGTTTTGCGGCGACAGGTAGACGAAGTCCACGTCCACCGACTGCACGCCCTGCGGCACGTCGACGTGGAAGGCGAACACGTTGAACGGATCGCGCGTCCAGCTCAGCGTCTTGCCGCCGGCCTTGACGACCAAGCCGGCCAGCTTGTCGATCGTGCCCGACGGCTCGTGGTCGCCCGGCAACCACTGCGGGTAAAGCAGGGTGAGCGGGCCGGATGCGGTCGGGATCACTTCGTGCACGCGGAAGATGCGGTGGTCGACGTCGGTGGCGTCGACATGGATCTGCAGCGTACCGGCGGCGTACGGCACGTCCTGCGGCGGCGGCACGTTGCCGCTGCGATCGATGTCGGCATGGGCGGGAACCGCGGCGAGGCCGAGACCGGCGACGATCAGGGCGGCGGCAAGGTTGGTGACTTTCAAGGGGTGTCTCCTGGGGCGAAGCCCCGCTGCAACACGCAATATGCGGGGTCAAAGCCCGATGCTAGACCCGCAGGCGCACACACTCCCCTGCCAGAGGTCATGGCCGCAACGCGCGGGCAGAGGGCGCAGCGCGGCCATCCGCAAGAACCGTGCGGCAGGCGCGCGGGCGACAGCAGCATCCTGCGACGCAAACGGCGACGGCCGCCCTGCGGCGGCCGTCTTGTCCGTTCTCCGGCGGCGGGCGCCGGAACCCCGCGTCTTTTACTTGCGTGCGGTACCGATGGCGTCGAGCCAGTCCTTGCCGCCGGCGCGCACCAGGTGCGGATAGCGCAGGCCGCCGTGGTAGTCGACCTTCACGGTGCTGTAGACGTCGACGTTCTTCACCAGCAGCTCGATCGGCGCGCTACCGCCCTTGGCCGCCTTCACGGCGTCCTTCAGCGCATCCGGCGAGTAGTCCTTGCCGTTCACCGCGACGATGTCGAGTCCGGGTACGAGGCCGGCCTTGAACGCCGGGCCGTTCCACTGCACGTCGTAGATGGTGCCGCTCTTCGACGCAGTGAGGCCCAGCGAGGCTGCCAGGTCGGCGCCGTGGCGGATGCTCTCCATCGCCTTGGTCTGCGCGTTGGGCTTGTCGGTGTAGACCAGCTTCCAGCCGCCACGCGCGATGCCGTGCTCGGGCAGGTTCGGGCCGGTGTAGTCCAGCCGCTCGCGCAGGAACTTGGCCCAGTCGTACGGCTGCACCTGGTTGAGCGTCTTCACTACGTCGTCGAAGGTGTAGGTCTTGGTGACGTAGCTGCCGTTGTCCATGCCGTAGAAGGCGTGCGCGAAATCGTCCAGCGAGTGCTTGCCGCCGGAGAGCTCGCGGATCTTGGTGTCCACGTCCAGCCACAGCAGCTGGCCTTCGGGGTAGAAGTCCGTACCGCGGCGCCAGTTGGCCCAGTCACCGCCACCGTAGTAGGTGAGCGGCGCGGCATCGGCGGTGTCCTGCAGCGAACGCCAGCTGCGGCCGGTGCGCTCGCTCATCGACGCGTCGATGTTGGCCATGGTGTCGCGGAACTGCTGGGGCGACCACAGGCCGGCACGCGCGGTGAGCACGCTGCACCAGTAATCGGTGAGGCCTTCGTAGACCCACAGCAGGTCGTCCTGCATCTTCACGTTGAAGTTCGGCGTCCACAGGTCGGCCGGGCGGCGGAACTTGCCGTTCCACGAATGCACGAACTCGTGCGGCATCAGGCTGGCGGCCAGCGTGTGCATGTCATTGTTGGTGAAGAAGTCGGCCGGCAGGCGGTCGTCGCTGGACTGGTGGTGCTCCAGGCCAAAGTGGCCGGTGTGGTCGGACAGCGTGAGCAGGAAGTCGTAGTGGCTGTAGTGGTGCGCGCCGAACAGCAGGTTGGTCTGCTTCACCACCGCACGCTGCTGCGCCAGCTGCTTGTCGGTGAGCTTGACGTCCTTGGCATCGTCGCCCACCACGTTCAGGTGCACCGGCACCTTCGCACCCGGCGCGAGGTCGACCCGGTTGAAATACTCGCCCGCGATCAGCGGCGAGTCCACCAGGTTGTTGAAGGTAAGCGGCTTGAACTGCACGGTGCCGCCGGCCTGGCTGGCCACTTCCATCGCGGTGCCGAACTTCCAACCCGCGGGCAGCTGCACGGTGGGCTGGATCTGGATGTCGCGCGAGTAGTAGCCGGCCGGGTAGAACGCCACCTGGTTGAACTCCACGTCCACCAGGTTCGGCGTGGACGAGGCGCTGGCGCCGAACAGGCTGCCCTGGCCCGGCGCGGGCGAGAGGAACTGGAACGAGAGGTCGAGCTGGCTCACGCCCTGCGGCACGTCGAGGTGGATCGCGTACATGTCGCGCAGGTCACGCCGCCATGCGAGCTGCTTGCCGTTGGCGGTGACCACCAGGCCGGTCACGTTCTGGATCGGGCCGGACGGGGCGTGCTCGCCGGGGATCCACTCCGGGTACAGCAGCGTGAAGGCGCCCGGCTTCACCGGGATCGTCTCCTGCACGCGGAACATGCGCTTCGGCGCACCGGTGAGGTCCACCTTCAGCGTGAGCATGCCGGCGTACGGCGCATCCACCGGCGCGGGGCGGCTGGCATCCTGCGCATGCACGGCGGAAAACGAGAGCACGCCGGCCACGGCGGCAGCGATCAGGCGGGGACGAAGGGCGGCAAGTTTCACGGGAGACTCCGGTCGAGCGGGAAATGACCGCCCGATGGTAGGCCGCGCGCGCCGGCGCTCACCCTGCCAGAGGTCATGCCGGAACACCGCAAGTTCTCGCTGCCGCGATGGCGCCAGCCGACCGCTGTCACGCTTGCGCGTGGCCCATCGCTGCCGCCACCACATCGCCCGGGAAGCCCATGCGCGCCAGCAGCCGTATCGCGTTGCGCGCGGTGGCGGCGCCCTCGCGCAGCCGGTAATCGAAATAGCCGTCCACCTCCGGATTTTCCTGGAAATGGCACAGCAGGTAGCGTTCGCCGAGCATGGCCTGCAATTCCACGTCGTGCGTGGTGACCAGCACCAGCGAACGCTCGCCGAGCGCACGCAGCACGGCAGCGGCAATGGCGATGCGCTCCATCGTGTTGGTGCCGCTGAACGGCTCGTCGAGCACGAACAGGCCACCGCCGTGCCGGGCCTCGCCGTCGAGGAAGCCGCGGATCGCCTCGATCTGGGCGAAGTAGTGGCTCTTGCCGGCGGCCACCGCGTGCTCGCCGTGGATCGCCGCCATCACCGGCAGGCTCGGCAGCACCGCATGCCTGGCGAGGCAGAAGCCCATGCTGCGGCCGAGGATGGCGTTGATCGCCAGCATCTTCACGAAGGTGGTCTTGCCGGCCATGTTGGAGCCGGTCACCAGCAGGCTGCGCCCGTCCAGGCGAATGCTGTTTGGGACGCCATCGGGCAGCAGCGGATGGCGTCCCTCCAGGATTTCCAGTCGCGGCACGGCAGCCAGCTCGGGCCGGCAATGCCGCGGATACAGCACCAGCGCAGAGGCCATCGCGATGGCCGCGTCCAGCGCAGCCACCTGGGCAAAACTCTCGCGCAGTCGGCCACGCAGGCGGAAGAAACGGCCCACCGTCCACAGGTGCACGTTGAGTTCGAGCAGGAAGGCGAGATTCAGCCACATCACGACCCAGTTCACGCCTTCCTGCTTGCACAGGCGCAGTGGCGACAGCGCGCGGCTCGCCAGCTTGCGCTGCCCGCCTTCGGCGCGCAGCCGATCCAGTGGCGGCACTGCCTCTGCGCGCACGCCGGCCAGGCGGTCGGCCACGCCCAGCATGCGCAGGCAGCCGGCGACCTGTTCCATCTCGCGCAGCACGCGCCAGCTGTGGCGGTAAAGGATCGCGACATTGATCGGCAGCACCGCCAGCCACCACCACACCGACCACGACCAGCCGATCACCGCCGCCAGCAGCGCCAGCGAACAGACACCCGCCAGGCCAGGCAGCCAGCGCCGCCGCGGCGACTGCGGCGGTTCGCCGAAAAGCGCCTCGACCACCTGCGCATGCTCCGGCGCCCGCAGCGGCAACAAGGCCCGTTGCAGGCGCTCGCGCAGCGGCGCGTCGTCACGCAGGCGCACATGCAGGGCATGGCGCGCGGCGAGCTCGGCGGGGTCGTCCACGTATTCGCGCAGTTGCCGATGCAGCGCCTGGCTGCCCAGCGGGGTCACCGTGGTGTCGAGATCGGTGAACAGCCGCGGAAACTCCAGGTCGGCCCAGGTCTTGTCGTCCACGCAGGACGCCGCGCCCCGCGTCAGCTCGAACCAGCGACCCGCGAACGGCTCGCGCTTCGTGCCCGGCCTGCCCCATTGCCCGCGCAATTCGGCAAGCACCCTGCGGCTTGGAATCAGCGCATCGAGCGCGGCGTGCGCCAGCCATTTCGCGTTGTCGATGAACTCCATTTCTCCATCCGCCCCGTCGGTCCGGCCGGCTATGCGCGATCGCGTTCCAGCTTGCTGTGGCGCATGCCGTAGCCAAGGTAGATCACCAGGCCCAGACTCACCCAGATCAGGAACACCTTCCAGGTGATCGCCGGCAACTCCGACAGCAGCCAGATCGAGAACGCCACGCCGACCAGCGGTACCAGCGGCACCCACGGCGTGCGGAACGCGCGGTGCAGCTCCGGCTTGCGCTTGCGCAGGATCAGCACCGAGGTGCAGATGATGATGAAGGCCGAGAGCACGCCGATGTTGACCAGCTTGGCAACCTCCTCGATCGGCAGCAGGCCGGCCACCAGCGCGGTGAACACGCCCAGCACGATGGTCGGCCGGTGCGGCGTGCCGTAGCGCGGATGCACCTTGGCGAACCAGCCCGGCAGCAGGCCGTCGCGCGACAGCGCGAACCAGATGCGCGTGGCGCCCAGCATGAAGGCGAACAGCACGCTGATCAGGCCGAACACCGCCGCCACCGAGACCGTCAACGCCACCCACTGCAGGCCCAGGCCCTTGAACGCGTCGGCCACCGGCGCCGGCGTGTTGAGCGTGGTGTAGTGCGCGATGCCGGTGAGCACCAGCGACACCGCGAGATACATCGCCATCGAGATACCCAGCGAGAGCAGCACCGCGCGCGGCAGGTCGCGCTGCGGGTTCTTCGATTCCTCCGCCGCCGTGGTCAGCGTGTCGTAGCCGAACACCGCGAAGAACACCACTGCGGCCGCGGCCGCCACGCCCTGGAAACCGAAGTGCGCCACGCCGTCGGTGCCCACCACGCGCGCCGGAATGAACGGCATCCAGTTGGCCGGCTTCACGTAGAACGCGCCGACGCCGATCACCAGTATCACCGCCGCCACCTTGATCGCCACCACCAGCGTGTTGAAGCGCGCGCCCCATTCGGTGCGGAAGGTCAGCAGCGCCGCCACGCCCAGCGTCACCAGCGACGCGATCACGTTGAACACATGGCCCTGGCCGGTGCCGATGGCGCCCTGCGCCCACAGCGGGATGGCGATGCCCATGCCGGTGAGCGCCGATTGCACGTAGCCGGACCAGCCGATCGCCACCACCGCCACGATCAGCGCGTATTCCAGCAGCAGGTCCCAGCCGATCAGCCACGCGGCCAGTTCGCCGAGCACGGCGTAACCGTAGGTGTAGGCGCTGCCGGTGACCGGGATCATGCCGGCGAACTCGGCGTAGCACAGCGCCGCCGCCGCACTGGCGATGCCGGCGATCAGGAACGAGAGGATCACCGCCGGCCCGGCGTTGAGCGCCGCCTGCTGGCCCGCCAGCACGAACACGCCGACGCCGATGATGCCGCCGATGCCTATGGCGGTGAGCTGCCACAGGCCCAGCACGCGGCGGAAATCGCTGCGCCCGCCCACCTCGCCCTGCAGCTGCTCGATGGATTTGTGGCGGAGCATTCGGCTCAACAAAGACATGGGCGCATCCCCTGTGGAAACCGGGGGATCATAGCGAATCGGCACCGCAGGTCATGGGCCGGGGGTCATGCGCGGCGGCTTCACGCCGGTAGCGCGGGCGCCGGCGTG
>JAJZET010000001.1 GCA_021805685.1 Pseudomonadota bacterium
GCGCGCTGGGCGCGGTACTCAATCGGCAGGGCGGCGCCCGGCGCACCGTGCTGATCGGCAAGGACACCCGTGTGTCCGGCTACATGTTCGAGGCCGCGCTGGAGGCTGGCCTGGTTTCCGCCGGCGTGGACGTGCGCATGCTGGGGCCAATGCCGACGCCGGCGGTAGCCTACCTCACGTGCTCGCTGCGCGCCGAAGCCGGCATCGTGATCAGCGCCTCGCACAACCCGCACTACGACAACGGCATCAAGTTCTTCTCCGCGCACGGCGAGAAACTCAGCGATGCCATGGAGGAGGCCATCGAAGCGGAGATCGACGCGCCCTTCGTGACGGTGCCGTCCGAGCAACTGGGCAAGGCGCGCCGCATCGACGACGCGGCCACGCGCTACGTCGAATTCTGCAAGGGCACGGTGGCCGAGGATTTCAGCTTGCACGGCCTGAAGGTCGTGCTGGATTGCGCCCACGGCGCCACCTACCAGGTCGCGCCCAAGGTATTCACCGAGCTGGGTGCCGATGTGACATCGTTCGGCGACAAGCCCGACGGCTTCAACATCAACCGCGACGTCGGGTCCACCCACCCGCAGGCGCTACAGCGCGCGGTGCAGGAGCTGGGCGCGGACCTAGGCATCGCCTTCGACGGCGATGGCGACCGCGTGCAGATGGTGGACCGCCACGGCGTGCTGGCCGACGGCGACGACCTGCTGTACGTCATCGCGCATGCCTGGCACGCGCGCGGCCAGCTGCATGGCCCGGTGGTCGGCACGCTGATGAGCAACTACGGCCTGCAGCTCGCGCTGGACAAGCTGGGCGTGCCGCTGGTGCGTGCCAATGTGGGCGACCGCTACGTGCTGCAGCAGCTCAAGCAACACGGTGGCGTGCTGGGTGGCGAGACTTCCGGCCACATCCTCTGCCTGGACCGCGCCACCACCGGCGATGGCATCGTCTCCGCACTGGCCGTGCTGGAGGCATTGGCCGGCAAGGATTTCGCCGTGGCTCGCCAAGGGCTGCACAAGCTGCCGCAGGTGATGATCAACGTGCGCGCCGAAGGCGCGCGCGAGGCGCTGGACAGCGCTTCGGTGCAGCAGGCGCTGGCGGATACCGAACGCACTTTGCTGGGCCGAGGCCGCGTGGTGCTACGCGCGTCCGGTACCGAGCCGTTGGTACGCGTCACCGTGGAAGGCGATGACGCAGCCGAAGTGCAGAAGTTGGCGCAACGCCTGGCCGACACCGTAAAATCGTCCGCAGAACGCTCGTGAACCAGCCGGCTCGTGCCGGCCACAGGTGAGAGGAACCGGTCGCCAGGGAATGGCCCGACGTGAAACGCCCCTGCGGTGGCGTGTCACCCATTCGACCGCAGCCCTGACCGGACACGACCATGCAGAACGTTCCCACCCTCGACATCCGCCGTTACGACACCGAGCGCGAGGCCTTCGTCGCCGAGCTTGGCGCGGCCTACCGCGAATTCGGTTTCTGCTGCATCAGCGGCCACGGCATTCCGCGCGCGCTGGTCGACGGCGCGTACGATGCCTTCCAGCGCTTCTTCGCGTTGCCCACCGAAACCAAGATGAAGTACCACGTGCCGGGCAGCGGCGGTGCGCGCGGCTACACGCCGTTCAAGGTGGAGACCGCCAAGGACAGCCAGTACGCCGACCTCAAGGAGTTCTGGCATGTGGGTCGCGAGATTCCGCGCGACTCGAGGTTCGCCGACCTGATGGCGCCCAACCTATGGCCGGCCGAAGTGCCGGAATTCCACGAGTACGGCTACGGCCTGTTCGAGGCGCTGGACCAGCTCGGCACCCGTGTGCTGCGCGCGCTGGCCCTGCACATCGGCCTGCCGGAGAACTATTTCGGGGACAAGACCGACCAGGGCAACTCCATCCTGCGCCCGATCCACTATCCGCCGATCACCGACGACAACGTGCCCAACGTACGCGCCGGCGCGCACGAGGACATCAACTTCATCACCCTGCTGGTCGGCGCCAGCGCCGAGGGACTGGAAGTACTCACCCGCGAGGGCAAGTGGCTGCCGATCACCACCGAAGGCGACGCCATCGTGGTGAACATCGGCGACATGCTGCAGCGCCTGAGCAATCACGTGTACCCGTCCACCACGCACCGCGTGGTGAATCCGCAGAACGCCAATGCGCGCAAGCCACGCTACTCGGTGCCGTATTTCCTGCATCCCAACCCGGACGTGGTGCTCGATCCGCTGCCGCAATGCGTGACGCCGGACAACCCGAAGCGCTACGACACCAGCATCACCTCGCACGAATACCTGCTGCAGCGCTTGCGCGAGATCAAGCTGATCTGAAGGGAAGGTGCCCGTCCGCCGACACGTCGACTGGCGGGTCTTCAGGTTTCGTCCGAGCGCCGATAGCGGCGAGCCTGGCGCGCTGAAAGGAGTAACGCGAGCTTGTCCGGCATCAGCTTGAACATGCTCTTGATGATGCGGTTGACGCGTCCGGTGACATGTACCGCGTCGCCACGCTCGACCGCGGCGATGCCCTCTTTCACCACTTCGTCTGCGCTCTGCCACATGAAGCCCGGCATCTTGTCCATCAAGTCACGCGTGCCGGTGACATCGTGGAATTCCGAATAGGTGAAGCCGGGGCACAGCGCGCAGACGTGCACGTCGTGGTCGCGGTTCTCCAGCGCAAGCCCCTGCGAAAACTTGACCAGGAACGCCTTGTCCGGCGCATACAGCGTGTGCCCCGCCGTGCCGGGCACGTGCCCGGCCAGCGAAGCCACGTTGACGATGCGGCCGTAGCGGCGTTCGCGCATGCCGGGCAGCAGGCGCCACGCCAGCTCCAACGGCGCGGTCAGCAGCACCTGCAGGAAGTCCGCATGCGTGTGCCAATCGTTCCCCACGAACGTGCCGGGCACGCCATAGCCGGCGTTGTTGATCAGCCAGTCCACCGCAAGGCCTCGCTGTGACAGTTCCTCACAGAGCACGCGCGGCGCGGCGGGATCGGCCAGATCGGCTGCCAGCACGGTTATGCTGCAACCAGATTGCCGGCGCAGCTCCGCCGCCAGCGATTCCAGCCGGTCGACGCGCCGCGCGGTGAGCACGAGGTCGTGGCCACGCGCGGCGAGCGCGCGGGCGAAAGCGGCGCCGATGCCGGCTGAGGCGCCGGTAACGAGGCTGAGCGGGCGGGCGGGCGTCATGCGTCTCTCCTGGAAGAAAGCAATGCATCTTGGCCGTTGCGCCGCAGCAATACCAGTCCCGTATCAATCTGTAAAATCTCGGGTTTATCCAACGGAACTGCCCTCGACATGCGCAAGAAGCTCGTTGCCGCCAACTGGAAGATGCATGGCAGTCGTTCGATGGCCAGTGCCCTGTGCGGCGAGATAGCCGTGGCCGATACCGACGGTATCGACGTGGTGATCTGTCCGCCGTTTCCTTATCTGGTCGACGTCGCCACGGCTTGCGCCGAGGCCGGTATCGGGCTGGGTGCGCAGGATCTCAGTGAACACGAAGGGCAGGGGGCGTATACCGGCGAGGTTTCTGCCGCGATGCTGGCCGACTGCGGCGCGCAATGGGTGCTGGTCGGGCACTCCGAGCGTCGCCAGTACCATGGCGAAAGCGACGTGCTGGTGGCGCGCAAGTTCGCCGCAGCCCGTGCTGCAGGCCTCACCCCCATTCTCTGCGTGGGCGAAACGCTGGCGCAGCGCCAGGCTGGCGAAACCGAAACCGTAGTTGCCCGCCAGCTGCAGGCGGTGCTCGACACGTGCGGCATCGGATCCTTTGACACCGCGGTGATCTCCTATGAGCCGGTGTGGGCCATCGGCACTGGCCACACCGCCACGCCGGAACAGGCGCAGCAGATGCAT
>JAJZET010000169.1:0-22275 GCA_021805685.1 Pseudomonadota bacterium
CCGCCCGCCGACGATGCGCTGGAGGCGACGATCCGTCCGCGCCGTTTCGCCGAGTATCTCGGTCAGGAAGCCGTGCGCGAGCAATTGGCCATCTATATCGAGGCCGCGCGCCGGCGCGCCGGCGCGCTGGACCATGTGCTGATCTTCGGTCCGCCCGGTCTCGGCAAGACCACGCTCAGCCATGTGATCGCCAACGAGCTGGGCGTGAACCTGCGTTCCACCTCCGGACCGGTGCTGGAGCGGGCGGGGGACCTCGCCGCACTGCTCACCAACCTGCAGCCCAACGACGTGCTGTTCGTGGACGAGATCCATCGGCTGTCGCCCGCGGTGGAGGAAGTGCTCTATCCCGCGATGGAGGACTTCCAGATCGACATCATGATCGGCGAAGGGCCGGCCGCGCGCTCGATCAAGCTCGACCTGCCGCCGTTCACCCTGATCGGTGCCACCACTCGCGCGGGCATGCTCACCGCGCCGCTGCGCGACCGCTTCGGCATCGTGCAGCGGCTGGAGTTCTACACCGTCGACGAGCTCACCGCGATCGTGCGCCGCGCGGCGAAGATCCTGGGCATCGCCTGTGAGATCGACGGCGCGCAGGAAATCGCCCGCCGCTCGCGCGGTACGCCGCGCATCGCCAATCGCCTGCTGCGCCGCGTGCGCGACTACGCCGAAGTGCGCGCCGGAGGCCGGATCGACCTGGCCGCGGCGCAGGCCGCGCTGGACATGCTGAAGATCGACCCCGACGGCCTCGACGAACTGGATCGCCGCATGCTCGGCACCATCATCGAGAGCTTCGACGGCGGGCCGGTGGGCGTGGAGTCGCTGGCCGCGGCGCTCAGCGAGGACCGCGGCACGCTGGAAGACGTGGTCGAGCCCTACCTGATCCAGCAGGGTTACCTGGTGCGCACCGCGCGCGGCCGCATGGCCAGCGCGCGCGCCTGGCGCCACCTTGGCCTCAACCCGCCGCCACGCCAGCCGCAGGCGGTCGACCTGTTTGCGGGGGACGCCCTCGATGGCTGAGCGCGAACCCTTCCGCTGGCCGGTGCGGGTGTACTGGGAGGACACCGACGCCGGTGGCGTGGTCTATCACGCCAGCTACCTGCGTTTTCTGGAGCGCGCCCGCAGCGAGTGGCTGCGGGCGCTGGGCGTGAACCAGATGGCCTACAAGGAGAGCACCGGGCTGGCCTTCCTGGTGCGCGAGATGCAGCTGGATTTCCTGCGCGCTGCCCTGCTGGACGATGAATTGTCGATCAGCGTGGCCGTCAAGGAACGGCGCGCTGCCAGTATCCTGTTCGGTCAGACGATAGATCGTGTCGACGGCACCTGCTTGGTTCGCGCCAGCGTGCGCGTGGCCTGCGTGGACGTCCGGCGCATGCGTCCCGTGCCGATGCCCGCCGATCTGTTCGCCGAACTCACCCCCTGACCCCCTTGCCGACGCGGAGTGCCCCAAGCCAATGAACGGCGGACTCAATGTATTCGAACTGATCGCCAACGCCAGCTGGCCGGTGATAGGCGTGCTGCTGATCCTGCTGGTGTTCTCCTTCATGTCGTGGGTCATCATCATCCGCAAGTACGGCCAGACCAAGGCGGCGCTGGAGAACGCGGAAGGCTTCGAGGAGCGCTTCTGGTCCGGCGGCGACCTGGCGCAGTTGTTCCGCGAGGTGAGCCATCGCGGCGCCGAGGGCGGCCTGGAAACCATTTTCGAATCGGGTTTCCGCGAATTCGCCCGCCAGCGCCAGCGCAAGACGCACGACACGCGCGGGGTGATCGAGGGCGCCGAGCGCGCGATGCAGGTGGCCAGCACCCGCGAGATCGGTGCGCTGGAGCGCAGCCTGGAGTTCCTGGCCAACGTCGGCTCGATCAGCCCCTACGTGGGTCTGTTCGGCACGGTGTGGGGCATCATGGGAGCGTTCCAGGGCCTGGGTGACATGAAGAACGTCACCATCGCCGTGGTCGCACCGCACATCTCCGAGGCGTTGATCGCCACCGCGATGGGCCTGTTCGCCGCGATCCCCGCACAGTGGGCCTACAACCGCTACGCCACCAAGGTGGAGCGCATCGCCTCGCGCTACGACGTGTTCCAGGAGGAGTTCTCCTCCGTGCTGCAGCGGCAGGTCCAGGCCGACGACGCAGCCTGACCGGAGCCCTGCCATGCGCAACGCGAAGCGCCCCAAGCGCTACAAGCTGAAATCCGAGATCAACGTCGTTCCCTACATCGACGTGATGCTGGTGCTGCTGATCATCTTCATGGTGACCACGCCCATGCTGAACTCCAACGTGAACGTGAACCTGCCGCAGGCGAACGCCAAGGCCCTGCAGGCCAAGAAGGACAACCTGATCGTGCAGGTGGCGAAGGATGGCTCGCTCTCCCTGATCATGGGCAACGGCAAGCCGCAGCCGGTGGACGAGGCGGGGCTGCAGACCAAGGTCAAGGCATTCCTGGATGCCAACCAGCAGCTCAGCGTGCTGGTGGCTGGCGACACCAGCGGCAACTACGGCGGCGTCTACAAGGTGCTGGCCGACCTGCAGCAGGCTGGCGTGGACAAGGTCGGCCTGATGAGCACGCCCGGCGACGGTTCCAGCCAGGGTCAGGGTGCCCATGGACGACCGTAAGGGCATCCCGCGTGCGGTGGTGCTGTCCGCACTGTTGCATCTCGGCATCCTCGCGTTCCTGTTTCTCGCGGTGCTGCCGTGCTCCAGCTATGAAAGCTTCTTCAACGCGCTGCATCTGCCGGCGTGGATGAACCCGATCACCTGTTCGCGGCCGCTCGAACTGCAGGGGCCGGTAATCCAGGCCACCTTGATTGGTCCGACCGGCAGCCCGCCGCCGAAAGCGGCGAAGGTCAAGCCGGTCCCGCACACCGTGCCGCCGCCGCCCTCGGTGCCGCCGCCACCGCCGCCGCCCGTGACGCAGCCCAAGATCGCGCCGTTGCCGCCGCCGCCCAAGCATCCCGACGTGAAGGATCAGGAGCGCGTGGTCGAACAGGGGTTGCAGCAGGCCGAGGAGAAGCGGGTGCAGGAGGAGAAGCAGCGCCAGCGCCAGGCCGAGCTGGACGCGCAGGCCGCGCAAAAGAAAAAGCAGGAGGAGCTGAAGAAGGTCGACGAGATGCTCGCCCAGATGGATGCGGCCGCGGCGCAGACCAGGAAAATGGACAGCCGGGCCAGGCAGGCCAGGCAGCAGTTGGCCGAACTGAAGAACGCGCAGAACGACGGCCTGCCCGACCTGCCCAACGCCGCGCAGCGGCAGACCGGCAACAACGCGAAGAACACCAACCTTGCCGATGCGTACGCCGCAGCCATTCAGAATGCGGTCACGCCGAATTGGTTAAGGCCGGATAACATGCCGAACGTTCCGTGCAAGGTCCACATCGTGCAGCTGCCCGGCGGTGACGTGATGAGCGCCACGGTCGATCCCAGTTGCCCCTACGACGATGCGGGCCGGCGCTCGGTGGAAAACGCGGTCCTGCGCACCAGGACCTTGCCGTACAAAGGTTTCGAGAGCGTTTTCCAGCGCAAACTGACCATCACCTTCACGCCGCAATGACGAGCCTCATGCGCAAACCGACCTCGCTGTACGCCCTCATCCTCCTGCTGGTGGCGGCGTTGTTCGCCGGTCCGGCGGCCGCGCAATCCTCCGGGCTGGACATCCAGGTCGTCGGTGGCGTGAAAACCGCCACGCCGATCGCCGTGGTGCCGTTCGCCCAGCCCGGACTGGCGCCGTTGCCCACCGACGTGGCCGACGTGATCCGCAACGATCTCAACCGCTGCGGCAAGTTCCGGGCGCTGGCCAAGAGCGACATCGTGGAGCTCCCGTCCAAGGGCGCGGATATCAACTTCGGCACCTGGCGCCTGCTCAAGCAGGACTACATCACGGTGGGCAGCATCAGCGATGCCGGCAACGGCATGCTGAAGGTCAGCTACGAGCTGTGGGACGTGAACAAGCAGCAGAACCTGCTGGCGGCCTATTTCACGGCGCCGGCCGGCGACCTGCGCGGCGTGGCGCACCAGATCGCCGATGCGATCTACCAGAAGATCACCGGCGTGCGTGGTGCATTCTGGACCCGCATCGCCTACATCACCCGGGTGGGCCTGGGCGACAACACCACCTACTCGCTGGTGGTGGCCGATTCGGACGGCTACAACCCGCAGGTGGTGGCACGCTCGCACGAGCCGCTGATGTCGCCGGCGTGGTCGCCGGACGGCAAGAAGATCGCCTACGTTTCCTTCGAGAGTGGCAATTCGCAGGTCTACGTGCAGGATCTCACCACGGGCGCCCGCCAGTTGGTGGAGGCGCACAAGAAGGGCATCAACGGCGCCCCGGCGTGGTCGCCGGACGGGCGCGAGCTGGCGGTGTCGCTGTCCTTCCAGGGCAATCCCGAGCTGTACTTGCTCGACCTGGCGAGCCGCCAGGAAACCCGCCTGACCCACAATCCCGCCATCGATACCGAGCCGGTCTGGGCGCCGGACGGAAAGTCCCTGTATTTCACCTCGGACCGCTCCGGTCGCCCGCAGATCTACCAGGTTCCCGCGAGTGGCGGCACGGCCCAGCGCATCAGCTTCCAGGGCACGTACAACTCCAACTCCGCCATAACCTACGACGGCAAGGAACTTGCCATGGTGCAGGGCAACGGGAACGTGTATCGTATTGCTGTCATGGATCTCAGTCTGGGAGGGCAGGTGCATTACCTATCGCCCGGACCGCTGGATTTCGGCCCCAGTTGGGCACCGAACGCCAGCATGTTGTTGTACGGCGCCACCGAAGGTCCGCGCGGCGTGCTCTATGCCACTTCGTCCGATGGCATGGTGCGTCAGCGCCTCGCGCTTGCCAACGGCAGCGTGAGCGATCCTGCCTGGGGGCCGTACAGACAACAGCAGTGAGCGATTCGCGCCGCCGCACTCGCCTGCGACGGTCGAAGCCGGGGACGGCCCGCAAGGGTCGCGCCCGGCGTGTTTTGCCGGCCGAAACGCAATAGGCAATATTGCGCCATGGCCAGCCATTGAAGGCACGCATCGCACGCCGTTGGTTTTTGCTACACCAAAACAAACAACAGCCGGTCCACCGGCGATAACGTCCCGTAACCCGTCCGTCACTGTATGCCGGATCTCACACACGTTTGAAGGATCGTCACCATGAATAAGACCGTTCGCGTCGCCCTGGTCGCCCTGCTCTGCGTTGGCGCGGCCGCCTGTTCCAAGAAGCAGGAAGTCAAGCCGCAGGCTCCGGCCAGCGCGCCTGTCGCCCCGACCCAGCCGGCCGAGACCAGCGGCAAGTACACGCCGGCCGACCTCAACACCGACGCCTGCCTCAAGCAGCGCGTGGTGTACTTCGATTTCGACAAGGACGAAATCAAGCCGGAGTTCCAGGCCATCATGGCTTGCCACGCCAAGTACCTGCAGGACCGCCCGATGGCGCGGATGCGTCTGGAAGGCAACACCGACGAGCGCGGCTCCAAGGAATACAACCTGGGCCTCGGCGAGCGTCGTGGCAATGCCGTGTCCAGCGCTCTGCAGGCCAATGGCGCCTCGGCCAGCCAGATCAGCGTGATCTCCTACGGCAAGGAAAAGCCGGTGTGCCGCGAGCACAACGAGGATTGCTGGAGCAAGAACCGTCGCGTCGAGATCGTGTACACGGCCGAGTAAGCGATGAAGCCACTGGCCAGCAAAATTGCAGCCAAGGCGAGCATGGCGGGCGCATTTGCGTCCGCCATGCTTTTCGTGGTTCCGGTGTTCGCACAGGATTCGCGATTGAGCCTGGCTGACCGCGTCTCCCTGCTCGAGCAGCGGGCGCAGAACAAGGATCAGGCCGCTGCTGCGCAGGTCAACCAGATGCAGCAGATGCAGTCGCAATTGCGCGACATGCAGGGTCAGATCGAGGAACTGCAGCATCAGCTGCAACTGCTCCAGGACAAGAGCAAGGATCAATACGTCGACCTCGACTCCCGCCTTGGGCGGCTCGAGGCTGGCAACCAGCAGGGCACGGCGCCGGCCTCGGCCAGCAGCGCGCCTGCAGCCTCGGCGGTCGCGCCGGCTGCGGGTAGCTCCGCCGCCGCACCGGCCCAGGCTGCGACGAGCGCCGCCAAGCCGCTGTCGGCGGGCGACAGGGCCGCCATGGAGGCGTCCTATGACGCTGCCTTCAAGACCCTGCGCGGGGGCGACTACGTGGGCGCCTCGCGGCAGTTCCGCACCTTCATCGAGAAGTACCCGGACCAGCCGCTGGCCTCGAACGCCTTGTACTGGCTGGGCGAGTCGTATTACGTCACCACCAATTACAAGGTGGCGCTGGAAGCGTTCCAGCAACTGTTGAGCCGTTTCCCGCAGAGCGAAAAGGCGCCCGATGCGCTGCTCAAGGTCGGCTATTGCCAGTACGAGCTGAAGCAGGTGCCGGCAGCCGCAACCACGCTCAAGGCGGTGATCAGCAAGTACCCGGGCTCCAAGGCCGCCAGCCTGGCGAAGGAGCGGCTAGGCCGCATCCAGCGGGGCGGTTGAGGTCGTGGCGGTGGGCGATGCAGGCCATAGCGCGGTGATCGCCGCGCCCGCGGTTGCCGCCGAGCGGTTGCGCATCACCGAGATCTTCCACTCGATCCAGGGCGAGGCCGACGCCATCGGCTGGCGCACCGTGTTTGTACGCCTCACCGGGTGCCCTCTGCGCTGCAGCTGGTGCGACACCACCTATTCCTTCCACGGCGGCGAATGGCGGGCCATCGACGACATCCTCGACGAAGTCGCCGGCCATGGCGTGCGTCATGTCTGCGTTACCGGTGGCGAGCCGCTGGCGCAGAAGCGCTGTCTGCTGTTGCTGCAACGCCTGTGCGATGCCGGCTACGAAGTATCGCTCGAGACATCCGGTGCGCTGGATATCGCGCCGGTCGATCCGCGCGTGCGCAAGGTAGTCGACCTGAAGGCGCCGGATTCCGGCGAGTGCGCACGGAACCTTTGGTCGAACCTGGGCCATCTCTTGCCGCATGACCAGCTCAAGATCGTGATCGCCAGCCGCGGCGACTACGAATGGGCGCGCGGCGTGGTGGCCGAACACGACCTTGCCAGCCGCTGCATGGTGTTGTTCTCGCCGGTATGGGGCAAGGTCGAGCCGCGCGAACTGGCCGAATGGATCATCGACGACAAGTTGTCTGTGCGCTTCCAATTGCAGTTGCACAAGCTGCTGTGGAACGACGCGAAGGGAAAGTGAGGTCGTGGCTGCCTTGCGGCGGCGCCTGAAAGATCCGCGCTGTGGCCTGTCTTGCCGCAAGCGCTCTCCGGCCGGTGACCGGCCGTTCCGCAATGGATGAAAATCATGCCAGAAGCTTCAACCCGCAAAGCCGTCGTGCTCGTCTCCGGCGGCATGGATTCGGCCGTTACCGTGGCCATCGCCCGCGAACAGGGGTATCAGGTGCATGCCCTGAGCGTGGCCTACGGACAGCGCCACAGCTCCGAGTTGGAGGCGGCCGGGCGCGTGTCGCGCCTGCTGGGCGCGGTCGAGCACAAGACCGTGCAGGTGGATCTGCGCAGCATCGGGGGTTCGGCGCTGACCGCCGACATCGCCGTGCCGCTGGACGATGACGCGCACGACGACGACGGACACATCCCGGCCACCTACGTGCCGGCACGCAACACCATCATGCTGTCGATCGCGCTGGGCTGGGCCGAGGTGCTGGGTTCCACCGACATCTGGTGCGGCGTCAATGCGGTGGACTATTCGGGGTATCCGGATTGCCGTCCGGCCTTCATCGAGGCGTTCGAAACGCTGGCAAACGTCGCCACCAAGGCGGGCGTCGAAGGCGCCAGCATTCGCATCCATGCGCCGTTGATGCGCATGAGCAAGGCAGACATCGCGCGCGAAGGCCAGCGCCTTGGGGTGGATTTTTCGGCCACCGTAAGCTGTTACCAGGCAGATGCCGATGGGCGCGCGTGTGGTCACTGCGACGCCTGCCGCCTACGTGCGCAAGGCTTTCGTGCAGCGGGCCTGCCCGATCCCACGCGCTACGTTTGAGGCGCTTTTGCTTGTGCGCCTGCAGCGCAATCCCTAAAATCGCCAATCCACTTGCATGACGGGTCGTTAGCTCAGCTGGTAGAGCACTGGACTTTTAATCCATTGGTCCCGGGTTCGAGTCCCGGACGACCCACCAAATAGCCATCCAGCAGCATCCAAAGAAGGCCGGAAACCCTAGCAATAGCAACGGTTCCGGCCTTTTTCTTGTCCGATGCCGTCCGGGGGCATCCATTGCAATCCGGCCCCTTGGTGGGGGCATTCTTGGGGAAGCCCGGTTCGTGACGAAACTGCGATGCCCCCAAAGCGACGCCTGACCCCGCAATACCTGGCCAGCATCAAGCCGGCAGATAGGCCCGTGCGAGGCGTGCTACCAAAGCGAATCCGATAGCGCAGGCACGACGATGCCCCGGTCATCGGCCTGCGCCAGGCTGGCATGCGCCGGTGCCCTTGAAGACGGGCGCACTGGCTTGGCGCTAGCATGCCGGCAACGCGTGCATGCCGCCCATGACCTGAGACCGATGGAATGACCTCGACCGACCGACCGGCTGGCGCTGACCAGCTTTCCCACGGCCACCACGCCGGCCACCTGCCGAAGCCTTCGCCGTCCGACCTGGACGGCGAGGCCACCGACTGCGCCGAGGAGCTGGCGCGCGAGGAGGCGCTGCGCGGGTCAACGCTTCGCGTGCCGCGCTGACGGCGGCCGCGCGCGGAAGTGGATGCGGTTCCCGGCTGTCTCGCCGGCGAAGGCCCGGGAAATCGTTACAGGCCAGGGCCTGCAGCCGGTGGTCCGGCAGCGGGGCGCTGCCGGGGCAAGGCGGCCATCGCCGCCTTGCCGGATTCCACGGCGAGGTGACCAGAAAGCGTCAGCGTGGACCGGCCACCAGCGCGGTGAAATCCTTCACCGCGGCATGGCGCGGCCCAGGCGCGGCGGCAACCAGCCAGATGCGGTGGGTGGCCGGATCCAGCGCCATCGTGCGGGCGCCGACCTGGGTGGGTACGTTCGCCACCACGCGGAAATGGTTCGCATCGTCTTCGTGCACGATGGTCAGCGTGCCGTCGTGGTTGGAGCTATAGACCAGCCGGGTGGCCGGATCGAAGCGGGCGGCATCGGGGCCGTCGCCGATGGCCACGGTGGCCACCTGTCGGCCGCTGTCGGCATCGGTCACCGCCATCAGCTTGTTGTCGCAGACCGAAAACAGGCGCCGGGACCGGGTGTCGATGGCCAGCCCGCTCGGCGATTTGCAGGGCGCGAGATTCCACGTGGCATCGACCTTGTTCGTCTTCGTGTCGATGCGCGCGAGCTCGCCCTTGTCCTCGATGTTGACGAACACGTGGCCGCGGCCGTCGCTGACCGCGAACTCGGGCTTGCCGGGCAGTGCGATGCTGGCGACGACCTTGTCGCTGGCGGTGTCGATCACGCTGGCATTGCCGCTGTGGCCGTTCATGGTCAGCACGTGGCCGCTGGCCGGATCGAACACGATGCCGTCCGGGTTCCTGCCGTCTACCGGGATATCGCGCAGTGTTTTGAGGGTGTCGAGGTCGATCACGTGGACGCTGTCGGCGGCGCCGTCGCTGACGTAGCCACGCCGCAGCTTCTGCACCAGTGCGATGCCGTGGATGTGCCGCATGCCGGGGATTTCGCCGACCAGCTTGCCGCTTTGCGTGTCCACCGCCATCACGCGGTCCTGGCGGGCGATCAGCAGGTGATGCGAGGCCGGATCGATGGTGAGGTAGTCCCAGCCTCCGCTGCCGCCTAACGGGTAACGTTGCAGCACGGCGTAGTCCGGCGTCGCGGCATGGGCCACGGCGACGGCGCCGAAGGCGAGTAACAACAGCAGGGCAGGGGATTTCATGGCGGGCTCCGGCGATGGGGCCGTCAAGCATGCCGGCGGGCGATTAGCGAACGCTGTGGACGCTCATTCGCGCCGCTCCAGTGCGGTTGCCTTTCGCCGGTGCCGGGCGGTGAGGCGGCCGATCAGCAGCGGCAGCAGCGCCAGCAAGGCCAGCGCGCCCATCGGCAGCAATACCGAGGCGTGCAGCAGCAGGCCGACGTGGAGCGCGCCATCATGAGCCAGGGCGTTGCCCAGCCCGGCGCCGATCGATGTTTCGAACAGCAGCGACACGGTGCCGCCCAGCCAGCTTGCGCTGATGAACAGCCACAGGGGGCAACGCAGCCACGCCAGCCCCACGGTTACCGCCCCGAACGGCATCACCGGGATGAAGCGCAGGAACAGGGTGTAGCTCACCGGATGGCGTTCGAAGCCGTGGTGCAGCCTCGCGGCCAGCGGCGGCGGTTCGCGCGTGCCGGTGCCGAAGGCGTAGCGGCTGGCCAGGTAGAGGATCAGCGAGCCCAGCGTGAGTGCGATCGAGGAACACAGCGTGCCGTCGACCACCCCGAAGGCGAGGCCGCCGGCGAGGATGATCACGATCGTGCCCGGGATGCCGGTGGCCATCGCCAGGGTCAGCAGGCCGATGTAGGCAAGCCGGCTCAACCACGGGTGTTCGGCGATATGCGCGCGCAGCTGGTGCTGGTGCGCGACCAGATGCTGGGGGCTGAAGCGGTCGAGCGTGCCGGAAAGGTACAGCACGATACCCGCGACAAGCAGCAGGATCAGCGGCAACGCGGCGCGCAGGCGTTTCAATACGATGCGCCTCGTGCGCCATAGAGGGCGAGGACCTCGCGCGCTTCGCCGCGCCGGATATCGCGGCGCACGTCGATGCCGCGGCGTTCCAGCTCGCCGATCCAGTCGGCGGGCAGCGGTCCCTCGTCGAACTCGGTGAGTTCTTCCACGTCCTCGGCGCGTGCGCCGATCAGCAGCTCGTCGATGCCCGCCCAGACCGTCGCGCCGAAGCACTGGCAACAGGGCTGCGCGCTGGTGGCCAGCGTGTGGCGGCCGCCACTGGCGTTGATGCGGAAGCTGGCGAGACGTTGCTGCGCGCTCATGTAGGCCATCATCTCTGCGTGCGCTACCGAGCAGGTTTGCGGTATCACGCGGTTCACGCCGACCGACACCACGCGCCCAGCGGCATTGAACACCGCGGCGCCGAACGGGCCGCCTTCGCCGTGCTCGATGTTGCGACGGGCCAGCGCGATGGCGAGACCCATCCGTTCCTCATCGGAGGCGTACCGCTGCGTGCCGTCGACCAGTTCGTTGATCCACGGCGGCAGGGTAAGGTGGATCTGCATCGGCAGCAGCATCGCGGGGCTCATTTCGCCCAGGTGTCGCGCAGCGTCACCACGCGGTTGAACACCGGTGCATCGGGGCGATGCTCGACGCGGTCGGCCACGAAGTAGCCGAGGCGCTCGAACTGGTAACGCTGCTCGGCGTCGGCCTGCGCGGCGGCAGGTTCGATCCAGCCGCGCACCACGCGCTTGGCCTCGGGGTTGATGTGCGACGTCCATGGCTGGCCGTCGTCCTCGGCATCCGGCGCGGCCACGTCGAACAGGCGGTCGTACACGCGTAGCTCGGCGGCCACCGCGTGCGCCGCGCTGACCCAGTGGATGGTGCCCTTGACCTTGCGATCGGCGCCCGGCAGGCCGGCACGCGACTCGGGATCGAGCGTGCAGCGCAGCTCGGCGAGGTTGCCGTCGGCGTCCTTGAGCACCTCCTCGCACTTCACGATGCCGACGCCGCGCAGGCGCACTTCGCCGCCCGGGACGAGGCGCTTCCAGCCCTTGGGTGGCACCTCGGCGAAATCCTCGCGCTCGATCCACAGCTCGCGCGCGAACGGGACCTCGCGCGTGCCGAAGCCCTCGTCCTTGGGATGGTTGGGGAAGGTCAGCGTTTCCGCGTGGCCTTCCGGCAGGTTCGTGATGACCAGCCTGAGCGGGTCGAGCACGGCCAGGCGGCGCGGTGCGTTGGCGTCCAGGTCCTCGCGGATGCAGTTCTCGAGGATGGCGTAGTCGATCACGCTGTTCTGCTTGGAGATGCCCACCCGCTCGATCAACAGGCGCAGCCCGGCCGGCGTGAAGCCGCGGCGGCGCATGCCGCGCAGGGTGTTCATGCGCGGGTCGTCCCAGCCGTCGACGAAGCCCTCGGCGACAAGCTGGGCGAGCTTGCGCTTGCTGGTGATGCAATAGCTGAGGTTGAGGCGCGAGAACTCGATCTGGCGGGGCTTGGCCGGCTTGGCCTCCAGCCCGGCGGCAACCACCGATTGCCACAGCTCGGGATGGTTCGGCAGGTCCACCTTGTCCACGCACCAGTCGTACAGCGGACGGTGGTCTTCGAACTCCAGCGTGCACAGCGAATGGGTGATGCCTTCCATCGCGTCGGACAGGGCGTGGGCAAAGTCGTACATCGGGTAGATCGGCCAGGCGTCGCCGGTGTTCTGGTGGGTCACCTTGCGGATGCGGTACAGCGCCGGATCGCGCAGGTTGATGTTGCCCGAGGCCATGTCGATCTTCGCGCGCAGCGTGCGGCTGCCGTCGGCGAACTCGCCTGCGCGCATGCGCCGGAACAGGTCGAGATTCTCCGCGGCGCTGCGCTCACGGTACGGCGAGTTGCGGCCCGGCGCGGTGAGCGTGCCGCGGTATTCGCGCATCTCGTCGGCGCTGAGGTCGTCCACGTAGGCGAGGCCGTCCGCGATCAGTTTCAGCGCGGCGCGGTAGAACACGTCGAAATAGTCCGACGCATGGCGCAGCTCGTGCCATTCGAAACCCAGCCAGCGCACGTCGTCCTTGATGCCCTGCACGAACTCCGGGTCCTCCTTGCCGGGATTGGTGTCGTCCAGGCGCAGGTTGCACCAGCCGCCGAATTCGCGCGCGATGCCGAAGCTCAGGCAGATCGCCTTGGCGTGGCCGATGTGCAGGTAGCCGTTCGGCTCCGGCGGGAAGCGGGTGTGGATGGCAGCGTGCTTGCCCGTGGCCAGGTCTTCGCGGACGATCTGGCGGATGAAGTCGCGCGGACCGTCGGCCGTCGCGGCGGCGGTGTTCTCGGCGGGGCTGGACGGGCTGGACATGCAACGGCTCGCGGGCGGTTGGGGAAAGTCCGCAAGTTTACCTTGTACCCGCCGGCCAGGCCCGAACCCCGCCCCTGCGCCGGGCGCGAACCGGGCTCAGGGTGCCACCGCCTCCGGCGAGCTGGTGCACACACGGTTGCGGCCCTGTGCCTTGGCCAGGTAGAGCGCCACGTCGGCCTGGCGCACCCAGGCATCCACGTTGGCGTGCCGCGGCCCGATCTGCGCCACGCCGAGGCTAAGCGTGTACGGCCTGGCCAGCGCCTCGTCGGCGCGGCCGAGCCGTTCCACCCGCTGGCGAATGCGTTCGGCCACCTCGCGCGCGTGTTCGAGGTCGGTTTCCGGCAGCACGATGCCGAACTCGTCGCCGCCGAGCCGGCCCGGGGTGTCCACGCTGCGCAGGCTCTCATGCAACACCGTGGCCAGTTGCTGCAGCAGGGCGTCGCCTGCCGCGTGGCCGCGGCTGTCGTTGACCTGCTTGAAACCGTCGATGTCGAGCAGGATCAGCGTCGCCGGCCGCTGGTTGCGCAGGTAGCGGTGCATCTCCCGCGCGGCGCTATCCATCCAGTGCGCGCGGTTGGCGATGCCGGTAAGCATGTCGGTGTGGTTGAGCTGCTCCAGCAGGCGGTTCCGGTGGCGAATCCGCTGCGCCTGGCGGAATGTCACCGTGCTCAGCCAGACCGGGTAGATCCCCAGCATCGGCAGGCAGGCGAGCAGGCCCAGCATGCCGCTTCCGGGCTGGTAGGTCGCGCCGGCGATCCAGGCCACCAGCGCGCAACCGGCAACGCCGATCGGCAGCGCCTTGCCCAGCAGGCGCCAGCCGCCGGCGCCGACGCGGTCCATGCACATCATCGTGATCAACAACACGCTGGGCAGCAGGGCGAAATGCATCGCCGCGATCCAGCCGCCCAGCATCGCGGCATCGGCCAGCAGGTTGAACCGTTCGCGCTGCGCCGGCCTGACGCCGCGTCGTGCGTATTGCCAGGCCAGGTGCGGCCAGAGCAGTCCATTGGCAGCCAGCAGCACCCACTCCCAGGTCGGTGCCTGCTGCCGGTACAGCACCGCGGCCACCGGCCACAGGCCGAGCGCGAATCCAAGCGTGCGCAAACGATGGATCAGGCTCACGAACTGCAGGCCTTCGTCGCGCGTGCCCATCTGCACCATTCCCCGGATCGCCCTTCGGTGACGATAGAGCAGAAAGCCCTTGCCCTGCCACCGGCAACGGGGCTAGCGTGCCGCCATGCACACCGTCTACCGCGCCGAAAACCTGTTCGATGCGCACCTGGTGAAGGACGCGCTGGAACACGCGCAGATTCCCGCCTTCATCGCCGGCGAATACCTCACCGGCGGCGTGGGCCAGCTGCCCGCGCTGGACTACCTCGCCGTGATGGTGCCCGACTCCGGTGTCGAGGCTGCCGCAGGCATCGTGCGCGGGATCGAAGCGCAACTCGCCGAGGCGCGCGAGGCGCTGCGCGAATGGGACGACGATCCCGGCACGCCGGTGGGCGTGCCCGGGTGACGACGAAGGACGCCATGCACGCGTTTGCCGCGCTGATCCGCGACGTGGCGGATTTCCCGAGGCCCGGCGTGTTGTTTCGCGACGTCACGCCGTTGCTGGCCGATGCACGAGGCTTTGCCGATTGCGTCGCCGCGCTGGCCGAGCCGTGGCGCGATGCCGGCGTGCAGGCGGTATGCGGCATCGAGGCGCGCGGCTTCATCTTCGGCACTGCGTTAGCGCAGGCGCTGGGCGCCGGCTTCGTGCCGCTGCGCAAGCCCGGCAAATTGCCGCCGCCGGTGCTGGCGCTGGAGTACCAGCTGGAATACGGCAGCGACCTGCTGGAAGCACGCCACGATGCGCTGCCATCCGGTACCCGCGTGCTGCTGGCGGACGACGTGCTGGCCACTGGCGGTACGCTCGCCGCGGCGCAGGCGCTGGTGGCGCGCTTCGGCGGCGAAATGGTGGGCGCGTCGGTGCTCATCGAGCTGACAGCGCTGCGCGGGCGCGAGCGTTGGGTCGGCGACCGGCCCTTGCACGCCGTGCTGCGTTATTGAGCGGCGCGATCGGGTCGCGTCGGCCCCAGCGTCCGGTAGGTCATGGCGTGCCGGACGGCAGCGACGCGCCCTGGTCGGCCGGCGTATCGACCGAGGTGACGTAGAACAGCTCGCACGCACCGTCGCCCGTGTCGTCGCGCGTCATCGACGTACGCCAATGCCAGCCGTCCGCGCGGTCGGCGTCCACCAGCAGCCCGTCCAGCGCCACGACTTGCCCCACACGCACCCGCGCCAGCGCGCGGCGCACGCCGGCGTCGGCGGCTATCAGGTGCATGTTGGCGCTGTGCGTCTCGATCTCGCGGCGCGGTATCGGGAATCGCCGCACGTGCCAGTAGTAGAAGCGGCCGGATTGCCAGACGTCGATGTCCTTCAGCACGGCGCTGTCCGACATGCGGCCCCAGCCCAGCGCGAAATCCTCCGGCACCAGCGCGGCGCCGGGGTCGAGCTGGTAGTGCTCGGTGGAGAGCACCCGCGCCGTCAGGTCGAACTTCGCGCGCGGAGTGAGCGTGAAGCGGCCGATTCGGATGGGCTGCTCCGACCCATCCAGCGCCGTCTGCACCGGGTCGTCCGGCGCCAGTTCGCCCGGGCCCGGATGCAGTGGCCGCATGCGCCACCACGACCAGCCGCCCCACAAGGCAAGCAGCAGGACGGCGATCAGCCAGGGGGCGCGCCAGTCGCGGCGCATCAGCCGGTAGCCGCGGCGGTGCGCGCCTTCATGCGGAGGCGGAGCGCCTGGTCGTGGCGACCACGTCGTGAGGATCGAGCAGATCCTTCGGCAGTTCGCGGAACACGCCGGCGAGCTGCTTGAGGAAGCCGCCCATCGCCGAGCTCTTGCGCCACAGCATCGCGATACGCCGGCTGGGCGGGTGGCTGCCGCGGAATTCGATCAGCCGCATGTTCGGTGCCTGCGCCACCGGCGGCTTCACCGCGAGGGTGGGCAGCAGGGTGATGCCAACCTCGGCGGCCACCATCTGGCGCAGCGTTTCCAGGCTGGTGGCGCGGAAGCCGCTCTTCTCGCCTGCGCCAGCGAGCTGGCAGACCTCCAGCGCCTGGTCGCGCAGGCAGTGGCCGTCCTCCAGCAGCAGCAGGCTGTGTTCGGCGAGATCGGCCAGCTTCAGCGAGGCCCGCTTGGCCAGCGGATGCGATTGCGGCACGGCGAGCAGGAACGGCTCCTCGAACAGGAATTCCGCGTGCAGGCTGTCGTCGTGCACCGGCAGGGCGAGGATGCCGGCATCGAGCTTGCCTTCGCGCAGGCGGCGCAGCACCTCCTCGGTCTTCTCTTCCACCAGCAGCAGCTCCAGCCGCGGAAAGCGCTGGCGCAGCAGCGGCACCACGTGCGGCAGCAGGTAGGGGCCCAGGGTGGGGAAGATGCCCAGCCGCACCGTGCCGGATTCGGGGTCCAGCGTGCGCCGCGCGATGCCCTTGATTTGCTCCACCTCGTTGAGCACGTCGCGCGCGCGCGCGGCGATCTCGCGGCCGACGTCGGTGAGCAGCACCCTGCGCGGCGTGCGCTCGACCAGCGCCACGCCGAGTTCGTCCTCCAGCTTCCTGATCTGGGTGGACAGGGTCGGCTGGCTGACGAAGCAGGCCTCCGCCGCGCGACCGAAATGGCGCTGCTCGGCGAGCGCCACGAGGTAGTGCAGGTCGCGCAGGTTCATGGCGTTTCCGTCATAGGTGATGGCTATGGAACATCATGGTAGCCATTGAGCGACCTGCGCAAGCCGGGGGGCTGCATGCCTTATGGCACTGTGTGGAAAGTCATGCCGGGCCTAGCGTGCAGGGTTACCTCACACCACGTGGAAGCCGCCATGCGTCGTCACCTTCGTCCGCTCCTGTTTACCGCATTGGCCGCCAGCTGCGGCATGGCTTTCGCCGCCTCCGCCGGCCAGGTTCCCACCGGCCGGCTGCCGTCGTGGGCGGTGCCGCAGTCCTACCGGATCGCCTTCAAGGTCGATCCGGCGCAGGCCGACTTCTCCGGCACCACCACGATCAAGGTGAAGCTGGCCAAGGCTTCCGACCACGTGTGGCTGGACGGCGCTTCGCTGACGGTGTCGAAGGCGACGGTGACCGATGCCGCGGGCAAGACGCACGATGCGAAATACGTGGAAGCCGATCCCAAGGCCGGCGTGGCGCGCGTGGATTTCGGCAGCACGCTGCCGGCCGGCGAGATCACGCTGCAGTTCCACTACACCGCGCCGCTCAACGCGCAGCTGCAGGGCCTGTACAAGGTCACCGACAAGGGGCAGTCGTACGCGATGACGCAAATGGAGCCGATCAGCGCGCGATTCGCGTTCCCGGGCTTCGACGAACCCGGCTTCAAGACCCCGTTCGACATCTCCATCACCCTGCCCGACCACGACGTGGCGGTAGCCAACACCCGGCAGGTGAGCGAGAAGCCCGCCGGCAAGGGCTGGAAGACGGTGAGCTTCGCGCAGACCCTGCCGCTGCCGACCTACCTGGTGGCGTTTGCCGTGGGGCCGTGGGACATCACGCCGACCGCGGAGATCTCGCCCGACGCCTACCGCAGCAAGCCGCTGCCGCTGCGTGGCATCGCCGCCGCCGGCGAGGCGCACCGCATGAGTCACGTGCTTTCCGAAACGCCGAGCATCATCCACGCGCTGGAGAACTACTACGGCTTCGGCTATCCGTGGGACAAGCTGGACTTGCTCGCCGCGCCGGATTTCGCCGCCGGTGCGATGGAGAACCCCGGCCTGGTCACCTTCCGCGACTGGCTGCTGCTGCTCGACAAGGATTCCCCGGCGCGCGACGTGCGCGATGCGTTCAACGACACCGCGCACGAGCTGGCCCACCAGTGGACCGGCGACACCGTGACGCTGGCCTGGTGGAACGACATCTGGCTCAACGAGGCCTTCGCCACCTGGATGCAGCAGAAGGTCACGATGGAAGTCCATCCCGAATACCGCGCCGACCTCGACCGCGTGCTCGGCGCGCAGGGCGCGATGGCCAACGACAGCCTGCTCAGCGCGCGCAAGATCCGCCAGCCGATCACCGGCAACGGCGACATCATGACCGCGTTCGACGGCATCACCTACCAGAAGGGTGCCTCGGTGATCGCCATGTTCGAGAACTACGTGGGCGACAAGACCTTCCAGAAGGGCATGCGCGCCTACATCCAGGCGCACAAGTTCGGTAACGCGAATGCCGACGACCTGGTCGACGCGATCGCCACGGCGGCCGGCAAGGGCGAGGCATTCAAGCATGCGTTCAAGAGCTTCCTCGACCAGTCCGGCGTGCCCTACGTGCAGACGGCGCTGGAGCAGAAGGGCGGCCAGACGGTGCTGGCGTTGAAGCAGAGCCGCTACCTGCCGCTGGGCAGCCATGGCAACAGCCGGCGTATCTGGGGCATCCCGGTATGCGTGCGCTATGGCACCGCCGGCGGCAGCCAGGTGGCCTGCACGATGCTCGACAAGGCCGCCGGCTCGCTGGCGCTGCCCGGTGCCAGCGCGCACACCTGGGTGATGCCGAACGCAAATGCCGCCGGCTACTACCGCTTCAGCCTCGACAAGGGCGAGCTGGCCGCGCTGACCGCCGAGGTCGCCAAGCTGAGCGACACCGAGCAGTTGGCCTACGCCGACGCGATCCACGCCAGCTTCGAGCACGGCGACCTCGATGCCGGCCAGGTGCTCGCCGCGCTGAAGCCGCTCACCGGATCGAAGACCCGCCAAGTGGCGACCGCGCCGCTGGGCCAGCTGGAGTGGATCTATCGCCACGTGGCCAGGACCGCTGCACAGCGTGCGCGGATCGCCGACTGGGTGAAGGCTGCTTACCTGCCGAAACTCGAAGCGCTGGGCTACCAGCGCAAGCCGGGCGAGCCGGAAGACGACTCCCTGTTGCGCAGCACGCTGGCCGGCGCGCTGGGGCTCGACTTCAAGTTACCGGAGGTGCGCGCCGAGCTGCTCAAGCAGGGCGAGGCCGCCTTGCGCAAGAACGCGAACGGTCGCCTGAACCTCGCCGCCGCCAACCCCGACCTGCTCGGCGATGCGCTGGGCGTGGCGGTGCAGACGCAGGGCAAGAGTGCGGTGGATGCGCTGATCGCCGAGCTGCCGCGGACCAGCGATCCCGCGCTGCGCAACGGCATCCTCGGCGGCCTCGCCCGAGTCGAGGATCCCGCGCTGGCCGAACAGGTGCGCGACTTCGCGATCAGCAAGCCGGTGAAGGTGGGCGAGATGGCCTCGCTGCTGCGTGCCGGCCGCGACACGCGCGCCCAGCGCGACGCGCTGTGGGGCTGGTTCACCGGACACTACCCGCAGGTGCTTGCACGCACTGGCAGCTTCGCCGGCGGTTACCTGCCGATGCTGGCCGGCGGTGCTGGTTGCTCCTGGTTGCTCCCCTGCCGAAGCGCAGCGGTTGCAGTCGTTCTTCAAGCCGCGCATGAACGATGCTGCCGGCATCGCGCGTGGTCTGGCGCAGACCACCGAGTCCATCGAGCTGTGTTCCGCGCTGGCCGCCCGGCAGAACCCGGCCTCGATCACGCGCTGACCATCCCTGCGTTTCCGCTCGCGACAAGCCCCGCCACGGCGGGGCTTGTCGTTTTCGCGGGGCACGCCGTGCGCAGTCGTCGATGCGGCGTCTCGCAAAGTATTGCCGCAGCCGTTGTCGTAGCATGGCCGCCCACCCAACCCACCGACATCGTCTACAGGGGGACGCATGATCGAGCTGGAAATCCAGGCACTCGCGCTGCAACGCGAGGGCCTGCTGATCGAGGTCGGCCGCGTGGCCGCCACCTGCGGTTACACCCTGGTGCGGCAGCGCCAGGTGCAGGATCCGCACGGCACGTTGCTTTCGATGGTTGTGCGCGGTTCGTGGTTCAAGAAGCGCGCCTTGCGCCAGGCGCTGTCCGCGTGCGACCGCCTGGTCAGCTTCGAGCTGTATCCGGTAGTGGAAGGCGAGCAGCGCGAGCATTTCGCCGCCAGCCGCAAGACCGTTTCCAACTACGTGCCGCCGCCGGCGCCCGAGCCCGAGCCCGAGCCTGTCGAAGAGCCGGCCGGAAAGGTTGCCGAGCCGGCCCCGCCTCCGGCCACGCCCGTGGTGGAAAGGCCCGAGCCCGTGCCGGAAGAATCGTTCGAGGCGTTCATGATCGAGCAGCGGCCCGTGCCGGCGCCGGTGCAGGCACCGGCGGAGCCTCCGCCCGCGCCCTTCGTCGAAGTGGTTCCGCTGGAGGCGGACGTGGCCGCTGTGGACAAGGCGCTGGCCTCGCTGGAATACGACTATCCGCGCATCGTGCCGAACCTGCTGAAGCTGGATCGCGCGGTGGCCGAAGGTGCGCGCGAATCGTCCCTGCAGCTTGCCGGGCAGCGCGTCGGCGCCTGGCTGTACGCGCGCGGCCAGACGAAGGGCGGCACGCTGCCGCTGCAGCGGGCGCTGGCCGCGGTCGCGGCGCCCGCGTTGCAGGCCTTGGTCGAGATCGACCTGCAGGGCGACCAGCTGCACATCCGGCACAGCCCGCTGTGCGCGGAGGAAGGGCATTCCGGTTGCAGCTTCTACAGCGGCCTGCTCGAGGGCCTGCTGGCGCCGCTGATCGCCCCGGCGGGCCTGTCGATCTTCCCCGTCTGCTGCCGCAGTTTCGGCGCCGACGATTGCGTGCTGGCCGTTTCGGAGTAACCGCGGACGCAATTCCCTACACTGTGCCGGCCATGCGCGGCACAGGGAGAAGGGGATGCTTGCTCGAGTGATCGGATTGCTGGGTCTCGGCCTGCTGCTGGCTGCACCGTCGCCGGCGCAGGATGTACCGCCGCCGTTGCGCGACTGGCAGGGCTGGGTGCTGCACGACGTGCCGGAGCACGCCTGTCCCTTCCTGGCCGACCGGATGCCCGGCACGGACAGCTACCAGTGCGCCTGGCCCGGCCGCCTGACGCTGGATGCCGGCAAGGATGGCGCGAGCTTCAGCCTGGGCGTGCACGTGGATGCGGCCAGCTGGGTGGCGCTGCCGGGCGGCGGACGCACCTGGCCGCAGGCGGTGACGGCGAACAACCAGTCGGCCGTGGTGCTGCGGCGCGACGGCCAGCCGACGCTGCGGCTGGCGCCCGGCGACTATCAGCTGCGCGGCACGCTGCCGTGGACGGAGCAGCCTGCGCGCCTGCGCGTGCCGCCGGCCATCGGCCTGGTGGCGTTGAGCGTGGACGGTAAGGCGGTGTCGCGCGTCGAACGCAACGGCGACCAGCTCACGCTGGGCGAGGCCGCCGCCGCACAGCGGGCCGCGGACGCCTTGTCCCTGCGCGTCTACCGCGAACTCAGCGACGGCCTGCCGGCGATGCTGCAGACGCAACTGCAATTCGACGTGGCCGGCAGCGCGCGCGAAGTCGTGCTCGGGCCAGCCCTGCCGGGAGGTTTCGTCGCCACCGCGCTGACGGGCGACCTGCCGGCCAGGCTCGAAGGCGACGGCCGCCTGCACGTACAACTGCGGCCGGGACACTGGTTGCTGACGCTGCGCGCGCGGGCCACCGCGCCGCTGGAAAAGATCGCGCTGAAATGGCCTGGCGCGCCGTGGCCCCGGCAGGAGACCTGGAGCTATCGCGACGATCCCGCGTTGCGCGGCAGCCGGGTGGAGGGGCGGGGCATCGACGCCGCGCAAGCTGGCGTGCCGGACGAGTGGAGCGATCTGCCCGCCTTCCTGCTCGACGACCACAGCGGATTGACCATCGCCGCCGGCACGCGCGGCGACGAAGGCGGCAAGGGCGACCAGGTCCTTCTGCAGCGCGAGATGTGGCTGGACTTCGACGGCAGCGGCCTGCGCACGGCCGACCACCTCAGCGGCGCGCTGCGCCACCGCCAGCGGATGGACGTGACCGCACCGTGGCAACTGCAGCGTGCCAGCGAGGGCGGCACGCCGCTGCTGGTCAGCAAGGACAAGGACGGGCACAGCGGCGTCGAGCTGCGCACGCACCAGCTCGATCTGGATGCCGGCCTGCGCCTGCCCATGCACGGCGGCGCGATCCCCAGTTCCGGCTGGCAACTGCCGCTGGAGAGCATCCGCGCCAAGCTGCACCTGCCGTTCGGCTATCGCCTGCTCGCGGCTCCCGGCGCAGACCGAGCGCCCGACACCTGGGTGGCGCAATGGAGCCTGCTCGACCTGTTCGTGCTGGCGCTGGTCGCCTTGCTGGCCGGCCGCCTGCTCGGCTGGCGCTGGGCCATGCTGACCGCGCTGTATCTCGCACTGGGTCGGCACGAGGCCGGTGCGCCGTTGTGGACGCTGGCGCTGGTGCTGTTGCTCGCGCTGCTGCTGCGCGCCCTGCCGGAAGGCCGCCTGCGTGCCGCGTTGCATG
>JAJZET010000169.1:22731-55265 GCA_021805685.1 Pseudomonadota bacterium
GCCTGCTGATCGCGCCGCGCTGGCTGGTGCGATTGTTGCGCGTGGCGCTGGTGGGCTTGCTGGCGGCCCTGCTCGCCAAGCTGCTCGACAGCCTGCGGCCGTGGCGGCTCTCCTGGCCTGCCGCGCGTGGCGCCAAGGCGGCGGCCGCGCTGTTGCTCGCCGCCGTGCTGCTGCCCTCGCATGCGCACGCGCAAAGCCTGCCCAGCCAGCAACTACTCGACGAGTTGAAGGATCGCCTCACCGAGGCGCCGAAGTGCGCGCCCGATTGCGCCAGCGTGGCGCAGGCGCAGCTGCAGGCCAGCGGCAACACGCTGGACGTCGCGCTGGACGTGGACGCCGGCGCCACGGTGGCGCTGCCATTGCCGCAGCCCGCCGCCGCGCTGCAACTGCTCGACGCCAGCGTGGATGGGCATCCTGCCGTGCTGGCCCGCGACGACGATGGAGCGTTGCTGCGCCTCGACCGTGGCGTGCATCGTGTCGCCCTGAGCTACCGCATCGGCGCCGTGGACAGCGCCAGCCTGCGCTTCGCGCTGCGTCCACAACGCGTGGCGTTCGACGGGCAGGGCTGGTCGCTGGACGGCGTGGATGGCGGGCACATGCTGGGCGACAGCCTTGCGCTGCAACGCGTGCGTAGCACCGATAGCAGCGGCCCGGCCGTGGCCGCCCAGGAGTTCCCGCCCTATGTGCGGTTGACCCGTCGCCTGTTGCTGGGCGTGGATTGGCAGGTGCAGAACACGGTCGAGCGCATCGCGCCGGCGAACGGCGGCTTCAGCCTCAGCCTGCCGCTGTTGCCCGGTGAGCATCCGCAGGGCGACGGCGCGCTGGTGAAGCACGACCGCATCGACGTCACCTTCAACGCCGGCAGCAACCAGGTGCGCTGGACCAGTCGGCTGGATCACGCGGCCACGCTCGCGCTGACGGCGCCGGCGCTGGGCAAGCGCGCCGAAGTGTGGGAAGTCGTCGCCGCGCCGATGTGGCACGTCGACGCGCAGGGCGTGCCGACCAGCGCCAGCGACGCCGGCCTGCGCTTCCAGCCGTTGCCTGGCGAGACCCTGCGACTCGGTTTCAGCCAGCCGGTCGCGGTCGACGGCGGCAGCCTCGCCTTCGATCGCGTGGCCGTGCAGAGCGACGTGGGCGAGCGCAGCACCGAGACCACGCTCACGCTCGATGCGCGCAGCACGCGCGGCGGCGAACACGCGATCGCGCTGCCGGCAGGTGCACAATTGCTGGGGGCGAGTCGCGACGGCGAGCCGGTGAACCTCGCCGTGCGCAACGGCAAGCTCGGTCTGCCGCTGCTGCCCGGTGCGCACGAGTACCGCGTGCGCCTGCGCGAGCCGCATGGCGTGGCGCTGCGCACCGTCACGCCATCGTTCGCGCTGGATGCGCCCGCGGCGAACATCGGCAGCGGATTGAGCCTGCCGCAGGACCGCTGGGTGCTGTGGACCTGGGGGCCGACCACCGGTCCCGCGGTGCTGTACTGGCCGCAGCTCCTGGTGCTGCTGCTCGTCGCGTGGCTGCTTGGCCGCTACGCGCCAGCGCCGCTGCGCTTTCGCCACTGGCTGCTGCTGGGGCTGGGCTTTTCCGCCTTCGCCTGGGGCGCGTTTGCGCTGGTGGTGGCGTGGCTGGTCCTGATCGGCCTGCGCGCACGCTGGATGCCGGCGGAAAAGTCGCCGGCCATGCCGTTCAATCTCGCGCAGGTGGCGCTGGCGCTGTTCACCGCGCTGGCGCTGGCAGCGCTGGTCGCTGCGGTGCCCAAGGGGCTGCTCGGCGTGCCGGACATGCACGTGGCCGGCAACGGGTCCGCGGCGTGGCAACTGCGCTGGTTTGCCGATCAGAGCCGTGGCGTGCTGTCCGCAGGAGGCGTGATCAGCGTATCGCTATGGTTCTACAAGCTGGCGATGCTCGCCTGGGCGTTGTGGCTGGCCTTCGCACTGATCGGCTGGCTGCAGTGGGCCTTCGCCGCATGGACGCACGGCGGCTACTGGCGCCCCCGCGAAGCGAAGAAGGTGCCGCCATCGTTGCCGCCGTCGCCGGGAGCGTCGCCGCGTGGCTGACGTGCGTACGGTGCTGGCCGCCGCCACGCTGCGCCTCGGCGACCGCGTCGATGCCGAGGCGTTGCTGTTGCACGTGCTTGGCCAATCGCGCAGCTGGCTGTTCGCGCATGCCGACGACGCACTGGGTCGGGACGTCCAGACGGCTTTCGAAGACCTGGTCGCCAGGCGCGCGACCGGCGAGCCGGTGGCGTACCTCACCGGTCGGCGTGGCTTCTGGACGCTGGAGCTGGAAGTGACGCCGGCCACCCTGATCCCGCGTCCGGAGACCGAGCTGCTGGTGGAGCTGGCGCTCGAGCGCCTGCCGCGCGACGCGGTGGCGGACGTGGCCGACCTCGGCACCGGCAGCGGTGCGGTCGCCCTGGCCATCGCCAACGAACGGCGACAGGCGCGAGTCGTCGCCACCGACGCCAGTGCCGACGCACTCGCCGTCGCGCGCCGCAATGCGCAGCGGCTCGGCACCGCCAACGTGCGCTTCGTGCATGGCGATTGGCTGGCGCCGCTGACGGGCGAGCGCTTCGCGCTGATCGTCTCCAACCCGCCGTACATCGAGGCATCCGACCCGCATCTCGCGCAAGGCGACCTGCGCCATGAGCCAGCCTCGGCATTGGCCTCCGGCGCCGATGGCCTGGACGACATCCGCCGCATCGTCGCGGACGCGCGCGCGCATCTCGAACCCGGTGGCTGGCTGCTGTTAGAGCACGGCTGGAACCAGGGCGACGCCGTCCGTGCACTGCTCGCGGTGGCGGGTTATGCCGGGGCTTTCACGGCGCGCGACCTCGAAGAACGCGATCGGGTCAGCGGTGGTCGCTGGCGGCCGGGCGAACTCGACGCCGGCGCGGAATAAAGCGGCAGCGTGCATTCCCGCACCTGCCGCGCTTGCAGGGCGGCGATCCGGCAATGACAGCGAAGGCGTGCCGTGCGTCGATGCGCGGCGGACGCGACGGCGAAGCGCATGGCGCGCAACCACGGTGCAAGCAAATCCCGCCGCGACGACATTCAGCTGCCGGACGCGCGGAACGACGCGAGCCTGCCGGATCGGGTCATTTGCGCGGAGATGGCGTGCATGGCGCGCCGCTTCGACCACGCGGCGTTCATGTGGATTAATCCCGGCGAACCGCAGCTTTAATCGGGCCTGACCGGAATCGCGGGCTTTCACGACCGTCTAACCGCCCGCTCCCTATCACTGGAATCGCCTTCGCTCGCCGTGTGCGCATGCCGTCGAACGCGAGGGCACCAGCGATCCGCTGGCCGGTCGTCGAAATCGACGCGCGACATCGCGCCGATGTCCGCAACGATGGCCGTTTCCATCCACAGTTGCCGGAGGTACCGATGAAAACCATGACAACCCTGACTGCGCTGGCTCTGGCTGCGGCGCTCGGCCTTGGTGGCCTGGCCTCGCCGGCGCAGGCTCAAACCACCCCGAGCAGCGATCATGCGGCGAACATGGCGCAAGCCGGCAGCGATGCCTGGATCACCACCAAGGTGAAGACGGAACTCGCCACCACCAAGGGTGTGCCGAGCACCGACATTTCCGTCGAGACCGTCGATGGCGTGGTGACCCTGACTGGGGTGCTGCCCAGCAAGCTTGCGCTGAAAAAGGCCGTTGCCGCGGCCAAGAGCATCAAGGGCGTGAAGAGCGTGGACGACTCCGGCCTCAAGGTGAAGTGACCGGCCACGTTGCAGGACGAACGCTGGCGACCCGCCGGCGCCCTCCTTTCCCATCGAGAGAGACAGTCATGAACGAAGATCGCATCAAGGGACAGTGGAAGCAGCTCCACGGCAAGCTCAAGGCGCGCTGGGGCAAGCTGACCGAGGACGACCTGAAGATCGCCGACGGCAATGCCGAGTACCTCGTCGGCAAACTGCAGGAACGCTACGGCATCGCCAAGGACGAGGCGCAGAAGCAGATCCGGGAATTCGACCGCGGCTTGTAGCCGCTTCCCGCGGGCCGCCAGGGCAGGGAGGCCTGGCGGCAACATGCAAGTGCGGGATCCTCTTCGCGGCAGCCGCAGGGATGGCATGGCGGTACACGCGCTCACCGCTGCCGCACCAACGCGCGCAACAGAACACCGGGTCGCGCTCCATCACGGGAGAAACCCATGCTCTACTACGCCATCGTTTTCCTGATCATCGCCCTGATCGCCGGCTTCTTCGGCTTTTTCGGCATCGCCGGCCTCGCCGCGAGCATCGCCAAGATCCTGTTCGTCGTCTTCATCATCCTGTTCGTCATATCGCTGGTTTTCGGTCGCCGCCGGCGGCTGTGACGGATGCGGCTCCACCCATGGGCGTGCGGAAGGCCGCCGTCTCGGGCACTTGCCTGGCACGGCGGCCTTCCGCATGCGGCAGTCCCGGTGAAAGCCAACATGGCCGAGCCAGCGAGCGCCCTGGTGGTGGGGCCAACGACAGGCGTCTGGTCGCCGATCGTCCGGAATTGCCGTGCAGGCGAAGCGCGCAGCGGGTGATCCACCGGGGCTGAAACCGCTACGGCGAGGATGGCGTTGCGGTTGGCGCCGGCGGCACGAGTCTCGCGGCCGTGGCGCGGCGCTCAGCCGGCGCTGGCGAGGTTGCCGCTGGTTGCCTGCGGGAACCGCGCCAGGATGGCATGGCGGATCCCGGGCAGGTCGAGGCCGGCCATGCTGAGCACCTCCTCGCGGCTGCCGTGTTCCAGATAGACGTCCGGCAGGCCGAGATGGAGGATGGGCTTGACGATGCCATGTGCGGCGAGGCATTCAGCCACGGCGGAGCCGGCGCCGCCGGCGATGGCGTTGTCCTCCAGCGTGACGAAGGCGTCGTGGGTCTTGGCAAGCTCCACGATCAGCGCCTCGTCGAGCGGCTTCACGAAGCGCATGTTGACCAGGGTGGCGTCGAGCTCGCCGGCGATCACCGCGGCGGGCGCCAGCATCGCGCCGAAGCTCAGCAGGGCGAGGCCGCGACCGCGGCGGCGCAGCTCGGCCTTGCCGATCGGCAGGGTGTCCAGTTGCGGACGGATGGCGATACCGGGGCCGGTGCCGCGCGGGTAGCGGATCGCGGCGGGTCCGGCATGCTGGAAGCCGGTGCTCAACATCATGCGGCATTCGTTCTCGTCGGCCGGCGCCATGATCACCAGGTTGGGGAGGCAGCGCAGGAAGGAGAGATCGAAGCTGCCCGCGTGGGTGGCGCCATCGGGGCCGACCACGCCAGCGCGGTCGATCGCGAAGGTGACGTCGAGGTTCTGCAGCGCCACGTCGTGGATCGCCTGGTCGTAGGCGCGCTGCAGGAAGGTGGAGTAGATCGCCACCACCGGCTTGGCACCCTCGCAGGCCATGCCTGCGGCCAGCGTCACCGCGTGCTGTTCGGCGATCGCCACGTCGAAATAGCGCTCGGGGTAGGCCTTGGAGAAGCGCACCAGGCCCGAGCCCTCGCGCATCGCCGGGGTGATGCCCATCAGGCGGTCGTCGGCCGCGGCCTGGTCGCACAGCCAGTCGCTGAAGATGTCGGTGTAGGTGGGCTTGGCCGGCGCGGATTTCTTCGCCAGGCCGGCCTGCGGATCGAACGGGCCGACCGCGTGGTATTCGATCTGCGCCTCTTCGGCCGGGGCATAGCCCTTGCCCTTGGTGGTGATCACGTGCAGCAATTGCGGGCCGGGCAGGTTCTTCACCGTGCGCAGCGCGGCCAGCAATTGCGGGATGTTGTGGCCGTCGATCGGGCCGGTGTAGTGGAAACCCAGCTCCTCGAACAGCGTGGACGGCACGAACATGCCCTTGGCGTGCTCCTCCCAGCGCTTGAAGAAGCGGCCGGCGAACGACTGCTTGGGGATTGCGCGCTTGGCCTTCTCGCGCACTGCGTTCAGGCGACGGCTGGCCAGCGCGCGCGACATCATGCGGGTCATCGCGCCCACGTTCTCGCTGATCGACATGCCGTTGTCGTTGAACACCACCAGCATGTCCGGCTCGACGTCGCCGCCGTGGTTGAGCGCCTCGAACGCCATGCCGGCGGTCATCGCGCCGTCGCCGATCACCGCCACGAACTTGCGCGGATCGCCCTTGCGCTGCGCGGCGATGGCCATGCCGAGCGCGGCCGAGATCGAGGTGGACGAGTGGCCCACGCCGAAGGTGTCGTATTCGCTTTCCTCGCGGCGCGGGAACGGTGCCAGGCCGTCCTTCTTCTTGATCGTGGTGATGCGGTCGCGGCGGCCGGTGAGGATCTTGTGCGGGTAGCACTGGTGGCCCACGTCCCACACCAGGCGGTCGGAGGGCGTGTCGAACACGTGGTGCAGCGCCACGGTGAGCTCCACCACGCCCAGCCCGGCACCGAAGTGGCCGCCGGAGCTGGCCACGGCCTCGATCAGGTATTGGCGCAGTTCGTCGGCGACGGCGGGCAGCTCCTCGTCGGGAACGCGGCGCAGGTCGGCCGGCGACTCGATCGTCGCCAGGTGGGGGTAACGTGCAGGATCCTTCATCTGCCTATTGTTGGCCCGGCGGCGGGGCAGGGCAAGGGCGGCGGGCTGGCCGTGGCGGGACGGGCGCCGGGTCGTTCAGCTCAGCGCGCGCCGCCGCTCGCGCGGCAGGTGGCTGACCAGGAAGTCCATCTGGTCGGCCAGGATGTTGCGGTTCGACAGGATGAGGTGTTCCACCCAGCTTGGCCGGTAGGGCACGGCCAGCAGTGGCATGTGCGCCTGCTGCGGGGTGCGGTTGCTCTTCTTCAGGTTGCAGGCCATGCAGGCGCTGACCACGTTCTCCCACTCGTCGCGGCCGCCCTTGGAGACCGGCTGCACGTGGTCGCGGGTCAGCTCGCCGCGGCTGAAATGCTCGCCGCAGTAGAGGCACAGGTGGCGGTCGCGGGCGAACAGCGCGGTGTTGGTGAGCGCGGGCGCGGGGTCGATCGCCTGCTCGCGGCAATGGCCGGTGCTGGCGATGATGGGGTGCAGGTCGAGCCGACTCTGCACGCCCAGTGCGCGGTTGTGGCCGCCGTGCACGGTGAGGCAGGGGTCGCCCAGCGTCCACGCCACCACGCCGCGCACATAGAGGCACGCGGCGTCCTGCCAGCTGATCCAGTCCAGGATGCGGCCGGCGGCGTCCAGCGACAGCACGCGGGTCGAATGCAGGTCGGCCCGGTTGGCGACTCCCATCAGCATGCGGTACGTCCTTCCTCGCGAGAAACAGACCCTGCAACGGTGCTCGGATGCGTTGCAGCATAGAACAGATTGATGACAAAACACATGCGAAAGTCTTTGAGCTCAAGCAGATAGCCTGGGTGCCGGGGGGTTCGCGGGCAGGCGCTGGCACTGATATAGTGCTTGTTCGTCTGTAGACCCGACGCCGGGTTTGGGAGGGGAAGCCGATGGTGGCAACCCCGGCACGGCGGGGCAGAGGTAATAACGTGGCTGAAGTTCTTTTCTACGAGCGCCCGGTGCCGCTCAATCGCAACGACCACAAGGATCTGCGCCTGAAGCCGATCCCGAACATGAAGTTCGCGCTGCAGGCCCACTCGGTGCCGCTCACCGGCGTCGAATTCGGCCTCGCCGCGCGCGACATGCCGATCGTGTTCGCCGGCAACGACATTAGCGATGCCGGCCCGGTAGCGCTGCTAGGCCTGCGCCAGAACGAAAACCTGTTCGTCGATGCCAATGGTCAGTGGGCGCCGAACATCTACATCCCCGCCTTCGTGCGCCGTTATCCGTTCGTCCTGGCGGAGAAGCCGGCCGGCCAGGAAGGTGACGACTTCGCCGTGTTCCTCGATGAGGGGTACGAGGGCTTCAACGCCACCGAAGGTGACCGTCTGTTCAACGAAGACGGCAGCGACTCCGAGATGCTGGCCCGCGCCGTGGGTTTCCTTGGCGAATTCCAGCAGCACGTGGCGCGTACCCGCTGGTTCATGGACCAGCTGCGCCAGCACGGCCTGCTGGAGACGCGCAACATCAGCATGCGTCGCGACTCTCCGGACGGTCAGGGCGGCAACATCATCAATCTCAATGGCCTGTTCGTGGTCAATGAGGAAAAGCTGCGCCAGCTCGACGAGAAGACCGCACAGGAGTTCCTGCGCGAGGGCATCCTCGGCTGGATCTATGCCCACCTGATCTCGATGAACAACCTCGACCGCCTCGGCATGCGCCTGGGCGAGCGCGAGAACAACGAGGCGGGCGCCACCACGAACTGAGGTCGTCCGGGCGTCCCGCACGCCCGAACCAGCAGCGCCGCGACGAGTGATCGTCGCGGCGCTTGCTTTTGCGGCGATCCTTGAGATCGCCAAGATCAACGGTGCGGCCAACCAGGGCCGCACCTCTGCATGACCTGGAGATGCCGGCAGCGCAAAGTCCTTGCCGGGATCAGTGCCCCACCACCGGCAGCGCGATGTAGCTGGCTTCGCCGGGTGCGTGGTACACGCGTTGGGTGGCCTTCACGTAGTCCGCCGGCTTGGCGAAGAAAATGTTCGGCACGAAGGTCTGCGGGTTGCGGTCGTACAACGGGAACCAGCTCGACTGCACCTGCACCATGATGCGGTGGCCAGGCAGGAACACGTGGTTGGCGGCGGGCAGGTCGAAGCGGTAGGCCAACGGCTTGTTGGGCGTCAGCGCTTCGGGGTTGTCCCAGCCGGTACGGTAGCGGCCGCGCAAGATGTCCATCGACACCGCCAACTGGTAGCCGCCCATTTCCGGCTGCTCGGCCACCTGGTCGGGATACACGTCGATCAGCTTCACCACCCAGTCGCTGTCGGTGCCGCTGGTGGAGGCGACCAGGTGCACCACCGGCACGCCGGCGATGGTCAGTGGTGCGGTGAGCGGCGCGGTCTCATAGCTGAGCACGTCGGTGCGGCCGGAGGCTTCGCGCTGGTCGTCCACCAGCCACTGCGACCAAGTGAGGCCGTGGTCGTAGCCGATCGGCTGGATCGGTCGCGCGCGGAACGGCGCCGGGTGCGCCGGATCGGAGACGTATTCGTCGTAGGCGGCGCCGCCGGTGGGCGCGTCGAAGCCGAGCTGCATGCCGGGCTCAAGGTACAGCGGGCGGCTCTTGTCGGGACAGCCGCCGTTGCACGACAGCGGCCAGCGGTCCAGGCGCTGCCATTGGTCGGTGCCGGTCTGGAAGGCGGTGACCGGGGCGAGGTTGGCCTTCGGCGCGCCATCCTTGAGGTATTGCGCCAGGAACGGGCGCAGGATGTGTTCGCGGAAGTATTTCGCGGTGTCGCTGCCGAAGCGGATCGCGCCCAGCGAGCTGCCTTCCTCGATTTCCTGGCCGTGGTGCCACGGGCCCATCACCAGCTTCACCATGTTGCCGGTGGTGTCCTTCGGCTTGATCGCGCGATAGACGGCCAGCGCGCCGTAGATGTCCTCCTGGTCCCACAGGCTGTGCACCAGCATCACCGGCACGGTGAGCGGCTGTGCGGCGAGCAGCTTGTCCACCGCCTGCTGCTGCCAGAACGCATCGTAGGCGGGGTGCGCCACCAGCTTGTTCCAGAAGCCGAGCTGCCGCATGCCGTAGGCGTCGCCCATCGCGCCGGCGGAGCCGTAGTGCATGAACAGGTCGTACTCGTCGTGGTAGTTGGTCCACCACTTCGCGGTGTTGTCGCGGGTGGCTTCCTGCTCGTAGATGTAGCTCATGTTCTGTTCGCGGAAGGCGCCGTGGTGGAACCAGTCGTCGCCCATCCAGCCGTCCACCATCGGGTTCATCGGCACCGCCGCCTTCAGCGCGGGATGTGGGTGCACCAGCGACATCAGCGGCTCGAAGCCGTCGTAGGAGATGCCGATGGTGGCGACCCTGCCGTTCGATTCGGGTATGTGCTTCACCAGCCAGTCGATGGTGTCCCAGGTGTCGGTAGCGTCGTCCACCGGCGTGGGGTTGAGCGGGCCGTGCACCGGCCGGTTCATCACGTAGTCGCCCTCGGAGCCGTACTTGCCGCGGATGTCCTGGATGACGCGGATGTAGCCGTCCTCGGCGATCACGTCGGCGGCGTTGTCGTAACCCTCCAGCAGCGGCTCGATGTGGCCGCTCATGAAGTTGTGGCTGAGCTGGTGCGCGTCGTACGGCGTGCGCGTGAGCACGATGCCGGCGTGCTTCGCACCTTTCGGGATCAGGATCACCGTGTTGAGCTTCACGCCGTCGCGCATCGGGATCATCACGTCGTGCTCGACGTAGTCGAAGCTGCCGGTGGCCGGCTTGAAATGGGCCGGCGTCTCGCTGGGATAGTCGGGATACCTGACCTGCGGCGCGTCCGTGGCGGACAGCGCGCCGCTGGCGGCGAGCAGGGCGGCAAACAGTGCGGGTCTCAGGCCCGCGACGATACGGCGTGGCGTCATGGCATCGGCTCCCCTGTGGCGAAATCGCCCGGGCAGCTTACTGCGCGTGGCCGGCTCAGCGCACCGGCTTGGCCAGGCGCAGCAGGTCGGTGGCGTAGCCCGCGGCTTCGTACAGCGCACGTGCGCGCTCGTTGCCGGGGAACACCGCCAGCGTCACCAGTTGGCAATGATGCTCGCGCGCCCACTGCTCGGCATGCGCCAGCAGCGCCTTGCCCACGCCGCGGCCTTCGTGCGCGGGCGCCACGGCGAGGTCGGAGATGTGGCAGTTGCCGCGGCCGGTGAAGAAATCCTCGGTACGCTGCAGGTGGATGAATCCCACCCGCGTGCCGTCGGTGTCCTCGGCCACGAACAGATGGCTGTTCGCGGGTTGGTCTTCCAGGTGCCGCAGCAAGTCGTCGCGGATGCCTTCGATGCACTCGTGCCGTCGCCGCCACGCGGGCAGCGGAAAGCCCACGAAACGCGGCACCAGCGAAAGGATGAAGTCGTCGTCGTCTTCGGCCAGACGGATCAGCAGGGACGGGTCGCTCATGGTCGTTGCGGTTGCCCAGGATTTTGCGGTTCTACACCAGCACGGCCCGCGCCGTATAGTGCGGGCTCCCTGCCCCGGAGAGTAGCGCCCATGCCCGCGACCCGCATCCGCCTGCAGACCGGCGACGACCGCATGCTGGCGCAAGGCATCGCCGCGATCCAGCAGGAGATGAAGCTGCCGCTGGCGTTCCCGCCCGAGGTCGACGCCGAGGCGGCGCGGGCGGCTGCGCAACCGCGCTTGCCCGACCTGGATCGCAGCGATATCCCGCTGGTTACCATCGACCCGCCCGGTTCGATGGACCTGGACCAGGCGCTGCATTTCGAGCGGCGCGACGGCGGCGGCTACCGCGTGCATTACGCCATCGCCGACGTGGCCGCGTTCGTGGCGCCCGGCGGCGCGCTGGATGCCGAGGCGCAGCGCCGCGGCGAGACGCTGTACGGCGCCGATTCGCGCATTCCGCTGCATCCGGCGAGCTTGTCCGAAGGTGCCGCTTCGCTGCTGCCGGATCAGCTGCGCCCGGCCCTGCTGTGGACGATCGACCTGGATGCCGGCGGCGAGATCGGGGCCGTCGACGTGCGCCGTGCGCGCGTGAGGAGCCGCGCACGGCTCGACTACGCCGGCGTGCAGCAGCAGCTCGATGCGGGGACGGCCGATCCCTTATGGACGTTGTTGCGCGAGGTGGGCGAGTTGCGCAAGCAGCGCGAGCAGGCGCGCGGAGGCATCAACCTCGCCCTGCCCGAACAGGAAATCAGCGTGGTGAACGGCCACTGGCGGTTGGCCTATCGTGCCAACCATCCCGACGAGGACTGGAACGCGCAGATTTCCCTGCTGACCGGCATGGCCGCGGCGCGGCTGATGGTGAAGGGCAGGATAGGCATCCTGCGCACGCTGCCGCCGCCGCAGCCGCAGGACATTGCGCGGCTCAAGCGCACCGCGCAGGCGCTGGCCGTCGCCTGGCCGGATCGCCTGGGCTATGCCGATTTCATCCGCACCCTCGACCCGTCGAAGGATGTCCACGTCGCGATGCTCACCGCGTGCACCACCGTGCTGCGCGGTGCCGCCTACGCGGCCTTCGACGGCGAGTTGCCCGCGCAGCCCATGCAGTCCGCGGTGGCGGCGGAGTATGCCCACGCCACCGCGCCGCTGCGCCGGCTGGTGGACCGCTACGTGGGCGAGGTCTGCGTCGCGCTGTGCGCGAATCAGCCGGTGCCGGACTGGGTGCGCAGCGCGCTGCCCGCGCTGCCTGACCTGATGGCCGAGGCGGATCGCCGCGCCAAGCACTACGAACGCCAGGTAATCGACCTGATCGAGGCGGTGCTGCTGGCGCCGCGGGTCGGCGAAGCCTTCACCGGCGCCATCGTCGAAATAAACGGCGGACACGGCAACGGCCACGAAGGCGTGGTGATGCTGCGCGATCCGGCAATCGAGGCGCGCGTCAAAGCCCCCGCGCCGCTACCGCTGGGACAGGACGTGGCGGTGCGACTGGTCGAGGCCGATCCGGTGCGGCGGCTGGTGCGTTTCGAACTGGCGACCGGCGCATGACAAGGCGGCCACCATGCCGTCCTGGCGCTTCAAGTTGCCTTTGCCCTGCCGATACAGGGCCAATGCAAACCGGTGACAGGAGCATGGCGGCGGGCAACGGGCAACGGGCGGCGAAGGCGGCATCGCTTGCGCAGGCATGCACCAGCCTCGATGCTGCCGACGCGCCGGTGGTCGCGTGCGATGGGGATATGCGTGTGAGTGGATGGAGGGCGGCATGCCTGGCCGGGTTGCTCTGCTGCATGGCGGCAGTCGCGGCCGCGCCCGTGTCGGAGGCTCCGGCCGCTACGGCGCTTCCCGCGCCGACGCTTGCGCGCATCCGGGTAGCCAGCAACGACGACTATCCGCCGTTCATCTTCCTTGATGCCGATGGCAAGCCGCACGGCTACGAAGTGGACATGTGGCGGCTGTTCCAGCAGCACACCGGCATCAAGGTCGACCTGATGCTGACGGACTGGGCAGGCGCCATGCAGAACGTGGAGAGCGGTCGCGCGGACGCGATCGACATGCTCTACCGCACGCCTTCGCGTGTGGCGTCGTACGACTTCTCCGCACCGTACGTGGACCTGCCGGTGGGCATCTACGCGGATCGCCGCATCAACGGCATCCGCGACGTGGCCACGCTGCGTGGCCTGCCGGTGGGTGTACAGCGCGGCGATGCCTGCGCGGAGCGCCTGCGCGACGATGGCATCACCAACCTGCAGTTCTTCGAGAATTACCAGGACATCATGCAAGCCGCGACCAAGGGCGACTTGCGCGTGTTCTGCATGGATCAGTACCCGGCGGATTACGACCTGTACCGCTATGCGGCGTTGAACCGCTTCTACGAGGCGTTCGTGCTGTTCACCGAGCAGTCGCACTGGGCCGTGCGCAAGGGCGATACGGCGATGTTCCGGGCGATCCAGAACGGCATGGCGCGCATCACGCCGGCCGAGCGCGAGGTGTTGCGCAAGCGCTGGCTGGACCACCCGTTCGTGGCGGTGCGCTATCGACGCGCCGCGGGCATCGCGCTGGCCGTGGTGGCGCTGCTTGCGGCATTGCTGGCGCTGTGGGTGTGGACGCTGCGCCGCACCGTGGCGGCGCGCACTGCCGCGCTGCGGGCCGAGGAGGGCAAGCTGCGTGCGGTGTTCGACGCCAGCCCGGACGCGATGTGGGTGAAGGATCTGCAAGGCGTCTACCGTGACGGCAATGACCGTGCGGAGGCCTTGTTCCGCGTTCCCTGCGAGACGCCGGCAGGGCGTCGTTGCGACGAGCTGTTCGACGCGGCGTTCGCGGCCAGGATACGCGAGCTGGACCGGGAGGCGACGCGCATCGGCAGCAATGCCGTTGCCCTGCTGCCGCTCGATGCCGGCGGTGGCCATGGCCGTCAGTTCGAAGTCATCAGTGCGCCTTTGTTCACGCCGCAAGGCGAGCTCTGCGGCGTGGTCAGCGCGGCGCGCGATGTCACCGAGCGGCAGCAGGCGGAGACGCAGCTGCGGCTATGGGCGCATGCGTTCGAGAATGCCGCGTTCGGCATGTACATCTGCGATGCGCGCAGCAAGACCCTGATCTCGGCCAACGCCACCTTCGCCGCCGAGCGTGGCTACGCGGCCGAGGAGATGGCCGGCATGTCCGTGGATGCGCTGTATCCGCCCGACTTGGTGGCCGAGCGGGCGGCGCTGCGGGCGACGGTGGAACGGATGGACCACTACGTCTGGGAAACCGAGCACGCGGCAAAGGACGGCCGGCGTTTCCCGGTGCTGCTCGACTGCTCGGTGTTCCACGACGCCGATGGCAATGCGCAGTATGTTTTCGTCCACAGCCAGGACGTCACCGAGCGCCAGCGGGTGGACAGCGAACTGCGCCTGGCCGCCGTCGCGTTTGAGACGCAGGAGGCACTGATGGTGCTGGACGCCGACCGCGTCATCCAGCGGGTCAACCAGGCTTTTACCAGGCTTACCGGGTACCGGGCCGAAGAGGCGGTCGGGCAGTCGTCGTCGCTGCTGCGCTCGCAGCAGCACGGGCAGGAAATCTACGACGACTTCTGGGATGCGGTACGGCGCGACCGCTACTGGCAAGGCGAACTGTGGATCCACGTCAAGCAGGGTCAGCCCAAGGTGGCGCGCATCACGATCTCGATCGTCGCCGGGCCCGAGGGCCAACTGAAGCACTTCGTCTGTTCGATGGTCGACCTGACCGGCGAACGCGAAGCGCATGCGAGCGTCGACCACCTGACCTATTTCGATCCGCTGACCGACCTGCCCAACCGGCGCTTCCTGCACGGCCAGCTGCAGCACCTGCTCGCCGACGAAGGCACCCATCGGTTGGGTGCGCTGCTGCTGTTTGATCTCGATCACTTCAAGCGCGTCAACGACCTGCACGGCCATGCCGCCGGCGATCGTCTGCTCGAACTGATGGCGCAGCGCCTGCGCGGCCTGCTCAACGAGGATTGTGTACTGAGCCGGTTCGGCGGCGGCACGTTTGCGCTGCTGATGCCTTGCCGTGCGGAAGGACTGCAGATGCTGGCCGACGAGGTGCCAGGCTTCGCCGAGCACCTGCGCCAGGTGCTGCGCGAGCCGTTCCGGCTGGACGGCAACCTGCTGACCGGCATGACCATCAGCCTGGGCTGGACCGAACTGCTGCCGGGGCGCGACTCGGCGGAGACGGTGCTCAAGCAGGCGGAGCTGGCGATGTACGCGGCCAAGGCTGCCGGACGCAACCAAATACGCCGCTTCAAGTCGGCCATGCTGGTCGAGCTGGCGCGGCGCGAACTGCTGGCCGGCGACCTGATGCATGCGATCGCCGACGAGGCGCTGGATCTTTACTTCCAGCCGCAGGTCGACCGCCGTGGTCACGTGATCGGCGCCGAGCTGCTGCTGCGCTGGACGCGTCACGACGGTACGCCGGTGTCGCCGGATGAGTTCATTTCGATCGCTGAGGAAAACGGGTTGATCCTGCCACTGGGCGACTGGGTGTTGCGGCGGGCCTGCGTGCAGCTGTCCGCCTGGGCCCGGTGGCCGGCGGGGCGCAAGCTGTCGCTGGCAGTCAACGTGAGCGCGCGGCAATTCGCCCAGCCGGGTTTCGTCGACGACGTGCAGCGTGCGTTGGTCCTGTCCGACGCCGACCCCACGCGGCTGATGCTGGAAATCACCGAGACGGCCATCATGGACGACCTTGATGCAGCTGCCGACAAGCTCGCCCGTCTGCGTGCGCTCGGCCTGCGCGTCTCGCTGGACGACTTCGGCACCGGCTATTCCTCGCTGGCCTATCTGTCGCGCCTGCCGCTGGACGAACTGAAGATTGACCAGGCCTTCGTCGCCCGGCTGCCGGAGAACCACAGTGATGCGATGGTGGCCCAGACCATCATCGCGATGGGACGCGGCCTCGACCTGCAGGTGGTCGCCGAAGGCGTGGAAACCGAAGCGCAGCGAAACTTCCTGATGTCGCAGGGCTGCGACATCTTCCAGGGCTACCTGATCGCGCGGCCGCTGCCGCTGCACGCCTTCGAGCAGATTTTTGCCGGGCCGCCGGCAAACACCGCCTCGGCGTAGCGAGCTGCAGCGGGTGAACGGCAGGCGCATAAGCCTGCCGCGGCACCCGTGCCGGGGCGACGGCCTCTACAATCGCGGCGGATTTCGCGATGGAGGCGGGACGGCATGCGGGGCGATCCGGTCGGACACCTGTCGAGGCTTGCGATGGCGGCGCTGCTGCTGTGCCTCAACGCCTGTGCCATGGTCGGCGTGAGCCGGGTCAAGCCCGGCGATGTGGTGAACGAGCGCCGCGCCGACGTGATCGGCAGCGGACGGCTCAGCGACGGCACGGTGCAGGTGCTGAACGGCGTGGCGCTGACCGGCAAGCACTGCGCACAATCCTTCGGCGACTGCAGCGCGATCGTCGAGCACGCCAGTGGAGTGGACGAGGAGCGCCGCCTTTCCGCGCTGTCCGAGCTGTGGCTGGGCCGTGCGCTGCGCGGCGACCGCGGACCGTCGATGGACGACGCCACGCTGGACGCCTACCTGCAAAGCGCGCGATACGCCTATGCCTACCTGTTCTACACCCGGCGCACCCCCGACGAGCGCGTGTTCGACCAGCGCCAGGCCAAGGTGATCGCGTTCTACGACTACGCGGTGGAGCGTGTGGTAGGGCGCTGGTTCCAGGAACTGCCGAAGCTCGATACCGCCTGGAAGCGCACGCAGCTGGCCGGCTGGACGGTCCTGCGGCCGGATACCGACCTGCGGCTGGCCGCTGCGCCGACGGAGCTGCTGCCCGCCTCCTCGCTGCGCTTCAAGGGGCTGCGCAACGTGTACCGGCGCGATGGCTTCGGCTCGGATTTCGTGGCGGTGGCGCCGCGCGCGCCGGATGCGGCCGCCGTGCCGTGGCGGCAGCCGCGCTACGTGGCGATGACCGGGGTGCTCGCGTTCGGCGGCAACACGCTGGACGCGGTGCTGCACACCCATCAGGTGCAATTGCTGGCGCGCGATCCTTACCGCGATGCGCAGGTGGACATCGCCGGGCGCAGCGTGCCGCTGGGCGCCAACTTCACCGCGCCCTACGGCCTGTGGCTGGCGCGCTCGGGCTTCGCGGTGCAGTCGATCCGTTCGCTGCTGGGGCGCGACGGCGGCATCAGGGCGCCGCGCGTGCTGCTGATGCAACCGTACGACCCCGACCGCCTTACCGTGGTGATGCTGCACGGCCTCGCCAGCAGTCCGGAGGCGTGGGTGAACGTGGCGAACGAGGTGTTGGGCGACGAGACGCTGCGGCGCAACTACCAAGTGTGGCAGGTCTACTACCCCACCAATGCGCCGATCGCGGTGAACCTGCTGCAGATACGCCGTGCGCTGGACGCCACCATTCGCCACTTCGACCCTGCTGGCAGCGCGCGCGCCACCCGGCACATGATGCTGGTGGGCCACAGCATGGGCGGGGTGATCGCGCGGCTGCTGGTCTCCTCCAGCGGTGACCGGCTATGGAGCCTGGTGCCGGACGGCAAGCACCTGTCCGCGGCGAAGCGCGCGCGGTTGCATCGACGGCTGGCACCCTACCTGCAGTTTTCGCCGATGCCGCAGGTGGATTCCGCAGTGTTCCTCGCCGCGCCGCAACGCGGCACGCCGACGGCACGGCACCGCCTCGCCCGCTGGGCGGCCGAGCTGATCCGCCTGCCGCTCAGCCTGCTCAAGGAAATGGCCAGCATCTCGGACCTGCTCAAGGACGAATCGGGTCAGGGCGCGCCGATCCACCTGCCGAACAGCGTGGGCAACCTCAGCGACACCGATCCCTTCATCGCCGCCACCGCGAAGCTGCCGATCTCGCCGAAAGTGCGTTACCACTCGATCATCGGCCTGTACAAGCCGCACGGCGACCTGGCGCACAGCAGCGACGGCGTGGTGCCCTACGCCAGCGCGCACCTCGCGGGCGCGGCTTCGGAAGTGGTGATCCCGTCGTGGCACAGCGTGCAGGAAGCGCCGGCGGCGATCCTCGAGCTGCGCCGCATCATGCGGCGGCATCTGCAACGTATGGGAGGCGCTGCGTCCACGACGCTGCTGGAACAGGCCGGAGCCAAGGCTGCGGCTCCGGGTTGACCGGGCCAGCCCGGCGGTCGACATCAGGGTGTCGATCGGTCGGCCTCCGGCATGCATAAAAACGCCCGGGGTAGCCCGGGCGCTTTGGTGGGGTGATGCGCGGCGGCCGCCGACTCAGGACGTGGGAGCCGCCGAAGCCATCGCGCCGGCGCCGGTGGAATCCACGGTGAGCGAAACGCGGCGGTTGTCGGCACCGCGGTCGCCGGTGGCACCCTTCACGACCTGGCGGTTCGCATCCTTGCCGTAGCTCACCGCGCGGATCTGGTCGGCGTTGATGCCGCTGGAAACCAGGAAGTCACGCACCGCCTCGGCGCGCTTCATGCCGAGCCGCTTGTTGTAGGCGCGCGAACCGGCCGGATCGGCAAAGCCTTCCACGGTGATCAGCACGTTCGGGTGGTACTTGCTGATGGTCTGGGCGAAGTTCTGCAGGGCCGGCTTGTCCTGGTCGCTGAGCTCGGCGCTGTTGAAGGCGAAGTGCGCAACGGTGTCCACGCTGACGCGGCCCTGCATGGCGGTGATCTGCGAGTCGTACCTGGAGAACTGCGACTGCATCTGTTGCTTGATCGCATCGATCTGCTGCTGCTGATCCTGCTGCTTCTGCTGCAGCTGCTGGATGGCGGCGTTGAGCTCGTCCTTCTTCACGTACTGCGAGCAACCGGCCAGGCCGACGGCGAGGATGCCTGCCGCAAGCATCGCGGCGCGTGGGGTTCGGATGTTCATCGATGTATCTCCCGGGTGCTTGCCGGCATCGCGGGCGACAGCAGCGGTGCCGGCAGTTCATGGATGCCCCCTGTCGTGTGCTGCCTCGGGGAAGCTACCCCATGTGGGCGGCGAACCGCGCGCATGAACGATCCATGGCTACGGGTGCGTTCAGTTTTCCGCGGCGACGGCGATGGACGGTCCGGACGTTGCCTCGCGTGGCGCGTGTCTCATGAAAGCGAAGCCCGGCGGGTGCCGGGCTTCGCTTCGACGCAGGTTCGGATCGTACGTCAGGCGATCTCGGGGAGGCTCGCCACGCCGGCCTCGATCGCCGCCTTGTGCATTAGCGTGCGCGGCAGGATGCGCGCGAAGTAGAACGCGGCGGTGTCGCGCTTGGCCTGCTTGAACGCCTCGGATTGCGCGCTGGCCTCGGCGGCGGCCACGCTGCGCGCCTGGAAGTAGGCCAGCGTGACGTAGCCCGAGTACCACAGGTAATCCGTCGCGGCGGCGCCCAGTTCCTCCGGGTTGGCCCGCACGCGCTGCGCCAGCGCGAGCGTGAGATCGCCCCACTGCTTCAGCGCGGCGCCCAGTGGCGCGACGAAGGCGGCGAGCCTGGCGTCGCCCGCGTGCGCCTTGCAGAACGCGCCGATCTCGGCGGCGAAGTGCTTGAAGCCCACGCCCTGCAACTGGAGGATCTTGCGGCCCAGCAGGTCGGCCGCCTGGATGCCGGTGGTGCCTTCGTACAGCGTGATGATGCGCGCGTCGCGCACGAACTGCTCCATGCCGTTCTCGCCGATGAAGCCGTGCCCGCCGTACACCTGCAGTGCTTCCTTGGTGCACTCCTGCGCCAGTTCGGTGACCACGCCCTTGGCGATGGGGATCAGGAAGGCCACCAGTTCGCCAGCCTGCTGCCGGCTGGCCTCGTCGGCGCCGCGCGATTCGATGTCGGTCTGCAGCGCGGTGTAGTAGAGCAGGGCGCGCGAGCTCTCCACGAAGGCGCGCTGGGTCAGCAGCATGCGACGCACGTCGGGTTGCACCAGCAGGTTGTCGGCGGCCTTGTCGGGAAACTTAGCGCCCGACAGCGCGCGGCCCTGCAGGCGCTCGCGCGCGTAGTTGAGGCTGTTCTGGTAGGCGCGCTCGGCCAGTGCCAGGCCCTGCACGCCCACCGACAGGCGCGCGGCATTCATCATGGTGAACATCGCGGCCAGGCCCTTGTGCGGCTGGCCGATCAGGTAGCCTTCGGCGCCGTCGAAATTCATCACGCAGGTGGCCGAGCCCTTGATGCCCATCTTGTGCTCGATGGCTCCGGCGTAGGCACTGTTGCGCTCGCCCAGCGAGCCGTCGGCGTTTACCTTGAACTTCGGCACGATGAACATCGAAATGCCGCGGCTGCCGGCCGGCGCGTCGGGCAGGCGTGCCAGCACCAGGTGCACGATGTTCTCGGCGAGGTCGTGCTCGCCCGCGCTGATGAAGATCTTGGTGCCGCTGATCGCGTAGCTGCCGTCCGCGTTCGGCTCCGCGCGCGTCTTCAGGAGGCCGAGGTCGGAGCCGGCCTGCGGTTCGGTGAGGCACATCGTGCCGGTCCAGCGGCCTTCCACGATGGGCATCATGTAGGTCTGCTGCTGTTCGGCGGTGCCGTGCAGCTCCATCGCATGGCAGGCGCCCTCGCTGAGCAGCGGGTACAGGCTCCACGACAGGTTGCCGGACTGGAACAGCTCCGTGGTGGCGATGCCGACCACGCCCGGCAACGCCTGGCCGCCGAATTTTTCCTGCGCGGTCAGGCCGGCCCAGCCGCCTTCGGCGAACGCCTTGAACGCTTCCTTGAAGCCCTTGGGCGTGGTGACCGTACGGGTTTCCTTGTCGTAGTGGCAGCCTTCCTGGTCGCCCGGCCAGTTGGTTGGCGCCAGCACCTGCTCGGCGAGCTTGGCGGCCTCCTCGAGCACGGCGTCGAGCAGGTCGCGGCTGTGTTCCGCGCCACCCTGCAGCCTGGTCAGGATGGCCTCGGCGCCGAGCAGGTCGAAGAGGGCGAAGCGCTGGTCATCGAGCGGGGCCTTGTAGATCGTCATGGTCGTTCTCTCGGGGATAGGAATCAGCGGAAGGTATTGGCGATGCCCGGCACCGGCGACAGGAAATCGCTGTGCTGGAAGGGGAAGTCCTGCGGGTTTTTCTTGTCCGGGTGGTCGGCCAGGTCGGGCTGGGCGCGGATCGTGCCCCCGATGGCGTAGGCCAGCGAGCCGCTGCTGCCCTTGGCGGCCACCGCGGCGAGCGCGCTGGTCATCGCGGGCGTGGGCAGCACGTCCACCGTGACCACGTCACTGGCGAACGATGGAATGTCGCGGTGGAAGGCGGCGTGCAGCCGTACCGGCGTCGCGTTGGCCACTTGCAGCGATCCTTCGATGGACTGGAAGTCCACGCCGCCGTAGCTGTTGTTCTGGATGCGCACGGTGAGGCGCCAGGCTCCGTTCGGCAGTAGTTGCACCTGCTGCACCGTGAGCGAGGGCGGGAACACGCTTTTTCGCTGCGGTCCGCAGGCGGCAAGACAGGCGGCGAGGGCAATGAGCGCGAAACAGCGGATCAGTCGCATCACGGCCGTGACCTCATGGCTAAGATCTCAAACGATTGTTTGAATCTTGACCCGGGCCGCCGCGCACGTCAATGGCGGACAGTTTCCACGGCTGCGTACTGCAGGCATCATGCGACGTTCCGCCACCGTCGCCAGCACGCCACATGACCCGTCGCATTGTCGCCCGTCGCTCCCCCATCCATGGCAATGGCGTGTTCGCCGTCGAGCCGATCAGGAAGGGCGAGGAAATCATCCAGTACCGGGGCACGCTGATGACCCACGCCGAAGCCGACGAGATGTACGGCGACGGCGGCGAAACCGGCCACACCTTCCTGTTCACCCTCAACGACGACTACATCGTCGATGCCAACCGCAAGGGCAACACCGCGCGCTGGATCAACCACAGCTGCGCCCCCAACTGCCGCGCCGTGATCGAGGAAAGCGCCAGCGGCGATCCGCGCAGGGACAAGGTGCTGATCGAGGCCGTCCGCAACATCAAGCCGGGCGAGGAGCTCACCTACGACTACGGCATCACGCTGGAAGTGCCGCACACGGCGCGGCTGAAGAAGCTGTGGAAGTGCCTGTGCGGTGCGCCGAACTGCACGGGCACGCTGCTCAAGCCGAAGCGCTGAGAGGCCGGTCACCGCTAAAGCGTGCGCCCTGCCCGCCGATGCAGTCTGCAGGTAGCGTGCCCTGGCACGCTGCGCCATCGCGTCGGGCGGAGGAGGCGATTTGCGTAGCAGCTTGCAGGCGTTGCTGGCATGCATGGCGTTGGCCGTGCTCCCGACCCTGCGTGCGCAGAGGGCGGCGGCACCCGATCCGGCTGCGTTCGACCACTTGCTGCAACAATTGAACGACGGCACCGTCGCCCCCGACAGCGATGCGGCGGTGAAGAGGACACTGGCACAGTTGCATGCCCTGCTGCCGCCGCATGACGCGGCCCGTGAACGCAGCTATGGCTACATCTACTGCTTTCTCGCCTTCCAGAGCGACGCCAGCGGCGGCGTAGCCTACGCGAGGCGAGGCGTCGAGACGGCGCGGCAGGCCGGCGACCTGAACGCCGAGTCGAATTTCCAGATGTGCCTCGGTAATTACCTCATCCAGGCCAGCGGCGATCGCGAGGCACTGGCGAGCTTCGACGCCGCGGTGCGGACCGCGAAGCGACTGGGCGACCCTCATGTGATCGCGGACGCGTTGACCTGGCGTGGCAGCGAGCTCTCCTTGCTGGGCGACCAGGCCAAGGCGATGATCGACCTGCTGGACGCGCAGACCGCCTACGAGAAGATCGCCAATGCCGCGGCGCCCGCGCGCGCCAACCTCGTCAACATCGCCAGCCTGTACCGGCGCATGGGCGAATACGACGATGCGGCCAATTACCTGCGCCAGGCGTTGGCGACGATCGGCCATGCCAAGGACAAGCAGCAATTGCTTGCCATCGACATGGAGCGGGGCTTCCTTGCCGGCGAGCGGGGCGAACCGGCCGCCGCGGTGGCACCGCTGCAGAAGGCGCTGGAGCTTGCGCGCGAGATCGGGCCGCCGCAAAGCGTTGGCTCGGCCCTGCTGGCGCAGGCGGAAATCAGCAACCAGCTCGGCCAGTACGACACCGCACTGCAGCAGCTCGCGGAGGCCTCCAGGATCTTCCGGTCCGTTTCGGACCACTCCAACGCCGACATGCTGGCGCTGCAGTCGGCGGAGGCGCACGCCGGGCTGGGCCAGCGCAGCCTCGCGGCACAGGAGTTCCAGGCCGCGGCAAAAGCCCTGGCCAGCAGCGGCAACCTGCGTTACCTCGCCGAACTCTATGCCGCGCGCTCGAAGAACGAGGAGGCGCTGGGCCAGACCCAGGCGGCGCTTGACGACCTCAAGCGCATGATCGCCACCAACAAGGAGCTGGAGCAGAAAACCAAGGCGCAGGTCACCACCTTGATGCGCTACCGCTTCGACACCGCGCGCCGCGACCTGGAAAACCGTCGCCTCGCCGACGAAAAGGCGTTGCAGAGCCAGCAACTGGCCTCGCTGGAAAGCGTGCGTAAATGGCAGTGGCTGGCGATCCTGCTGGGCGGCCTGCTGATGCTTGGCGTGGCCTGGCTGGCCTATCGGCAACTGCTGAAGAGCCGCCACCTGAACCGGTTGTCGCTGCTCGATCCGTTGACCGGCATCTCCAACCGGCGCCACATCGACCACCTGCTCGAGACGGCCATCGCGAGGGCAAGCCAGTCGCACGAGGAACTGACGGTGGCAATGCTGGACATCGACCATTTCAAGCATGTCAACGACGCCCACGGCCACCCGGTCGGCGACCAGGTGCTGCGCGAAACCGCCCGCCTGTGCCAGGACTCCATGCGCCAGCACGACCGCTTCGGTCGGGTCGGCGGCGAGGAGTTCCTGGTGGTGCTGCCGGGCACCGATCTCGAACACGGCGTAATGGTGGCCGAGCGCTTGCGCGCCAAGGTCGCGGCCGCCGTGTTCGCGGTCGGCGATGCACAGATCAGGATTACCGTCAGCTTGGGTGTCGCGTCGTTGCGCGCGAACGAGTCCGCCCCGGGCACGTTGGTCATGCGCGCCGACAGCGCGCTGTACCGCGCCAAGCAAACCGGCCGGAATCGCGTCGAGTCGGCCTGATCAGTCTTCCTCCAGCTTCGGCTTCCACCCTTCGCTGAGCTGTTTCTGCAGCGGCGGTGGTACCGGTTCGTAGTGGCTGAGGTCGAGGCTGTAGCGGCCGCGGCCACCGGTCATGGCCTTGAGCTCGGTGGGGTAGTCGGTGAGCTCGGCCAGTGGTGCCTGCGCCTTGATCAGCAGCTCGCCACCGCGCCGGCTGTCGGTACCGAGGATGCGCGCGCGCTTGCCGGCGAGGCCGCCGGTGACATCGCCCACGTCGCTCTCGGGGATGGCCACCTCCACGTCCACGATCGGCTCCAGCAGGATGGGGCGTGCCTTGCCCACGGCGTCCAGGAAGGCCTTCTTGCCGGCACTGACAAAGGCGACTTCCTTGGAATCGACTGGGTGGTATTTGCCGTCGTACACGGTGACGCGCAGGTCCTGCAGCGGGTAGCCGGCCACCGCGCCGCGTTCCATCGCCTGGCGCACGCCCTTCTCGATGGCGGGCAGGAAGCTGCCGGGGATCACGCCGCCCTTCACCGCGTCCACGAATTCGAAGCCGGCGCCCCGCTCCAGCGGCTCCACGCGCAGGAACACTTCGCCGAACTGGCCGGCGCCGCCGGTCTGCTTCTTGTGCCGATGATGGCCTTCCGCTGGCGCGGCGATGGTCTCGCGATAGGCGATGCGCGGCGGATGGGTTTCCACTTCCACACCGTAGCGTTCGCGCATGCGCTCGAGCGTCACCTTGAGGTGCAGCTCGGAGAGGCCGCGCAGCACGGTCTCGTTGAGCTCCTTGTGATGTTCCATGCGCAGGCAGGGGTCTTCCTCGGCCAGCCGCGCCAGCGCGTTCGCCAGCTTCTGCTCCTGGCCCTTGTGCTTCGGCTCCAGCGCCAGGCCCGACATCGGATGCGGAAAGCGCATCGGCGCGAGGTGGATGTGGTCTTCCTCGTGCGCGTCGTGCAGCACGGCGTCGTAATGGATCTCCTCTACCTTGGCCACCGCGGCGATGTCGCCAGCCACGGCCTGTTCGATCTCCACGTGCTCCTTCGCGTTGAGCCGGAACAGGTGGCCCACGCGGAACGGTTTGCGGCCGTCGTCCACGTAGAGCTGCGCGTCGCGGCGCACCGTGCCCTGCCACACGCGGAAGATTCCGAGCTTGCCGACGAAGGGGTCGTTGACGATCTTGAACACGTCGGCGATCACGTGCTGCTTCGGGTCGGCGTTGACGGTGATCGCCTCGCCCTCGCCGTTGACGAAGGGCGGCGGGTTGCCTTCGGCGGGGTTGGGCAGCAGGCGGTCGGCGATGTCCAGCAGCTCCGGCACGCCCACGCCATTGCGCGCGCTGACGAAGCAGATCGGCACCAGGTGCCCCTCGCGCAGGCATTGCTCGAACGCGTCGTGCAGTTGCTGGCGGCTCAGCGCGGCCTCGCCGTTGTCGAGGTAGGCGCCCATGGTGGCCTCGTTGATCTCCACCACCTGGTCGAGGATGCGCTGGTGCGCGCTGGCCAGCGAGGAGAAGTCGGTGCTGCCCTCGGCATGGAAGAAGCAGTCCAGTACCCGCTTGCCGCCTTGCGCGGGCAGGTTCACCGGCAGGCATTCGGGGCCGAACTCCTCGCGCAGTGCCTCCACCAGCGCACCAAGATGGGCGCCTTCGTAGTCGATCTTGTTCACCACCAGCACGCGGGCGAGGCCGCGCGAACGGGCGTGTTCCATCATGCGGCGCGTGCCGTGCTCGGTGCCGTTGACCGCGTTCACTACCACCATCACGGTTTCCACCGCGGCGAAGGCGGACAGCGTGCCGCCGCGGAAGTCGTCGTAGCCGGCGGTGTCGATCAGGTTGATATGGCAATCGCCGCGGTCGATGCCGGCGATGCAGCTGTCGATGGAATGGCCGCGCGCCTTCTCCTGCGCGTCGGTGTCCGACTGCGTGGTGCCGCGCTCCACCGAGCCCTGCGCCTGGATCACGCCGCCGGCGTGCAGCAAGGCCTCGAACAGCGTGGTCTTGCCGCTGCCGGCGTGGCCGGCGAGCGCGATGTTGCGGATGCTTTCCGTGGTGTAGGACACGATGCGACCCTCCTCTTGCAGAGGTGCGGGTCGCATCGGCATGAGCGGCGCCGCACGGAACCGCACGTGGCGGCTGACGATGGCGGGCCGTCATGGTCGTCCGGGCGCGGACGCGGGGGCGGTCATGGCGGGTGAGTTCGGCGATGTTACGTCGATGCGGGGTTAGGCTTGCGTCAAGGCCGGCGGGAACCGCCGCAAGGTATCGCGGTCTGAAAGCCGCGCCGCGCTTTCCGCCTTGCCGTGCGGGCGGGGGAGAGAGCTTCCCCCGCGTCGCCGCCCATCCGGAGCAGTCCCATCGTCCATCGCATGCAGGCCGACACCCGCGCCACGGCACCGACCGGCTCCCACCGGAGCGGCATGCACGCGCTCGACCACGCGACCATCGCCCGCCTGCGCCAGTTGCGCTGGCGCCAGCCGCAGCGCAACCCGCGACTGGCGTGGCTGGTGCTGGCCGTGGTCGTGCTGCTGCATGTCCTGTTCGCGGCGATGACCTGGTGGGCGATGCGACCGCCTGCCCCGGCGCAGGGCGGGCAAACCGAAGCGGCCAGCGATGTGCTCGAGGTGCGTTTCATCGCGGCGACGGCAGCGGCCGCGAAAGCGCCGCCGCCCGTGCCGCTGCCGCCGCCCACGGCGCAGCGGCCGGTACGGCGCGTCGTCGCCGAGCCCGTGTCGAAGAACGCCTTGAGCGTGCAGTTGCCCGCGCCCGCGGCCAGCGTGGCAAGGCCACCGCGCCTGTTCGACAGCAGCGGCATGCCCATCCTGCCGGCCGCCCCGGGCAGCGCACCCGTGCCGGACTACGTGCAGCACATGCCGCAGGGCGACACCCGGATCATGCGGCACACCAACCCGGTGAAATACCGGCCCACGCGCTTCGAGAACGCCTGGCAGCAGGGCGGCGGCAGCGCCATCGACGACGCGTTGCAGAAGGTGGTGGACAAGACCACGGTGAAGCACACCTTCAACCTGGGGCATGGCATCCACATCCATTGCGGCCTATCGCTGGCCGCGCTGGCCGGCGGGTGCGGCGGCGATCCGCCGTCGCCGCCGTCCCGCAAGGACGGCGACGTGCGCCTGGACATGCCGCCGCCCAGGCCATTGGCACCCGACCCGAACGCACCCAAGCCGCCTCCGCTGTCCCGCTGCATCGCCTTGTACCGTGCGGGCAAGCCGCTTGCCGACGGCTGCCCCAGCGACACGCCGCTGCGCGCCGTCGACCAGGAACTGCGCGAGCAGCGCGAGAAGCAGGCAAAACAGGCGGCCGGTCGCTGACAGGAGACGGCTGCCCGCTAAACTCGCGCGATGCCGCTGCCCACGGATCCGAACGCGCCTCGCCCTTCCGCCCAGCGGCCGGCGCAGGTGCTGTTGAATTCCCCGCTCGCCGCCTCCTCGCGCATGCTCGGCCTGCGCGCATCGCGGCGACCGAAGCCGCGCCTGCTGTGGCGACGCGTGGTGGCGCTGGCCTGCAGCCTGCTGATCCACATCCTGTTCCTGCTCGGCTTCACGTTCGTGCCCGATTGGGAGATGCCGCCGGGCAAGGACACGCCCGCAAAGATGCAGGCCCGCTTCATCGAACTGCCTGACCTCGCCCCACCGCCGCCGCCGAAGGGCGAGCTGCCGCGTCAGGTCGGGCCGGTGCACCAGGGGCATGCCGCAGGCGCGGTGCGCGCCGCTAACCGCGTCGTGCGGCGGGCGCCGAGCGCGCCCGCCGTCGTCGCGAAGCCGGTGGCCTCGGCGACGACGCCGGCGAAGGTCACCGCGGCCCCCACCCCTCCGCCCAGCGTGCCGAGGCCGGCGCCTGTGCCCAGGTTGCAACCGGTGCCGGTCGCGAACGCGGCGCCGCAGGTGAGCCTGTCCGCGCCCGCGTTGCGGCCGCCGGTACCGCCGGCATTCCAGCCGAAGCCCGTTCGCGCGCCGCAGCTCGAAGGCAACCAGCCGATGCTGCCGCCGCCCTCGCTGGCGCTGCCGACCGTGCAGGCGCCGGCGCAGCCCACGATCGCGCAGCCGTCGGTCGCGCTGGACCGCATGGTGCCGGATACGCAGACGCCGGCCATCGTGCAGCCCGCGCATGTGGACCTCTCCGCCGCGCCGCCCGCGCCTGAATTGCAGGCGGTGCCTCTGCCGGCACAGGTCGCGCCGCAGGTGAGCCTCCGGATGGCATTGAACGCGCCCGCGCCGAGCGTGCCGTTGTCGTTGCCGAAGCTGCAGGTGCCCGCACCGGTGCAGGCGCAGGCGCCTTCGCTCGCGGTGGTCCCGCTGTCCGCAACCGTCGCGTCCAGGCTGGCGCCTGCGGCCAAGGCCACGGTCGAGATCGCCAACGACACCTCGCTCACCGCGATCGGCCAGCCATCGCCGGTGGCCTTGCCGCCCGCGGATAACCTGCCGACTGCCGCCGCCACGGCCAACGCCCCCGGCGATACGACGGACGTTGCCGCCGGCAAGGCTGGCGCGAGCGCCGCGGCCGACGTCAGTACGGCGCCCGACGCAAGCCCTCGGGGCAGCGACAGCGCCCGTCCCGGCGAGCCGCAGGGCACCGGCAAGGGCCTCGAGACCGCCACCGTGCACGGCAACGGCCCGGCGACCTCGCACGGTGTCGGCAGCGCCACCCGGGGCGAGGCCGGCAAGGGTCTGGGCAAAGTGGCAGGCATGCAGCCCGGCCCCGCCAGCGCGGTCGCGCCGGCGTCAGGCGCGGAGGCGAACAAGGTGCCGGACTTCATCCAGCTCAAGCCCACCGGCGATACCGCGGTGATGAGCCATGGCATCAATGGCGTGAAGTACCGGCCGACCCGCTTCGATCCGTACTGGACGCCACCGGGCGAGAGCTCGCTGGACACCGCGCTGCGCCACGCGGCGGAAAAGACCACGCTGCGACATACCTTCCATCTGCCGCGCGGCATCCGCATCAGGTGCGTGGTGATGCCGCTGGTGCCAGTGGCGCTGCTGGGCTGCGGCGGTGCCGATCCGCCGCCCGCGCCGGTGGCGCAGAAGGTCTACGACCACCTCAACCTGCCGGACCTGCCCGGCGGCAGCGTACCCAGCATGCCGCCGCCCGCGCCCGCGGCGTCTGCCGCCGTTCCGGCGCGCGTCGTGCTGGACAATGCGGCGCAATGCGCTGCCGCCCGCGTCGCGGGCGGTCCGCTGCCGCCGGGATGTCCACCCACCGAGCCGGTGGTGAATGGCTACGTGCCGGCGGCTTCCTCGAGTTCGTGGGTGCCGGCCAGCGATCAGTTTCATTGATCCGGGCGCGGGCGGTTTCGCCTGAGGCGCGCAACATCGATGGATCGCTCGTTGCGGCGTTGAGGCGGCTTTGTCCGTGGTCGCGCAAGCGCAGAGGGCACACGAAACCGCTCTGTCGCTGATGGCAAGCAGACAAAACCGCTTGGTAGCTGCGGCGGACCCGCGAGACCGCTTCGCAGCTTGCGGCAGGCAACGGAAGGCGCGCCTGCATGCAAAGACGGGCCAACCCGCCACGGGCGACGCAAGTCGCGACAGCGAATCCCGCGCCCGATTAAGACAGCCGCAAGAACTCCCTCATCAGCGGCAGTCGCCGCACGCGGACTGCGCTGACGCGGAACACCGAATTGGCGAGCGCCGGGGCGGCGGTGGGCATGGCCAGGAAACTGGCGCCGGCAGGCGGGCGGCCGTCGTCGGGGACGATGATGGTTTCCACGCTGTTCGGCAGCTGGGCCATGCTGGCCAGCGGGTAGGCCTTCCAGTCGTGCTGCTGCACCTTGCCGTCCCTGGTGGTGATGGCGAGGTTGAGCGCGGTGGAAAGCGCGTCCAGCGTGGCGCCGGCGACCTGGCCTTCCAGCCCCAGCGGGTTGATCACGCGGCCGACGTCCACCGCGCAGACCACGCGCTCGATGCCGAGCTTGTCGTTCTGCAGCGAGGTTTCGATGGCGTGCGCCACGTAGGCGCCGTCCATGTGCCAGCAGGCGATGCCGAGGCCGTTGACGCTGTGCAGCCAGTCCTTCCAGTCGATGCGGTCGGCGACCAGTTGCAGCACGTTGCGCAGGCGGCCGGTATCCAGCGTGCCGCCGCCCTGCAGCGTGATGCTGCGCGGCTCGCCGAGTAGGCGTAGGCGGGTCTTCATCGGATCCTCGCGCAACTGGTGCGCGATCTCGTCGATGAAGCTCTCGGCGGCGAAGGCGTTGGCCAGGTGCGGCATGGCGCGGTGCGGGCCGCGCGGCAGGGCGGACTGCTGCGCGTACCAGTCGCTGCGGAAGTTGGGCACCAGGCCGGCCGGCAGCTGGTCCGCCGAGACTTCCGAACTCCACAGGCGGTCGGCCGGCACGCCGCGGCCGGCGAGCGCGGAGGCGCTGGCGACGCGCTGGTTCCAGCCGGCCAGGTTGCGCTTGCGGTCGATCACGGCGTTGATCTTGTGCACGCTGGCGGGGCGATAGTAGTCGTGCGTGAAGTCCTCGCCGCGCGTCCACAGCAGGCGCACGGGCTTGTTCGCGGCCTTGGCGAGCAGCACGGCTTCGGCCACGTAGTCGTGGTCGAGGCGGCGGCCGTAGCCGCCGCCCACGCGCGGCACGCGGATCGCGATGTTCTCGGGCGCGATGCCGGTGAGCCGCTGCACCACGGCGCAGGCCTGCTGCGGCGACTGGGTGGGCACCACCAGGCTGGCCTTGTCCTTGTCGATGCGCACGAGGCAGTTCATCGGCTCGGCGCAGGCGTGCGCGAGCCAGGGCTGGTAATAGGTCGCCTCGACGCGGATCGCGGCATATTTCGATGCTTTCTCCACGTCGCCGTCGTCGCGCACGCGCGTGGTGGGCGCGGACTGGCTGTCCAGCAGCGCGGTGGCCTGCTGCTCGAGCGCGGCGCTGTTCTCGGCGGCGCTGGGGCCGGGCTTCCATTCCAGCTTGAGTTTGTCGCGGCCTTGCAAGGCTGCCCAGGTGCTCTCGGCCAGCACGGCCACGGCGGGGGCGATCACCGTGTGGCCCGGCGGCTGGTTTGCTTCCGGCTTGAGCTGCAGCACCTTGACCACGCCCTTCACCGCCAGCGCCGGCGCGGTGTCGATGCTGGCGAGCGAGCCGTCCGGCCACGGGCAGTGCGACAGCACGGCGACCAGCGCCTCGGCCTCGTGGTGGTCGATGGCGTATTTCGCCTGGCCGGTGACGATGGCGTGCGCATCCACGTCGCCCACCGGCTTGCCGATCAGGGTGTAGCGCTGCGGCGGCTTGGGCGCCGGCGCCTGCGTGGGCAGGTCGAGCTTGCTGGCGTCGTCCACCAGGCTGCCGTAGGTGACGCGGCGGCCGTCCGGCGCGATCACCGTGCCGGCCTCGCAGCGCAGGCGATCGGCGGCGATGCCGAGGCGGCGCGCGGCGGCCTGGGTGATCAGCCAGCGCGCCAGCGCGCCGGCCAGGCGCAGGTCGGCCCAGGCGGCGGGGATGGAGTCGCCGGTGCCGCCGCGCTGGCGGCCGTAGGTCCAGCGGGGATGGCCGTCGTTGCCGGCCTCGACGCCCAGGCCGAGGTGCACCACGCTGACGCGGTTCCAGTCCGCGTCGAGTTCGTCGGCGAGGATCATCGGCAGCGCGGTGGCGACGCCGGTGCCGGTGTCGGGATCGCGCGCGCCGATCAGCACGTTGCCTTCGGAGTCGATGCGCACATAGGCACCGAGGTCGTGGAAGTCGTTGCCCAGCCATTCCGGCGGCAAGGGTGGCTCGCCGGCCTCGGCGAAGCGCACGCCCACCACCAGCGCGCCGGCGGCACCGGCGAGGACCTGCAGGAAGCGGCGGCGCGACAGCCGGATGCCGTTCGAGGTGTTCGCGCTCATGCCTGGCCCGCCTTGCCGGCGGCGGCGCGCTTGATCGCCGCGCGCACCCGGGTCTGCACGCCGCAGCGGCAGCTGTTCGGCAACTGGTCGATGTCGCCGTCGTCGGGATGCGGCTTGCGCTTGAGCAGTGCCACGCCGGCGATCAGCCAGCCCGGCGTGCAGTAGCCGCAGCCGATCGCATCCTCGTCGATGAAGGCCTGCTGCAGCGGATGCAGCGTTCCGTCCTTGGCGGCCAGGCCTTCGACCGTGGTGATGCGCTTGTCGGCGAGCCGGTTCATCGGCTGGCCGATCGCCGAGACCGGTTTGCCGTCCACCAGCACCAGGTCGGCGCCGTTCTCGCCGTGTCCGCCGCCGTATTTGGTGCCGGTGAGCCACAGCACGTCACGCAGGTACCACAGCAGCGGCATCTGAGGGTCGCCGGTGTGCACGAAGCGCTCGCCATTGATCTCGACCGCGATGCCGCTGCGCACTGCCACGGGCGTGATGCCGCTCTCCGGGACGGCCGGTATGCCGTGGGCTTGGGCTGGCGCCATGCGGGATCTCCTCCAAACGTATCGCGCGCATTGTGGCATTGCGGCGGGCGGCTTAGGAACGCATGACGCCACGTCGAGCAAGGACTTGAGGGGTTTCCCCTGCGACGCCGTCGGTCCTCTCCCCCAAGACGACTGGCGCTGCGTCGCCCCCGAAGCCTAGGCGCCCGAATGGCGCAGGCGCAAGCGGCGGCGCGGCGGATCGCAAAAAAGTGCCGCCGCAGCGCGGTTCGCGGTGCGGCGGCCAGAGGGGGGAGTGGGGCAGCTTGTTATGGCTCGGGTGCTGCTCGACGCAGCCCCGTCCCTGCCCGGGGTTAACGGCGGGCTAGTCTGGAGCTTGAGTAGCCAGGGCCGCCGG
>JAJZET010000048.1 GCA_021805685.1 Pseudomonadota bacterium
CGGTGCAGGCCTTCCAGCCGTTCCTTGGCCTTCTCCTGAAACCGCGCATCGCCCACGCCCAGCACCTCGTCCAGCAGCAGGATGTCGGCATCCACCGCGGTCGAGATGGCGAAACCCAGCCGCACGCGCATGCCGGTGGAATAGGTGCGCAGTGGCAGGTCGAGGTAATCGGCCAGCTCGGTGAACTCGGCGATCTCCTCGGTCTTGGCGCGGATCTCGGTGTCGCTCATGCCCAGCAGCAGGCCACGCAGGCGGATGTTCTGCCGTCCGGTGGACTGCTCGTCCATGCCCAGGCTGATGTCCAGCAGCGGTACCGTCTTGCCTTGCGTGCGCACGCTGCCCGCAGTGGGCGGATAGATGCCGGCCATCACCCGCAGCAGGGTGGACTTGCCCGCGCCGTTGGCGCCGATCAGGCCCAGGCGATCGCCCGCCTGGAGAGTGAAACTGATGTCGTCCAGGGCACGCACGATGACGACGCCATCATTGTCCTCGGCGATGCGGTTGCGGCGCCCCGCGCGCAGCACGCGCTTCTTCAGCGACTGTCCGGAGACGTCGAAGATCGGCAGGTCCAGACCGACGTTTTCGAGCGTGATCGAGGTGGCGGTCATCGAGTCACAGCCAGTAGGGGATACGCTTGTGATAGCGCCCGGTCAGCGCCAGCGCGAAGCTCCAGCCGAGCACGGCCATGCCGATGCCGACCGCCCAGGTCAGCAGGGCCGGAATCTCGCCGGTGAGCGGCTGGCGCACCAGGTCGATCAGATACGCCAGCGGGTTGAATGTGACGATCCATGCATGCTTCTTCAGCATGGACCCATGGAACAGGATCGGCGTGACATAGAACAGCACCTGCATCAGGGCCATCACGATCTGTGGCAGGTCGCGGAAACGAGCCGACAGCAGGCTCACCGTCGTGGCCATCCACAGCGCGTTGAGGATCAGGATGGCGACGCCCGGCAGGAACAGCGGCAGGGTCGCCCAGTTCCTGATGCCGTAGATCGCGAGCACCAGGACCACGATCAGGATGTTGTGCAGGAAGATGATGAAGTTGCGCCACATCACCTGCAACACGTAGATCAGGCGTGGAGTCTGCACCTGGCGGATGTAGTTGCCGCTGGCGATGTAGGCATTGCAGCCTTCGTTGACGATGGTGGAAAACAGCGTCCACGCCACCAGCCCGATCGACAGCATGGGCAGATAGGTGGCCATGTCCTGCCCGAACAGGCCGCCGTAAACCACGCCGATCGCGGCGATCACCACGCCCATGCTGATGGTCAGCCAGAACGGCCCGAGTTTGGAGCGCGCGTAGCGCTGGCGGATCTCGATCCAGCCCAGCAGGCTCCACAGCCGCCAAGACTTGAGACTGGCCGCGAGGTCGGTCGTTGCGGTACGCAGGGCGGACATGGCTCGTGCCGAGGAGGAAGGGGCGCAATGATAGGCGACAGCCAGGACGATGTGCTGCTGCGGCGGGAAATCGTCACGCAAGATCAAAGGTCAGAAAGGGCGCACCCCGTCGTCGGCGCAGCCATGCCTCGAATGGCGGAAACCGGGCGGACCTATCCCGGCATAGGGCTGAACGAGGCCAGCGCCTGCGGATTCGCCAGCGCCTCGGTGTTCTTCACCGGACGGCCGTTGACCACGTCGCGCACGGCGATCTCGCTGATCTTGCCCGAGCGGGTGCGCGGGATGTCGGGCACCTGCTCGATCACCGACGGCACATGGCGCGGGGTGGTGTTGGCGCGGATCTGCGTCCGGATGCGCTCGCGCAATGCGTCGTCGAGCGCAAGCCCATCGCGCAGGCGCACGAACAGCAGCACGCGCTCGTCGTTGTCGGTGTGCTGGCCGACGGCGACGGCCTCCAGCACCTCGGGGATCTGCTCGACCTGGCGGTAGATCTCGGCGGTGCCGATGCGCACGCCGCCGGGATTGAGGGTGGTGTCGGAGCGGCCGTGGATGATCACGCCGTCGTGGGCGGTGATCTCGACGTAATCGCCGTGGCACCAGACGTTGGGAATCCTGGCGAAATACGCGTTGCGGTATTTCTCGCCGTCGGGGTCGTTCCAGAAGCCGACCGGCATCGACGGGAACGGCGCCAGGCAGGCCAGCTCGCCGGGTCCGCCGCGTACCGGGTTGCCGGCGTCGTCCAGAGCCTCGACCTTCATGCCGAGGCCGCGGCATTGCAGTTCGCCGCGATGCACCGGACGCAGCGGGCAGCCCAGCGCGAAGCAGGAGACGATGTCGGTGCCGCCCGAGATGGAGGCCAGCATCAGGTCGGATTTCACGTCGCGGTAGACGTAGTCGAAACTCTCCGGCGCCAGCGGCGAGCCGGTCGAAAGGATCGTCCGCAGGGCCGCCAGCGTGTGCGTCTCGCGCGGCTTGATGCCGGCTTTCTCGATCGCGGAGATCCACTTGGCGCTGGTGCCGAAGATGCTGATGCCGACCGCGTCGGCCAGATCCCACAGCGCATGGCCGTCGGGATGGAACGGCGAGCCGTCGTAGAGCACCACGGTGGCGCCGACGGCGAGGCTGGAGACCAGCCAGTTCCACATCATCCAGCCGCAGGTGGTGTAGTAGAAGATGCGGTCGTCGCGCTTGAGATCGGTGTGCAGCACCAGTTCCTTGAGGTGCTGCAGCAGGGTGCCGCCGACGCCGTGGACGATGCACTTGGGTGCGCCGGTGGTGCCCGACGAATACATGATGTAGAGCGGGTGATCGAAGGGCACCGGCTCGAATTCGAGCGGGCGTTCCCGGGTGCCGGCGAAATCGGGCCAGGCCACCGCGCCGCGAATCCCGGCCAGATCGAGTGCGGCTCCGGAATAGGGCACCACCACGGTGTGCTCGATCGCGGGGATCCGCGCGAGGATGCCGCGCACCTTGTCCAGGCAGTCGAAACGCTTGCCGCCGTACGGATAGGCATCGGCGCAGAACAGCACCTTGGGGGTGATCTGGCCAAAGCGGTCGACCACGCCCTCGACGCCGAAGTCCGGCGAGGTCGATGACCACGTCGCCCCGAGAGCCGTGGTCGCCAGCATCGCGATCACGGTTTCCGGCAGGTTGGGCAGGAAGCCCGCCACGCGATCGCCGATGCCGACGCCGGCCTGCTTCAGTGCATGCGCGACCCGTGCCACGGCGTCGTGCAGTTCGGCATAGCTGTACTGGCGCGCGTGTCCCCATTCGTTGCGGAACACAATGGCGGCACGTTCGTCACGGTAGCGCAGCAGGTTCTGCGCGAAGTTCAGGCGCACGTTGGGATACCAGCGTGCACCGGGCATCTTGTCGCCATCGACCAGCACCGGCGTGTGCTCGCCGCCGGCACGGATGCCGCAAAAATCCCACACCAGCGGCCAGAACTTCTCCGGCTGGCGGATCGAGAACTCGTAAAGTGGGGCGTAGCGGCGGATGTCGACGTTGCCGGTCTGTTCCTGCACGAAGCGCATGAAGCGGCTCAGGTTGGAGCGCTCGATGCGTTCGGTACCGGGTTCCCAGATCGGCGGGGTCATCGGGCACTCTTTGCGGCGGGGGATGCGCGCATCCTAAGAAGCACGGGCCTGAAAGGGAACTGCGGGCATCGCCGCGGGAAGGGATCGCGAAGACCCTTCGCTGCGCTCAGGGTGACAACGAAGCTGTCATCCTGACGCAGTTGTCATCCTAGCGAAGTTGTCATCCTGAGGGCGAAGCCCGAAGGATCTGTCGGGCGACGGGGCCCCGCCGCACGGCCGGCCTGGGTAGCTCAGCCGGCCAGATGCTTCGCTGCGCAGATCCTTCGCTGCGCTCAGGATGACATCCGTTTTTGTTGTCATCCTGAGCAACGCGAAGGATCTGGTCAACGA
>JAJZET010000135.1 GCA_021805685.1 Pseudomonadota bacterium
GCGTGTACTGGTGTATTTCACTGCACCGGTCTTGCGGTCGCGGCCTTCGAACAGCTCGCCGGCCGGCTTCCATTGAACGGCCATGTCCAGCAGGTTGACGAAGAAGTCGTTGCTCAGCACGCCGGGTCGGTCGGTGAATACGCCGTGCGCGCTACCGTCATGGTTGGCGCCCAGCACGCGCAGGCCGCCGACCAGCGCGGTCATCTCCGGCGCGGTCAGGGTGAGCAGTTGCGCCTTGTCGACCAGCAGGTGTTCGGCGGGGACGCCCGACGTCGCCTTGAGGTAGTTGCGGAAGCCGTCGGCGAACGGTTCCAGGTGGCCGAAGGATTCGATGTCTGTCTGCTCCGCGCTGGCGTCGACGCGGCCCGGCGAGAACGGTACCTCCACGGCGACGCCCGCCGCCTTGGCCGCCATTTCGATGCCCACGCCGCCGGCCAGCACGATCACGTCGGCCAGCGAAGCCTTGCCCGACGCCCGCTGGATTTCCTCCAGCATCGGCAATGCTTTGATGGCCTGCGCGTTGACGGCCCAGTCTCTCTGCGGGGCCAGCCGGATGCGCGCGCCGTTGGCACCGCCACGCTTGTCACCGCCGCGGAAGGTCGAGGCCGACGCCCAGGCGAGTGACACCAGTTGCGATACGCTGAGGCCGGAAGTCGCGATCTTCGCCTTGAGATCGGCGATGTCCGCCGCGCTCGGATGGTGCGAGGCCTTGGGCAACGGATCCTGCCAGAGCAGGTCTTCCTGTGGCACCTCGGGACCGAGGTAGCGGGCCTTCGGGCCGAGGTCGCGATGGGTCAGCTTGAACCAGGCGCGCGCATAGGCGTTGGCGAACGCCTGCGGGTCATCGCGGAAGCGGCGCGAGATCTTCTCGTAGGCCGGGTCGAAGCGCAGCGAGAGGTCGGTGGTGAGCATGGTCGGCCGGCGCTTCGGCGAATCCGGCGACGGGCCCGGGATGATCGCCTCGACGCCCTTGGCCACCCACTGGTGCGCGCCGGCCGGGCTCTTTTCCAGCTCCCACTCGAAGTCGAACAGGAACTTGAAGAAATCGTTGCTCCATTGCGCAGGACTACGCGTCCAGGTGACTTCGAGGCCCGAGGTGATCGCGTCCTTGCCCTTGCCGCTCGCGAAGGTATTGGCCCAGCCCAGCCCCTGCTGTTCCAGCGGAGCGGCTTCCGGCTCAGCGCCGACGTGGCTGGCAGGCGCGGCGCCATGGGTTTTGCCGAGCGTGTGGCCGCCGGCGATCAGCGCCACGGTCTCCTCGTCGTCCATCGCCATGCGGGCGAAGGTTTCACGGATGTCGTGCGCGGCGGCGACCGGATCGGGCTTGCCGTCCGGGCCTTCCGGGTTCACGTAGATCAGGCCCATCTGCACGGCGGCCAGCGGGTTGTCGAGGTTCCGTTCGCCGGGCTTGCCGTGCGAGTAGCGGCTGTTCGGCGTGCCGCTCACGGCCAGCCACTCGGATTCGTCGCCCCAGGACACGTCGAGATCGGGCTCCCACACGTCCTCGCGGCCCGCGGCGAAGCCGAAGGTGCGGAAGCCGCTGGATTCCAGTGCGACGTTGCCAGCCAGCACGATCAGGTCGGCCCAGGAAATCCGCTGGCCGTATTTCTGCTTGATCGGCCACAGCAGGCGACGCGCCTTGTCGAGGTTGCCGTTGTCCGGCCACGAATTGAGCGGGGCGAAGCGCTGCTGCCCGCGGCCCGCGCCACCGCGGCCGTCGCCGACGCGATAGGTGCCGGCGCTGTGCCAGGCCATGCGCACCATCAGGCCGGCGTAGCTGCCGAAGTCGGCGGGCCACCAGTCCTTCGAATCGGCCATCAGGGCCAGCAGGTCCCGTTTCAGCGCGGCGTAGTCGAGCTTCCTGAACTCGGCGCGGTAATCGAAGCCCTTGCCGAGCGGGTTGGACTTTTCGGAGTGCTGGCTCAACAGGTCGAGCCGCAGCTGGTTCGGCCACCAGTCGCGATTGGTGGTGCCGGTGGCGGCGGGATGGAAGGGACACTTCGCTTCGGCGGACATGGGGGCTCTCCTTGGGGGCTGTAACGGCCGCACCCAATCTATGCCGTTGCGGCCATGCGTAGAATTCGATTGTTTCAATGCCGCCGATAGCACCTGGCTATCGGCGGGATCGAGATCCCGAGCATGCCGCATGCATCGTGACGGAGAAGTGTCGCGCCGTTTCAGCGCAGCTGCTTGAGCCGGTAGAGCGCTTCCAGCGCATCGCGGGGCGTCAGCGCGTCGGGGTCGATGGTGTCCAGCGCATGTTCCACCGCCGAAGGCGCCGGCGGCGCGAACAGGCCGAGTTGTGGCGAGGCGTCGACCGCGGCAGGCATCGCACTGGCGTGCGCGTGCATGCCACGCTCCAGTTCCGCCAGCGTGCGCCGGGCGTCGGCAATCACCGCCTTCGGCAGGCCGGCGAGCGCCGCTACCTGCAGGCCGAAGCTACGGTTGGCGGGGCCGTCCTTCACCGCGTGCATGAACACCAGCTGCTCGCCGTACTCGACGGCATCCAGATGCACGTTGGCGATGCCGGCGTACTCGCCCGCGAGCCCGGTCAACTCGAAATAGTGCGTGGCAAACAGGGTGAAGGCGCGGCTGGCCGCGGCGAGGTGCACCGCGCAGGCACGCGCCAGCGCGAGGCCGTCGTAGGTGCTGGTGCCGCGGCCCACCTCGTCCATCAGCACCAGACTGTGCTCGGTGGCGTTGTGCAGGATGTTGGCCGTTTCGCTCATCTCCACCATGAAGGTGGACTGGCCGCGCGAGAGGTCGTCGCCGGCGCCGATGCGGGTGAAGATGCGGTCGACCGGTCCGATCACGGCGTGGCCGGCCGGTACGTAGCTGCCGATGTGTGCAAGCAACACGATCAGCGCGTTCTGCCGCATGTAGGTGGATTTGCCGCCCATGTTCGGGCCGGTGATCACCAGCATGCGGCGGCCGCCGTCGAGCCTCAGGTCGTTCGGCTCGAACGGTTCCTCGCGCACTTTCTCCACCACCGGATGGCGGCCGCGTTCGATCGTGATCCCGGCTTCGTCGGTCAGCACTGGCTCTGCCCAGTCCAGTGTCTCGGCGCGTTCGGCCAGCGTGCCCAGCACGTCGAGTTCCGCGATGGCGGCGGCGGCCTGCTTCAGGGGCTCCAGCCTTTCGGTGAGCGTATCGAGCAGCGCCTCGTATAGCGCGCGCTCGCGCATCAGCGAGCGCTCCTTCGCGCTGAGGACCTTGTCCTCGAACTGCTTGAGCTCCTCGGTGATGTAGCGCTCGGCGTTCTTCGTGGTCTGGCGGCGCGTGTAGTGCGTGGGTGCCTTGTCCGACTGCGCCTTGCCGATCTCGATGTAGTAGCCGTGCACGCGGTTGTAGCCGACCTTCAGCGAGGCGATGCCGCTGGCCGCCTTCTCGCGTTCCTCTAGCTCCACCAGGTACTGGTCGGCGTGTGTCGACAGACGGCGCAGTTCGTCGAGTTCCGCGTCGTAGCCGTCGGCGATGACCCCGCCGTCGCGTTGCAGCACTGGGGGATGCTCGACGACGGCACGCTTGAGCAACGCGGCGGTTTCGGCATGGTCGCCGATGCGTTCCACCAAGGATTGCAGCAACGAAGCCGGCTCTTGTTGAAGAGCGTGGCCATGGATGGCCGCTTCTTGATCTTTGCGCTCATGGATGAGCGCACCAATAACGGGCGCCGCAAGCAGCCCATCGCGCAGCGTGGAAAGATCGCGCGGCCGCGCCGAGCGCAGCGCCACGCGGGCCAGGATGCGTTCCAGGTCGCCGATGCCGCGCAGCCTTTCGCGCAGCGCCTCGTAGCGGCGGTTGTCGATCAATGCGCCG
>JAJZET010000244.1 GCA_021805685.1 Pseudomonadota bacterium
CTTAGGCTTCACCGGCTGCGTGGACACTGTGACAGTGCAGGTGAGAGTTGCTTGTGGAACGCAGCCGCCTAGCATCAGCGTGGTCGCGGCTACCAAGGCCGCTGCCGACTTCTTCAATCCGAAATGCATTTGTAAATCCTCCGATGATTTGAGCATTTCGCCCCCTCAAGGCGAGGTCGCAGATCATATGCGACTGTTCAGGCATAACATTAAAAGAGCGCCATTGCAAACGGCCCGGAATAATTTGGAGGGGTAACGATCCCGTCTCAGGGTTGCCGTGGCTTTCCTGGAAACGGATATCGAGAGGGCGGCAGGCGCATGAAGCCATATCGGGGCACCACATCAGCAGCGCCAACTCTGCCTTGTGTTGCTGCGAGCAACGTCAGCGCGAACAGTCTGTAGTCAAGGCGCGTGCTTCAACGCCAGCACGGCATTGAGTCCGCCGAACGCAAACGAATTGCTGAGCGCCGCCCGCACCTTCATCTCGCGCGCCACATTCGGCACGTAATCGAGATCGCAGGCCGGATCGGGCTGGTCGAGGTTCGCGGTGGGCGGCACCACGCCATCGCGCAATGCACCGACCACGGCGACCAGTTCCAGCGCACCGGAGGCGCCCAGCGCGTGGCCGTGCATGGATTTGGTGGAAGACACCGCCAGCCGGTCGGCATGCGCGCCGAAGGCGAGGCGGATGGCGCGTGTTTCGGTGCTGTCGTTGGCCTGGGTGCCGGTGCCGTGGGCGTTGACGTAGTCCACATCCTCGGGGTTGAGTCCGGCCTCGGCGAGCGCCTGGCGCATCGCGGAGGCGGCACCGTCGGCGTTGGGCATCACGATGTCGCTGGCATCCGCGCTCATGCCGGTGCCGGCGAGCTCGGCGAGGATGGTGGCGCCGCGCGCCTGCGCGTGTTCCAGCGATTCCAGCACGAAGATGCCGGCGCCCTCGCCCAGCACCAGGCCACGCCGGTTCGCGCTGAACGGGCGGCAGGTGTCGTCGGACAGCACGCGCATGGCTTCCCACGCCCGCAGTGCGCCGTAGCTGAGGCAGGCTTCGGTGCCGCCGGTGACGGCTGCATCGACCATCCCGAAGCGGATCATCTGCGCCGCCTGGATGATCGCGTGGTTGGCCGAGGCGCAGGCGCTGGCCACCGCGTAGGCGGGGCCGCGCAGGCCGTAGGCGATGCTGATCTGGCTGGCCGAGGCGTTGGTCATCAGCCGCACGATGGTGAGCGGATGCGTGCGGGTAGCCTTCTCCTCGTACAGCCGCCGGCTCTGTTCGTCCTGGGTGAGTTCGCCACCCACGCCGGTGCCCACCACCACGGCGGTGCGCTGGCCAAGGCCGGCGCTGGCGAAATCGATGCCGGACTGCGCGATGGCCTCGCGCGCCGCATGCAGCGCGAACTCCGAGGTGCGGTCGAGCAGGGGCAGGGTGCGCTCGTCGATGCCGGAGGCGGGGTCGAAGCTTTCCGGCACCTGCGCGGCGATCTTCACGCGCAGTGCGCCGCTGTCCTTGTGGCGCAGCGGGCCGATGGCGCTGCGACCCTCGCGCAGGCCGTTCCACAGCGCGCCGGCGCCCACGCCGAGCGGGCTGATCGCGCCCATGCCGGTGACGACGACGCGGCGTGTTTCGACGGTCGGCATTACGACGCGGCCTTCTCGTCCAGCGCCTTCTGCACGGCATCGACCAGGCTCTGCGCGGTGTCGTTGTCGAAGTTGGCGCCCTGCTGCTCGGGGAAATGGATGTCGAAGTGCTCCTCGATGTCGAAGATCAGCTCGATGGCCTCGAGCGAGGCGATGCCCAGATCCTTCAGCGTGGATTCCGGCTTGACGTTCGCCACGTCGACCTTGGCCTGCTTGGCGATGACGTTCGCCACGTCGACCTTGGCCTGCTTGGCGATGATCTCGAACACTTGCTGCTGGGTCGTTCCGGGCATGACGCATTCCTCGTTGGCGGGCGACAATGGAAGGCCGGCGCAAGGTGCGCCGCGCAACCTAACCTGCACAGTCTAGGCAAACTCGCTTACTCATGCCTTTCATTTCGCAACTCGAGCCGGATGCCCTGCTCGCGGCCTTCATGCGGCAGCCGCCCATCGGCTTTACGGCCGACCGTTCGCCGCAGGGCATGCCGGGCTTCGTGGCGCCGTTCGACTTGCTCACCACGGCTGACGATGCATTGCGCCGGCGCGTGGCCGGGTTGCCGCTGTACCGGCACTGGAGCCGGCTGCTGCGCTGGCGCACGCGCTTCGCCGGCAGCACCGTGACCGAATACGCGCCGTTGCCGGCCGCGGTGTCGCCGATCGAGCTGGCCAGGAGCCTGAAGCAGGCCTGGGGCCGCGACTGCAAGCTGCTCATCGTGAAGGACATCGCGCAGGATTCGCCGCTGCTGGCCGCGGCCGAAAACGCCTACGCGCGCGCCTTCGCCGAAGCCTGCGAGGCCGAGGGCTTCGCGCTGCTGGAGGGGCAGGCGCTGGCCTGGGTGCCGATCGATTTCGCCTCGGACGACGAATACCTGGCCAGGCTCAGCTACAGCCGCCGGAAGAACATCCGCCGCAAGCTGCGCTCGCGCGCCGACCTCGAGATCGAGGTCGTGCGCACCGGCGACGTGCGCTTCCGGGGCAGGCGCTGGCCTGGGTACCGATCGATTTCGCCTCGGACGACGAGTACCTGGCCAGGCTCAGCTACAGCCGCCGGAAGAACATCCGCCGCAAGCTGCGCTCGCGCGCCGACCTCGAGATCGAGGTCGTGCGCACCGGCGACGTGCGCTTCCGCGACGAGGCCACCCTGGCCGCGTACTACGCGCTGTTCGACAACGTGTACGCGCAGAGCGAGGTCCACTTCGACCGCCTGAGCCTGGACTTCTTCCGCCTGCTGTTGCAGGACGCGGGCAGCGGCGGCGTGGTGTTCGTCTACCGCCATGCCGGCAGGCTGATCGGCTGGAATCTGTGCTACGAACACGACGGCAAGCTGATCGACAAGTACATCGGCTTCGCCTACCCCGAGGCGCGCGAGCACAACCTCTACTTCGTGAGCTGGATGCACAACCTCGGCTACGCGTGCGAACACGGACTGACGCACTACGTGGCCGGCTGGACCGATCCGGAAGTGAAATCCTTCCTCGGCGCCAGCATGACCTTCACCCGCCACGCGGTGTACGCGCGCAATCCGCTGCTGCGTGTGCTGCTACGCAAGCTGGGCGGGCATTTCGAGAGCGACCGGAGCTGGCAGGAAGCGTCGGAGAAAGGCGATGAGTGACGCCGCGCAGCGCCCGGTGGTGCTGGACATCGACGGTTCGGTGGGGCCGCTGCCCGATGGTCTCGTACTGCCGCTGGCCGATTGGCAGGAAGCGATCCGCTTCGGCTGCTCGCTGGCCACCATGCGCCGCTTCCGTGCGTTGCTGGATGCGCAACTGCCCGCGCGCCACGGCACGGTGTTCACCGGCTCGGGCGACTTCCACCACCTGAGCTGGCCGCTGATCGCGCGGCTTGCGCCGGCCACACCGATCCAGGTGGTGGTGCTGGACAACCATCCCGACAACATGCGCTTCCCGTTCGGCGTGCACTGCGGCTCGTGGGTGCGCCGCGTGGCGGCGCTGCCCTTCGTCGAGCACGTGCACGTGCTGGGCATCACCTCGCAGGACATCGGCGCGGGCCACGCGTGGGAGAACTACCTCGCCCCCTTGCTGCGCGGCAGGCTCACGTACTGGAGCATGGGCGTGGACACCGGCTGGTCGCGCCGGCTGGGCATCGCGCGTGCGTTCCGCGGTTTCGACACGCCCGA
>JAJZET010000052.1 GCA_021805685.1 Pseudomonadota bacterium
GGCGCAGGCTGCGGAAGCCGGACGCCAGCGCGACCTCGGTCACCGGCATCGTCGTCTCGGTCAGCAGTTGCTTGGCGAACAGCAGGCGCCGCGTGGTGTGCACGCTCAGCGGCGGCGCGCCCAGTCGCTCGGTGAACAGCCGGCGCAGTTGCCGCGCGCCCACGCCGACGCGTGCCGCCAATTGCTCCAGCGAACCTTCGTCCAACGCGCCGTGCCCGATCAGCTTCAACGCGCGCGCCACCACGTGGTCGCCGCGCTGCCACACGTCGTTGCCCGGCGACAGCTCGGGGCGGCAACGCAGGCAGGGCCGGAAGCCCGCCGCTTCCGCCGCCGCGGCACTGGCGTAATAGCGCACGTTCTCCCGCTTCGGCGACGGTGCGGGACACACCGGGCGGCAATAGATGCCGGTGCTGCGCACCGCGGTGAAGAACAGCCCGTCGAAGCGTGCGTCGCGGCTGAGCCGCGCCTGCTCGCAGGCGCGCACATCGGGCAGGGCAGTGGCGTGTTGATCGTCCATGCCCGCAGGCTAGCACCGCGCCCACGGCAAGACTCGCCGTTTTCGGACATCAATGGCCAACGCTCGCTCCGCATCGGCGACGGACGCATTGACAGCAGCCACAGCGTGCCAAACGATCCGGGGGAGGATCCCCGTCGCCCGAGGCCGCACGCATGCCATACGCCCATCGCAACGCTCCTGGCCGTCTCGCCATCGCGCTGGTCGCCTGGCTGGCCGCGTGCCTGCCGCTGCACGTGGCGGCAGCGCAGGCGAAACCCACGGCACGGTATTGGGTCGCCAGTTGGGGGGCAGTCGATGACCTCGAACTATCGGCAGGTCGCCGGCAGCGACGGCAAGCCGGAGCGCGATGCCTACGGCCAGCCGATCGAACGCGCGCCGACGGTCGACCACGTCACCCTGCGCCAGCGCGTGACCGTGAGCGCCGGCGGCCAGCGCGTGCGCATCCGGCTCTCGAACTACTACGGCCTTGCGCCGCTCACCGTGAGCGGCGCGCGCATCGCGCTCGCCGCCAATGAGGCAAGTGATCCCTCGGCGATCGCGCCTGCCAGCGATCGCCGGCTGAGCTTCGACGGCGGCCAGCGCTCGATCACCATTGCGCCCGGCAGCGAAGTGGTCAGCGATCCGGTGGACCTGCACGTGCCGGCGCTGTCCAACGTGCTTGTCAGCCTCTACTTCGCTGGTTCGGCGCGGCTGGCCGATGTCCACCCGATGGAGCAGGCGCGCACCGCCTGGACGGTCGACGGCGACGCCACGCGGGCCGCATCGCTGGCGCACAAGACGGCGGCGACGTCGTTGCCGGGCGACCACATCTACCTGCTCGAAGGCGTGGAGGTCGAAGCGCCGGCCAATACGCGCGGCATCGTCGCGTTCGGCGACTCGATCACCGACGGTGCCTATGCCAGCGCACCCGGCACGACGTGGCCGGCGGTGCTGGCGCGACTCGCCCAACGCAATGGCAAGGCCGTGGCTGTGGTGAACGCCGGCATCAGCGCTGACGAGCTCACCACCGACCAGATCGGCGCGCCTGGCGCGGGCATGGCCGGCCTCAAGCGTTACCTGCGCGACGTGGTGGATCGCCCCGGCGTCACCGACGTGGTGGTGCTGTTTGGCGCCAACGACATCAACCGCGGCATCGACGCCGCCGGTTATCCCCATGGCGCCTCGGTCGGCGACCTGATCGCCTCCATGCGCATGCTGGCCGACATAGCGCACCAGCACCACCTGCGCATCTACGCCGGCACGGTGACGCCGTTTGCCGGCTTTCCGGGCTGGGACACGCCGCAACGCGAGGCCGTGCGCCTGCGCTTCAACCGGTGGTTACGCCACTCAGGCGCGTTCGATGGCGTGATCGACTTCGCCGATGCCGTGAAAGGCGCCTATACGCCACCGCCGCTGATCGCCCGGCTGTCGCCGCGGCCGGCCGGCATGGCCCGCGTCTGCGCGGGCGACGCCGGCCTGCACCCGAACGACCGCGGCTACGCCGTCATGGGCACGCTGGCCTACGACGTGTTGTTCCACGTGAAGTTGCAGCCGCCGCGGGCTTGTCACTGATTTCCTCTGCCGCCGGCCGCGCCTACAGCGCATCGGCATCCAGCAAGCGAGGCCCGTTGCCGCTCTCGCCCAGACGGTCTTGCGCGTTGCGTAGCGGACAACTCTTCAGTGACAGGCAGCCGCAGCCGATGCAGCCGGTGAGTTCGTCGCGCAGTTGTGTCAATCGCGCGATGCGCTCGTCCAGCTCCGCGCGCCAGTGCGTCGACAGGCGCTTCCAGTCTGCCGCGTTCGGCGTGCGCTCGTCGGGCAGCCCGGCAAGCGCGTGCGCAATCGATGCAAGCGGCAGACCGGTGCGATTTGCCACCCGGATCACCGCCAGCCGGCGCAGCACATCGCGCCGGTAGCGCCGCTGGTTGCCGGCGTTGCGTGAGCTGCGGATCAGGCCCTTGGCCTCGTAGAAGCGGATTGCCGACACGCTCAACCCGCTGCGGGCGGCGACCTGGCCCACGCTCAACGATGTGGAATCGGATGCCTTGCCCATGCTTGACCTCAAGTTAACTTGAGGTCTTACCCTGCCGCACGTCGCCTGCAACCGCAACCCTGTCCGTCCTTGGAAGATCTGCCGATGTCCATGCCCGTCGAACGCTTGCCGTTCCCGCCACTGCTGAGCCGGCTTGCCGGCGTCTTGCGCGTGCTGCGCGATCGCGGCGCCTTGTTTGACGGTGCGGCGCACCTGCCGGCCGTGTTCGCCGCACCGGCCGGACGCGGGCAGGTATCTGCGCAGACCTTACGCGAGCCGCACCTCGCCCTGTTCGTGGCGAGGCTCCGGCAATTGCTGGCCGCCGGCGACGAGCGGACGCGGCGGCGGCTGGAGCAGGATGTGCTCGACCTCGCCGTGCCGCTACAGGCCACCGGCCTGTTCGAGGTGATGCATATCGCCCACCCGCCGCTGGCGGCGATGGTGGCGGATCACCTGGCGTCGACGTCTGCCTGAGGTGGCGCCGGCGTTTCGCGCCTGTGCACCGCTATGCTCGCCAGCACCCCGTCGCGCCGGATCAGCCCGTGGTACAGCGCCGCGCCGAGGTGTGCGAGGAAGGTGAGGAACAGCAGCATCGCCAGCCAGGTGTGCAGGTGGCGCAGGATGGCGAACGCGGTGGCGTTGGTCGGGAAGATCGCCGGCAGCCGCAGCGAATCGCTGAGCATCACCGGGTAGCCGCCGGCCGAGAGCATCGCCCAACCCACCAGCGGCATCGCGATCATCAGTGCGTACAGCAGCCAGTGCGAGGCACGCGCGGCCAGCTTTTGCAGCGTGGGCAGATCCGCCGGCAACGGCGGTGGCGGGTGGCGCAGGCGCACGGCGAGGCGCACCACTGCCAGCAGCAGGATCGCGATGCCCAGCGGTTTGTGGATGCGCAGCAGCCATGCGTGGCGTTCGGACACGGACGACACCATGCCGATGCCGATGAACAGCATCGCCAGGATCATCACTGCCATCAGCCAGTGCAGCACGCGGGCGGGCAGGGCGAACAGGCCGGTCGTGTTTTTCATCGTGCGCTCTCCGGCCGTGCTTTCGCGGAGGGGCGGGCACTGCCCGGCAGGTGCGCCTCCTCGCTGGTGCGGCGCAGGTAGGACACGGCATAGGCGGCCGAGCGAGCGGGCAGCAGCGGGTCGTCGGAGATCGCGATGCCGTGCGGCAGCACCGTCGGGTCGTAGTTGATGTCGCGGCAGGCGCCGCTGTCCTGCGCCTGCTCGCTGTCGATCACCAGCATGCCGGCGTCGAGGGTGGTACGGTCGGCGGGCCAGGTCTGGGTGGCGTCGTCGGTGGGGTCGCCGGGGTTGGCCAGCGTCACCAGCAGCTTCCAACGCTGCGGCGCCTGCGCCAGCCGCTGGCGCAGGTCGGCGTCGAGGTAATCCGCCTGGCCGGCCGGGGCGGCGCCGCTGTCCGTTGCCTCCGGCGCCATGCGCCAGCGCACCGCGTGCCGCACGCCCTTGGCGTCCACGAACTCGAACGCGTCCAGGCTCCAGTAGCTCTCGGTGGCGAAGCTGGCGGAGGGCTTGGCCGTCTTCGCCCACGCGCGGAACGCGGCGGTCTCCGGATGCGCGGCGAAGAACGCCGCCAGCTTCTTCGGGTCGGGCTTGCCCGTGGCCGGGTCGGGCTGCTGCGCCTGCAATTGTGCGAAGAACGCCTGCGGCGTGGCCACCGGGAACACCGGCATGCTGTTCATGCCGGTGCGCCATTGCTGGCCGTTGGCCTGGGTGAAGCGCAGCGCCATGCTGCGGATCGGCACGCTGCCGTCCGGCGCATACGGGTTGCTGCCGGGAATCGCGAAGCGGCCCACCACCGGCGTGCGCTCGCCCGGCGCAAAAACCTGCGCCACCGAATACGCGGCGGCCTGCCCGCTGCTCTTGAAGTAGCCGGCCACGCACACGCCCTTGGCGTGGTTGCGCCGGTAGCCCGGATACACCCCGGCGTTGGCCTGGAACTGGTCGATCAGCCGCTTTGGCGTGAGCCGATGTGGTGCCAGCCAGCCGCCCACGTAGGCGAAGGCGGCAGCGATGGCGAGCAGGATCGCGCCGATCAGCAAGAAACGGGGCAGCAGGCTGCGCGGGATAGGCGTGGGGTCGGGCTCCGGCGTTGCGTGCATGCGGTCTGGGCCTTGGCGATGGAAAGCGTCGCCATGTCCTTCGTTCGACCGCCGCAACAGGTTACGCCGGCTTTGCGGCAGCGCAGATGGCCGCAGCGTGGCCACGGTTCCATAATCAAATTTTTCAGGCGCACGCGAGCACCCCATGAACGCCCCCACCCGCATCGATACCACCCGCACCATCCGCGCGCCGCGCGGCACCGAGCTCAGCTGCAAGAGCTGGCTCACCGAGGCGCCGTTCCGCATGCTGCAGAACAACCTCGACCCCGAGGTGGCCGAGAACCCGGCCGAGCTGGTGGTGTACGGCGGCATCGGCCGCGCCGCGCGCAACTGGGAGTGCTTCGACGCCATCCTGCGTGCGCTGCGCGACCTGAACGACGACGAGACCCTGCTGGTGCAGTCCGGCAAGCCGGTCGGCGTGTTCCCCACCCACAAGGACGCGCCGCGCGTGCTCATCGCCAACTCCAACCTGGTGCCGCACTGGGCCACCTGGGAGCACTTCAACGAGCTCGATAAGAAGGGCTTGATGATGTACGGCCAGATGACGGCCGGCAGCTGGATCTACATCGGCTCGCAGGGCATCGTGCAGGGCACCTACGAAACCTTCGTGGAGATGGGCCGGCAGAGCTACGGCGGCAGCCTCAAGGGCAAATGGATTCTCACCGCGGGCCTGGGCGGCATGGGCGGCGCGCAGCCGCTGGCGGCCAGCCTGGCCGGCGCGTGCAGCCTGAACATCGAATGCCAGCAGAGCCGCATCGACTTCCGACTCAAGACCCGCTACGTGGACGAGCAGGCCAGCGACCTCGACGACGCGCTGGCGCGCATCAAGAAGTACACCGAAGCCGGCGAAGCGAAATCCATCGCGCTTCTTGGAAATGCGGCGGATGTGTTGCCCGAACTCGTGCGCCGCGGCGTGAAGCCCGACGCCGTCACCGACCAGACCAGCGCGCACGACCCGGTCAACGGCTACCTGCCGCAGGGCTGGACGCTGGAGCAGTGGGCCGAGCGCCGCAAGAGCGACCCCGCCGGCACCGCCAAGGCCGCTAAGCAGTCCATGAAGGTGCACGTGGAAGCGATGCTCGCCTTCCACGCGCAGGGCATCCCCACTTTCGACTACGGCAACAACATCCGCCAGATGGCCAAGGACGAAGGCTGCGAAAACGCCTTCGCCTTCCCCGGCTTCGTGCCCGCCTACGTGCGCCCGCTGTTTTGCCGCGGCGTGGGCCCGTTCCGCTGGGTGGCGCTCAGCGGCGATCCGGAAGACATCTACAAGACCGACCAGAAAGTGAAGGAGCTGATCCCCGACGACGCCCACCTGCACAATTGGCTGGACATGGCCAAGGAGCGCATCAGCTTCCAGGGCCTGCCCGCGCGCATCTGCTGGGTGGGTCTGGGCCTGCGCCACAAGCTGGGCCTGGCGTTCAACGAGATGGTGCGCAACGGCGAGCTGAAGGCGCCGGTGGTGATTGGGCGCGACCACCTCGACTCTGGCTCGGTCGCCTCACCGAACCGCGAAACCGAAGCGATGAAGGACGGCAGCGACGCCGTCTCCGACTGGCCGCTGCTCAACGCGCTGCTCAACACGGCGGGCGGGGCGACGTGGGTGTCGCTGCATCATGGTGGTGGGGTGGGGATGGGGTATTCGCAGCACTCCGGCGTGGTGATCGTGTGCGACGGCAGCGCCGAGGCCGACAAGCGCATTGCGCGGGTGTTGTGGAACGATCCGGGCACCGGCGTGATGCGGCATGCGGATGCGGGGTATGAGCTGGCGGTGGAGTGTGCGAAGGAGCAGGGGTTGAAGTTGCCGATGGGTTGATACGGTGTAGGAGTAGGCAGTCCCTTGACCCAGTTCAACTTTAGGGAGTGAATATGCGCCGCTGGCTATGGTTGATGGGCGTGTTTGTCTGGGCCGGGGTGCTGCAGGCTCAGGATCGCACCGAGGTGAAACCTGACGGGACACGTATAACCACGCATCAGGTGCCGCTGCTCAACAAACTTCCAACAGCATGTGTCGCTCTGGAATCGAAAGGTGGGCTGGCCACCATCGTGATACCCGCAGACGAGTTGGACCGGCTCGCAACCCGGGACGAAAAAGCGCTGGAAGGCAAGATTTCCCGCATGGATTTTCTCGCATCGGGGAGGGCGCGGGACTTGTTGAAGTTGCTTTCAACCGAGCGGGACAGCAGAGGGTGCCAAGAGATACGCGGCCCACTTCCGCTGGATACGACCTATCTCATCGGCTGGTTTCTGGAGCAGGGGCATGCGGAGGTGTTCACGCATCATCTCAATCTGCCAGAACCCTTCATCATTGTCCGGCACATCAACACCCCGATTTTTGGCACGGAAGAGTTCCTGTTGCAGGACGGTACTGAGATCTGGGGATATGGCACATGGGTGTCATAGCGTGAAAAAAGCGAGGTCAGGTTCACTTCTGCGGCTTTTCGGAGCGCGGCCGGATAAGGGGGCTGAGGAGGAATAGTCGTGGGAACTGCCTCCGTCCTCTCTGCGAGCGCCGCGGCCCGTCAGTACATCAGCTGCACTTCGAACTGGAAGGCCAGTGCATTGGCCACGTCGGCGCGGGTGTCCGGATGCACCACGTACTGCAGGTCGGGCTGCAAGGTCAGGTGTGCGCCGACCGCACGCTGGTAGGTCAATTCGTAGATGCGCTCGGTGGACGCGACCGGCAGGCCCTGGGCCTGCTGCGCGCGCAGGTAGGGGCGGCCGTTGCGGACGGTGGCGATGGCCAGGCCCAGCGCGTCGCTGGCACTGGCGTCGAACAGCGGCGACAGCGACATGCCCACGCCTATGTAGCGGCGGAAGCGGTTTGCGCCGGGGCTCGCGACGCTGAGTTGGGCGAAGCCCGCCAGCCGCCGGCCGGCACTGCCGATGCGCACCAGCGCCGGATCGTCGAGCAGCAGATAGGCGCCGCTGGCGGCACAGGCGTGCGCCGTGGCATCGGGCGCAAGGCACGCCTCGCGGCGGGCGTAATGCCACAGGCCCAGCGCCAGCTTGCCGGTGTACGGCGGCTGCCGCGCCAGGCGCCCGATCATGCCGCCGTCCCAGTCTTCGTGGTCCGCGCCTGCGGCAGGCGCGCGACGCAACAACGCGAGTTCGCTGACCAGCAAGGCATCGCCGCCGCGGGTGCGCTGCGAACCGGGCGGCAGGCCGGGGTCATCGGGCACGCCGCCTTGCAGGACCGCAGTGCGCCACACCACGTTCCGCGAAGGCTTCAGCGCGACGCGCAGGGCGAAACGGGGACGGGGGAAGATTGATGGCCCCTGGCCGCCGCTTTGCGAGAACGCCGGCTCCACGCCGAACGAGCTGTCCAGGAACAACGCGGAAGTCTGCAGGCGGTCGAATTCGCTGTTGAGATCGTAGCGGCCCAGCAGCACCGACCAGTGCGAACGCCGGCCGTTGTACTGCATCCAGGCTTCATAGAGGCGGGTAAGGTGCGGCGCCGCGATATTGCTGACGCCCTGGGCGTCGCCGGTGTAGTCGCCGGGAAAGCCGCCGCCGCTGTTCAGCACCTGGGCAAACGCGCTGAAGCCCGGCCCCTGGCTACCCGCCGCACCGTGATAGCGCAGCGAACCGTAGAGGTTCCACATACCGGTGGTACCCCGCCGTCGGCCACCGCGCAGGTTGTCGTACAGGTTGGCGAGCAGGCCCACGGCGGGTTTCAGGGTAGCGGCGTTGGTGTCCGCGGCGTTGGCATGCCAGGGTGCCAGCGCAAGCAGCGTGGCGAGCGCACAGGTGGCACGGCTTGGCTGGAAGCGGCTTCGGATCGGCATCGACGCGGCGGGGCGGAGGAGGCGGTGCGACTGTCCGGCGATTCCAGCGCGATGGGGACCGGCGGCATCGACGTCACAGAGGATACAACGCGGGAAAAAGCGGGGTCAGGTTCACTTCTGCGGCTTGTCGGAACGCGGCGGCCGATGCGCTGGCCGGATACCGGCGAACCGCAGGGTCTTGGCTTCGACCATGGCGCGGAAGTCGTCGTGGCCGAGCGCGCGTTGTTGTTGAAGATAGATGCGGATAGCCGCAAGGTCGTTGTCGGATAGCGTTTCGCGCAGCAGTTGCCGATAGGCCTCGGCACGCGCGAGGGGCGTAGTCGCTAGCGCGGTGTACGCGGGGTGGGGCGTGAGCCAGGCAAGCTGACGCAGGCCGCAATGGTTGGATGCGCTGGACCACGGATAGCGGGTTGCGTCATCCGTCATGCGCGCACGCACTGGGTTGAGGTCGATGTAGCGGTAGCAGCGCAGCACGTAGGCTTCGGTGTCGACCAGGCAGGCTTTATAGCGCCCTTCCCACAAGGTGCCGGTGCGCCGGTGCCTTGCGTTGAACTGGCCCACGTAGCCGCGCCCGAGTTTCTGCATCAGTTTCGAGATGGCACCGGCTTCGCCGGGAGTGACGAGCAGGTGGACGTGGTTGTCCATCAGTACGTAGGCGTGCAGGGCGCATCGAGCGTCGAGCAGCGCCTCGCCAAGCAGGTGCAGGTAGCGGTGTCGGTCGGCGTCGTCCAGGAAGCAGGGCAGCCGGTTGTTGCCGCGTTGGACGATATGCTGGGGGATGCCGGGGAGGTCGAGTCGCGGTTGCCTGGCCATGCGCGCAGGGTCACGCAAGACCTTGGAATCGCAGTACCGGACCTCGCCGCGACTTGCCGTAGGTGCACAGTGCAGCGGGCTGCACGAAAGTGAACCTGACCCCGTTCGGCCCTCTCGTGGCGGCCGGCGGTGGCCCCGACCTCGCAGCCTGCATGACGGAAGCGGGGCTAAGGTGACGGTGACGATTAGGGTGCAGAATATTTCCCGCATTCCTTCCCCCGCCCGGTGAGGGATGCCCGCACGCCACGTCGGCATCGGTGATCAAAGGTCTGCCGCCTTCCGGCAGTCATCATTGAGATAAAGGAGATAGCTCATGGTCGCGCAAGTCCTTTCCGGCGAGGCGCTCGATAATTCGCAGCCTGACGACATGCTCCCTTACGACAAGAACTGTGTCGCCATGACGTTCTCCCGGCTGCTTGGCGTGGGGGTGTACCCCACGATCAATTTCATGATCCGGAAGGGCTGGATCACCAAGGCCTCCGACCTGGAGAACGACACCACGATCAACAAGGTGATCGGCAAGCTCAACCTCTCGACGCGCTACACCGACACGCCCTGGGAAACCGTCAAGGTGGGTATGAAGGGCATGCCCGATGGACGGTATTACGCCACCAACTGGGGGCCCAGCGGTTCCAGCGGCGGCAATGGGCACGCCTTCGCCATCATCAAGAAGGGTGGGCTCGGCGTCTATGGCAACAACCAGGAGGTGAAGCAGGCGGCCAGCAGCGCGTCGCGGCCTTACCACCAGGCGATACATGCCACGCACAAGATCTCGGTGTACGGCCCCATCTTGTGAGGTCGAACGGGAAGCGGGGTCAGGTTCACTTGAGTTCCCTCGGTAACTGAATCAGCCCACGTTTCAGTGCATAACTACGTCTCTGTCTTGCGAATCAATGCAAATGGATGAGGAGGTTGTATGTCTACTATCGATCAGGTGCTTGAAGCTATTCATGGTGCGCTGAGGGAGTTCAAGATGGAAATTCCATCCTTAAACTCACTTATAAGTACTCAGTTGACGTCGCCGAAATTGTCATGCGTAAATTTTGCGGGTGCCGTTTTGGAGAGAATAAATAAGGAACCGCAGGAATGGCCGTCTTCGCAATATATTTATCCGTCTGGATTATTTCTCAACTTTACTTTGATGGGCGATCCGTCTGAATATAATCATGGATTCTGTGTCTATTTTCATCAAAATGTGGCTTATGTGATACAGGCTTTTCTTGATCACAAGATTCGGCTTATAACGCCAATGAGCGTTCACGCATTTGTTGCGAGCGTGGTGAAGTTGAAGAGCGGCAGGCGGGATGATGTAGCTGCCGGTTACAAGGAAATATCGTCGGTAGATATTTCCAATGCCAATTACGTATTGAATGCCATGTATGTCTGTAAGGCCTGAGCCTGGAATGCAAAGCAGGAATTCGGGACGGGTCGGGTTTGCGCCGCTTAGCCGCATGGCCTTTGCCATCCCAGGCTGCGCGATAGGCAACGAATCCACGGCAAAGACAGGAGGAACCAGAGCGCACTTTTAAGTAAGTGGCGGCGTCTTGAGCTGCCTCCCCTCGTCGAACGCTTATGACGACAGCCGCTCGATCGCCTGCGCCGGCGTGAGGATGGCGAGGCCGCGCAGCGGCGCGAGCACGTGCAGGTCAGCGTCGCCGGTGACCAGTGCATCGGCTTTCGCGGCGAGCGCCAGTTGCAGGAAGGGCAGGTCGTGCGGGTCGCGGCACGGGGGCGTGCGGGGCGGCGGGTCGGAGATGCGGAAGGCCTCCGTCCACGGCAGGTAGTCGGCGAGCAGGTCGTGCTGTTCGTCGGGCGTCAACTTGAACTTGGGATAGGCGAGTACGCGAATCAGTTCGGCGACGGTGGCGCGGCTGGCCAGCGGTATGCACAGTGCCCCCTGCCAGGCGAGACGCAGGCGGCCGCTGACGCCGCCGGGTCGGATCAGCGCCGACAGCACGACGTTGGTGTCGAGTACCCAGCGCGGCGTCCCGCGTGCTGGCGGACTCACGGCTTGCGCCGCGGTGCGGCTTTGCCCGCGCGCGGCGGTTTCGCGTCGTAGCGACCTGACGGTTCGGCAACACGGGCGGCGCGGCGCGCCGCGCCGGCCTGGCGCGCCCAGGCGACCGCTGCGGCGAGGTCGTCGTCGCCAAGCTCCAGCGCGGCGAGCTTGGCGCGCACGGCATCGGCGCGCTGGAGGCGCACGGGCGTCAGCACCAGTTGCCCGGCGCGCACCTCCACCTCGAAATACTCGGCGTTGCCGGCGGCCTCGACCGCCGCCTTGGGCAGCGTCAGCTGGTTCTTGCTGGTGAGCTTGGCGAGCATGGGTCGGGGCCTTGGGTAAGGATGCCTTACTCTAGGCTGCGTTGCCGTTGCCGGCAAGCGTGCCGCCGGGTTCGCTCCATGCCGGAGCAGCCACGGGTTCATGCGCGCCTCTGCTGGTAGCGAACCTGACCCCGTCAGGTCGTGCCCCCATCCCCCGCAAAAACGCACACACCCAGCGCATGGCTCTTGGCCCGGTACATGGCGGCGTCCGCAGCACGCAGGTAGTCGTCGGTGGTCGCGAAGCCGGCCTGGCTGCTGACCACGCCGATGCTTGCGCCGCAGGTCACGGTGTGCGGGCCAATCCGATAGGGCGCGGCGAGGGCGGTCGCGATGGTCCGGGCGCGGTCGGCGGCGCCCGCGGGATCGATGGACTCGAGCAGCACGTTGAACTCGTCACCGCTCATGCGGGCCACCAGGTCGACGGCCCGGACGCAGGATTCGAGCCGACGTGCCACCTGCTGCAGCAGCTGGTCACCCACGTGGTGTCCGAGGGTGTCGTTGACGGCCTTGAACCGGTCGAGATCCAGCAGCAGCACGGCGAAGGTGGTGGTGTCTGCCGGTGACGGTGCGTCACCGCCTTTCGGGGTGCCGTCCCGATGCAGCGCGATGGCGTGCTCGAGGCGATCGCGGAACAGCGGCCGGCCGGGCAGGTTGGTCAGCGCGTCGTACGAGCTGCTGCGTTCCGCCAGGTCGCTCAGCGACCCGGCCATCCGCACGGCCTTGCCGCCTTCGAATTGCGCGATGCCGCGCCAGTTGAGCCATACCAGCCGCCCCGAACCGTGACGGGCGCGGAAATCCACCGAGAAGTTCGGCTGGTGGCCCGACAGGTGCCTGCGGTAGGCCGTCTCCACGCGCTCGCGGTCGTCGGGATCGATGAGCTGTTGCAGGAACTGCCAGCCGTGCTCATGCAGGTGGCCGGTGCCGCTCAGCCCGACGATCTCGTGGAAGCGCTCGGACGCATGCAGCGCGTCCGTCTGCAGGTTCCAGTCCCAGATGCCGTCGGTGGAGCCACGGGTGGCAAGCGCATAGCGGTTGTCGGATTGCACCAGTTCGAGTTCGGTGTTTTTCTGTTCGGTCACGTCGATCATCAGGCCGATCATGCGATTCGGGCGGCCTGGCTCGACGTCCACGCGGCACAGGTCGCGCACCCAGACGACCTTGCCGGACTTGGCGATCAACCGGTAGCTCATCTCGTACGCATAGCTGTGCGTGGCGTGGTACGCGGCGTCGTCGATGACCAGCGCGTCCGCCAGGTCGTCGGGATGCACATGCGCGCGCCAGAAACCCGGGTCCGCCCGCCACTCTTCCACCGAGTAGCCGAAAAGGCGCTCGACCTGCGGGCTGAGGAAGGTGTTGCCCACGCCGAGCTCTGCCTCCCAGACGACGCCGTCGATGGTTTCCAGCAGCCGCAGGAAGCGCTGGCGGTCCTCCATCACGACCTGCTCGGTGATCTCGGTGATCTCGATCAGCACGCCCTGGCGACTGATCACCCGCTCCGCGGCGTCGGTCTTCGGATGCAGCTGCAGACGCATCCAGCGATGGTCCGCGTCGGCGAAGCGCAGGCGGAACACCGGCATGCCGGCGCGCAGGGCGCCGGCGTCGTCGGGATGCACGAAGTCGAGCAGGGACTGGCCCAGCGTCGCTTCCACCGAGTGGCCGGTAAGCCGGTGCCAGGCGGGATTCAAGTAGGTGATGATCCACCGTGCGTCCGTCTGCACCACCGCATCGGGCAGCAACTGCAGCAGTTCTTCGGACGGTGTGAGAGGGGCGGGCATCGGTCACTTATGCTCACCGAAGCGCGATCGTGCAGTCCAGCCCCTCCAGCAATAAGGGGACGTGGCGAATTAAGGCGGCTCGCGAAGGCCGACTTGCCGGGGCCGCCCGCGGGAACGGCAGACGGCAGGGCGTCCGAGCGTGGTCTCCATGGTGGGTTGCCTGCCTGGCTTAATTAGCCACGGCCCCTTTGTTGAACATGTCGTCGAGGCGGGTGTAGCTGTGCTCCATGCCGTCGGTCATGCCGGTGGAGACGGCGTCTTCACGCGCTTGCTTCGAGGCGAACGTCAGGTTGCAGATCAGCGTCGTGATGCCGTTCTCCTCCGTGAGTTCAAGTGACACGATGCAGGGATCGCCCGTTGGCATGGCGAAGTCCATGTCGCCCGGGTCGAAGTATTGCTCGTGGACGAGCCTGGAGCAGTCGTCGACTTCGGTGAACGTACCCAGGAAGCCAAATGCGTTGCCGTCTTCGCGGTTTCTCCACTGCCACTTGTATGTGCCGCCGACGCGGACATCCATGTCGCACACGGGCATATCCCAGCCTTCATAGCCTTGCCATTTGCGCACGAGTTCGGGGCGGGTATGCGCATCCCACACCATCTGGCGAGGCGCATGGAATGTACGCGTGACGCGAACTTCGCGATCACTGGGAAATGTCACTTCTGCGGGCTTGGCCATGGTTTTCTCCTTGGTGATCCTTCGTGATGGCACGCGGCCCTTTGGGACGAAAGAGCGAACGGCGCGCTGGCACGTCAGTGCTATTTGTTTGTCGGTTTGCGCCGGGACGGTTTGGCCTGGAGTTCCCCGAGCAACGCATCGAGACGCTGGTAGTTCCGCTCGAAGATCTCGCGGTAACGTTCGATCCAGTCCGCGGCCTCCTTCAATCCTTTCGGTTCCAATTTACGTGGACGTCGTTGCGCATCGACGTCCATCGAGATGAGGCCGGCGCGCTCAAGCACTTTCAGGTGTTTGGAAATGGCGGGTTGGCTCATCTCGAACGGCACGGCGAGTTCCGTCACGGTGGCCTCTCCCGTGGCCAGCCGGGCAAGGATCGCGCGGCGGGTGGGGTCGGCGAGGGCGGCGAAGGTCAGGTTGAGGCGTTCCGAATCTTGCATAACCATCCATATACATAACCCATAGGTAATATGCAAAGATGGGACGGGCTGGTCAAGGCCCGTCGATCGGGGTCAGGCTGGATGACGGTGACGGAGGCAATCAAGCCGTGGAAATGGCCTTCGTCCCCTTTGCGGCGAGTCGTTGTTGCCGATGCAGCGGCCCTGCAATACTCGACAGCGCCGGCAGGGGGGCCGGCGCCAACCCTCGACCGCCCTGCCGGAGCATGCGCCGCCATGAACGATCGACTCATCCGCCGCATCGCCATCGTCGGCGGCGGCTCGGCAGGCTGGATGGCGGCGGCCGCGCTGGCGAATGCGTTGCAGCGCAGTTGCCGCATCGAGCTGATCGAGTCCGAGGAGATCGGCACTGTCGGCGTGGGCGAGGCCACGCTGCCGCCGATCAAGGGCTTCAACCGCATGCTCGGCATCGACGAGAACGCCTTCCTGGCCGCCACCCAGGGCACGTTCAAGCTGGGCATCGACTTCCACCACTGGAGCCGGCTGGGGCAGCGCTACTTCCACCCGTTCGGCGAGATCGGCGTGCCGTTCGACTCGGTGCCGTTCCACCAGTACTGGCTGCGCGAGCGCGCCCGTGGCGACGCCACGCCGCTGCAGGACTATGCCTTCGCGTGGGCCGCCGCGCGGTTGGGGCGGTTCGAGCGTCCATCCGGCGATCCACGCTACGTGCAGTCGTCTTTCGACTATGCCTACCACTTCGACGCCACGCTGTACGCGCGCTACCTGCGGGGCTATGCCGAGCAGCGCGGCG
>JAJZET010000058.1 GCA_021805685.1 Pseudomonadota bacterium
CTCCATCGAGGTTTCCGAGCTGCTGTCCAACCAGTTGCGCGCGCAGAAGATCCCGCACGAGGTGCTCAACGCCAAGCAGCACGAACGCGAGGCGCACATCGTGGCGCAGGCCGGTGCGCCGGGCGCAGTCACCATCGCCACCAACATGGCCGGTCGCGGTACCGACATCGTGCTCGGCGGCAGCCTGGAGGCCGCGCTGGCCACGCTGCCGGCCGACGCCAGCGACGCTGACCGCGCCCGCATCAAGGCCGACTGGAAGAAGCTGCACGAGCAGGTGCTGGCCTCGGGCGGCCTGCACATCATCGGCACCGAGCGGCACGAATCGCGCCGCATCGACAACCAGCTGCGCGGCCGTTCAGGCCGCCAGGGCGACCCGGGTTCCTCGCGCTTCTACCTCTCGCTGGAGGACAACCTGCTGCGCATCTTCGGCGGCGAGGGCCTGATCCGCTGGATGAAGCGCTTCGGCATGAAGGAAGACGACGCGCTCGAAGACAAGATGATCAGCCGCCAGATCGAGAAGGCGCAGCGCAAGGTCGAGCAGCACAACTTCGACATCCGCAAGCACCTGCTCGAATTCGACGACGTCGCCAACGACCAGCGCAAGGTGATCTATCGCCAGCGCGACGAGCTGCTGGAAGGCGAGGACGTGTCCGCCACCGTGGCTGACATCCGCCACGACGTGGTGGAAAGCGTCGTGCGCGACCACGTGCCGCCGGACAGCATCGACGAGCAATGGGACATCCCTGGCCTGGATCGCGAGCTGGAGAGCCGCTTCGGCGTGGAGCTCGATCTGAAGCACTGGCTGGAGCAGCAGTCGGAGGTCGACCCGAAGATGATCCTCGACCACGTGCGCGAAGGCGTGGACGCGATGTTCGAGGCCAAGGAGTCCCAGGTCGGCGCCGAAACCATGCGTGCGCTGGAAAAGCACATCATGCTCACCGTGGTGGACAACGCCTGGAAGGAGCACCTCGCCAGCATGGATTACCTGCGTCAGGGCATCTATCTGGTGGGTTACGCCCAGCAGGATCCCAAACAGGCGTTCAAGCGCGAATCGTTCCGCCTGTTCTCCGACATGCTTGACCGCATCAAGTCCGAAGTGGTGCAGATGCTCGCGCGCATCCGCATCCGCAGCGAAGACGAAGTGGCCGCGATGGAAGCCGAGCAGCAGCGCCTTGCCGAACGCCTGCAGCGCCAGATGCTGGCTAGCGGCGGCGGCGCACCCGATGCGGCGCTGGGCGCCGATCCGGCCAGCGTGGCTGCCGGCGCCATGCACCTGCAACAGCCGGAGATGCCGCGCGTGGGCCGCAATGAGCCCTGCCCCTGCGGCTCGGGCCGGAAGTACAAGCACTGCCACGGCCAGTTGAGCTGATCGATCTGCGCACGCACGAAAGCGGCCGGGAATCCCGGCCGTTTTCGTTTGGTTCGGCGGAGTCGCTCAGTCGGCCCGCCGTGCCACGAACATCGCCGACTCCAGCCTGAAATCCAGCGTGTCCGGATCGACCTGGTAGTAGGCCAGCACTTCGTCGGGCGCGTGCGCGAGCAATTGCCGGATCGCTGCCTCCAGCGCCGGCGGCGTGCGCATGCGCGCGAGCCAGCTGGCGAAGCCGATGTCGAGGCGCCAGTCGTGCTCCTCCTGCAGGGCGAAGCCGGTGCCGGTGAGCATGCCGCGCCACTCGGCGCGGCTGTAGTCGCGCACGTGCGAAGTGTCGCGCAGCAGTTCGATCGCCTGCAGGTGGCTGTCCAGCAGGGCTGCGTGCGGCCCCTGCGGGCCGACCACGTCGATCAGGCACAGCGTGCCGCCGGGGGCGAGTACGCGGGCGGCCTCCCGCAGGGCGGCTACCGGGTCGCCCCAGTGGTGGGCGCTGTAGCGGCTGGCAACGAGGGCGAAGCTGCCGTCGGCGAACGGCAGCGTCTCGGCGCGCCCGTGTTGCGTGCGCAGCGAGGCCAGGCCGCGTTCCGTCGCAGCCCGTGCCACCACGTCGAGCATGTCGCGCGAGAGGTCATAGGCCACCGTTTCGCCGACGTGCGGCGCCATCGCGAAACTGGCGTGGCCCGCACCGCAACCCAGGTCGAGTGCGACGGCACCGCTGGCCACGCGGGCGGCAAGTTCGGCGAGCTGGGCCAGATCGCGGCCCTGCGCATGCACGGGACTGCTCAGGTAGGCCTGGGCCTGCACTCCGAATTGCCGGACAACGGCGCCTTGGTGGTCCATCGCGATGGCTCCGGTGGGTAGGGAGCCGTCAACCTAGCACGTGGATCAATCCGCGCCGGGCACGCGCTTGCGGTGCGGCTCGGCCGCAACGGCGATGTATTGCGGTTCCTCGCTGTCGAGGCGCAGTGCGGTGAGCTGGCCGCCCCACACGCAGCCGGTGTCGATGGCGTACACGCCGAGGCCCGCGAAGCGCCCGAGTGCGGACCAGTGGCCGCAGACGATGCGCGTCTCGCGCCGACGCATGCCGGGCACCTCGAACCAGGGATACAGGCCAGGGCGCTGCGTGCCGGGTATGTCCTTCGCCTCGAAGTCGATGCGGCCATTGACGTCGCAATAGCGCATGCGCGTGAGCAGGTTGATCGTGGCGCGCTGGCGGTCGAGGCCTTGCAGCCGATGGGACCAGCCGGCCGGGCGGTTGCCGAACAGGTTCTTGAGGATGCGCGGGTAGCGCGGGCTGGAAAGCTCGCGCTCCACCTCCTGCGCGGCCTTCTGCGCCTGGCGCAGCGTCCAGGCCGGGGCGAGGCCGGCGTGGATCATCGTCCAGCCGAGTTGCTCGTCGTGGTGCAGCAGCTTCTGCGAACGCAGCCACTCGAACAGGATCGGCGCGTCGTCGGCGAACAGCACCTCGCGCAGCTCGGGGTTCACCTTGGCCTGCGCATCGGGCTTGCGCAGCGCGATCGCCAGCAGGCTCAGGTCGTGATTGCCCAGGGTGACGACGCAATGTTCGCGCAGGCCGTGGATCAGCCGCAGCGTGGCCAGCGATTCGCCGCCACGGTTCACCAGGTCGCCGCAGAACCATAGCTTGTCGGCCGCCGGGTCGAAGCGCAGCTTGTCGAGCAGCCGCTGCAACTCCGGGTAGCAGCCCTGCACGTCGCCGATTGCGTAAGTGGCCATCCTTGCGCCGCCGTCAGTGCAACGTGCGTGGAATGGCGAGCGTGAACGGTGGGATCGGGGCCTCGAAGCGGGTGCCGTCGTCGGCCAGCATCTCGTAGCTGCCGCCCATGATGCCCACCGGCGTTTCCAGTACGGCACCGGAGGTGTATTCGTAGTCGTCGCCGGGGCGCATCCAGGGCTGCTCGCCCACCACGCCGTCGCCGCGCACTTCTTCCGTCTTGCCGTTGGCGTCGGTGATCACCCAGTGCCGCGCCATCAGCTGTGCCGGCACGCTGCCGGTGTTGCGCAGGGTGATGGTGTAGGCAAACGCGTAACGGTTGTCGTCGGGTCGGGACTGGTCGGGGACGAAACGGGTGCAGACCTGCACGTCGATCGTGTAGGGATTGTTATCGCTCATGCAGGGATTGTACGGAATGCGCAGCGCCGTGTGCGCGGTCAGCGCACGGCGAGCCGCTTCGCCAATCGCACGAAATCCCCGGGCGCGAGCGTTTCGGCGCGAGCCCTTGGGTCGACGTCGGCCTCGCGGATGGCATCGGCATCGAGCAGCTGCTTGAGCGCGTTGCCCAGCGTCTTGCGGCGCTGGCCGAAGGCGGCCTTTACCACGTCGTGCACGAGGGCCGGATCAGCGTC
>JAJZET010000015.1:0-3251 GCA_021805685.1 Pseudomonadota bacterium
GCATGCCGTAGCAGATGCCGAGGATCGGCAGGCCCGAGTCGAACACTTCCTGCGGTACCTTGGGCGCACCTCCCAGCGTGGTCGACTCAGGTCCGCCCGAGAGGATGATGCCCCTGGCTCCGAATGCCAAGATCTCGGCTGGGTCGTGGTCCCAGGCCCAGATCTCGCAGTACACGCCGAGTTCGCGCACGCGGCGCGCGATCAGCTGCGTGTACTGCGCGCCGAAGTCGAGGATGAGGATCTTGTCGGAATGGATGTTCTGCATCGGACTCGGGCGGGTCGGAAAGGGGTCCGGAATGGATCGCGCCGTCCCCGCAGAAGCGGAAGCGGCTTCATGCATGGATCGCGGGTCGGGCAGGGAATGCCCCCGCCCGACCCGCCTCAGGAATTCAGCCGGTAGTTCGGCGCTTCCTTGGTGATCTGGATGTCGTGCGGATGCGCCTCGGTCACGCCGGCCGAGGTCACCTTGACGAACTGCGCCTTGTTGCGCACGTCGTCGATGGTGGCCGCGCCGAGGTAGCCCATCGAGGCGCGCAGGCCGCCGATCAGCTGGTGGATGATGTTGCGCAGCGAACCACGGTACGGCACGCGGCCTTCGATGCCTTCGGGCACCAGCTTGTCGGCGTCGGCTTCGTTGTCCTGGAAGTAGCGGTCCTTGGAGCCAAGCTGCATCGCGCCGATCGAGCCCATGCCGCGGTAGCTCTTGTAGGAGCGCCCCTGGAACAGCTCCACCTCGCCCGGCGACTCCTCGGTGCCGGCGAACATCGAGCCGAGCATCACCGAACTCGCGCCGGCGGCCAGCGCCTTCGGGATGTCGCCGGAATAGCGGATGCCGCCGTCGGCGATCAGCGGGATGGAATCCTTCAGTGCCGTGGCCACCAGGTCGATCGCGGTGATCTGCGGTACGCCCACGCCGGCCACCACACGGGTGGTGCAGATCGAGCCGGGGCCCACACCGACCTTCACCGCGTCGGCGCCGGCATCGCGCAGCATCAGCGCGGCGTCGCCGGTGACGATGTTGCCGGCCACCACCTGCACCTGCGGGTAGTGCTTCTTCACCCAGGCCACGCGGTCGATCACGCCCTGCGAATGGCCGTGCGCGGTGTCCACCACCAGCACGTCCACGCCGGCCTCGACCAGCGCTTCCACGCGGCGCTCGGTGTCGCCACCCACGCCCACGGCGGCGCCGACCAGCAGCGCCTCGTTGCGGTCTTTCACCGAGTTGGGGTTGTCGCGCGCCTTCTGGATGTCCTTCACGGTGATCAGGCCGCGCAACTCGAAGTCGTCGTTGACCACCAGCACCTTCTCGATGCGGTGCTTGTGCAGAAGCTGCAGCACCTCGTCCTGGCTGGCGCCTTCCTTCACCGTCACCAGGCGTTCCTGCCGGGTCATGATGTTGCGCACCGGGTCTTCCGGCTTGCGCTCGAAGCGCATGTCGCGGCTGGTGACGATACCGACCAGCTTGCCGCCCTCCACCACCGGCACGCCGGAGATGCTGTGCGCGCGGGTCAGCTTGAGCACTTCGCGGATCGAAGTCTCCGGGCTCACGCTGAAGGGGTTGCGGATCACGCCCGCCTCGAACTTCTTCACCAGCCGCACTTCGGCGGCCTGCTGCTCGAGCGTCATGTTCTTGTGGATGATGCCGATGCCGCCCTGCTGCGCCATGGTGATGGCGAGGCGCGCTTCGGTCACGGTGTCCATCGCCGCGGAAACGATGGGGATGTTGAGGCGCAGGTTGCGGGTGAACCGGGTGGAGGTGTCCACGTCGCGCGGCAGCACGGTGGAATGGCCCGGAACGAGGTAGACGTCGTCGTAGGTTAGCGCCTCGGCGAGTATGCGCATGGTAAGCCCCGCGGCAAAGAGAGGATTATACGCGGCACCGCAGCATGCTGCCAGCGCAATGGCTGAATGACTCAGCGCGCGTCGCGCGCCTCGGCCGCTTCCAGCGTGTTCTCCATCAGCGTGGCCACGGTCATCGGACCCACGCCGCCGGGCACCGGCGTGATCCAGCTGGCGCGCTCGGCGGCCGGATCGAACTCCACGTCGCCCACCAGCCGGCCGTCGTCGAGGCGGTTGATGCCGACATCGACCACCACCGCGCCGGGCTTGATCCATTCGCCCTTCACCAGCCCCGGCCGGCCCACGGCGACGATCACGATATCGGCTTGCCGCACGTGGCTTTCCAGGTCGCGGGTGAACTTGTGGCAACAAGTGGTGGTGCAGCCGGCGATCAACAGCTCCAGCGCGAGCGGCCGGCCGACGTGGTTGGAGACGCCCACCACCACCGCATGCTGGCCGCGCACCGGGCGGTCGGTGTGGCCGAGCAGGGTCATCACGCCCTTGGGCGTGCACGGGCGCAGGCCGAATCGGCGCAGCGCCAGCCGGCCCACGTTGATGGCCTGGAAGCCGTCCACGTCCTTCAGCGGATCAATACGGTCGACCAGCGCGTCCTCGTCGATGTGCCCGGGCACCGGCGACTGCACCAGGATGCCGTGCACCGCCGGATCGGCATTGAGGCGATCGATCAGGGCGAACAGCTCGGCCTGCGTGGTGGCCGAGGGCAGGTCGTAGTCGAAGGAACGGAAGCCTACCTGGTGGCAGGCCTTGCGCTTGTTGCGCACGTACACCGACGAGGCCGCGTCGTCGCCCACCAGCACCACCGCCAGGCCCGGCGCCGGCAGACCCTGCGCCTTGCGTTCGGCAACGCGCCTGCCGATGCGCTCCAGCAATTCCTGTGCGATGCGTTTGCCGTCGAGGATGCGTGCGCTCATGATCGTGACTGCCTGCAAAGCCCGGCATTATCGTGGCTGGCCCACGCACACACAAACGGAACCGTGCATGCCCGTGCCCACCGCCGACCTCGACGCGCAACTGCAGCTCACCGATGGCCGACTGCAACTGCGTCCCTGGCAGGCCCGGGATGCGGAACCGCTGCGGGAAGCCGCACGCGAATCGCTGGCCAGCGTGGGGCGCTGGCTGCCCTGGTGCCACGCCGGCTACGACCTGGCGGATGCGCAGGCCTGGATCGCCCACTGCAGGGAAAGCCTGGCACGCGGCGAGCAGTACGCCCTGCCCGTCCTCGACCATGCCGACGGGCGACTGCTGGGCGGGGTGGGCCTCAACCAGTTGGACCCGCAGCACCGCAGTGCCAACCTCGGCTACTGGGTACGCCAGTCGCGCCAGGGCGAGGGCATCGCCGCGGCCGCGGCCCGGCTGCTGGCCCGTTATGGCTTCGAGCGCCTGGAACTGGC
>JAJZET010000015.1:3261-3728 GCA_021805685.1 Pseudomonadota bacterium
AACCAGGCCAGCCGGCGTACCGCGGAAAAGATCGGCGCCCGCTTCCAGGCGGTCGAGTGTCGCCAACTGCCGGCCTTGGGCGGGGCGGTGGAAATGGCCGTGTACGTGATGACCCGTACCGATCGGTAACCCGGCGCCGCCATCCCGGCCTGAGGCTTCGCGCCGAACCAATCCACAGCGCCGCCGTCGCCGGCAGATGGCGCGCAATTGCCGTGGGTCAATTCGCTGCGCGGGCCGCCTGCCTACCATGCCCGAGCGCCACCCACCGCTCCCGCGCCTCGCTCCACGCATGGCGCCGCGAGCGGATCCGGTGCATTCCGTTCCACATCGCCAAGGGAACTTCGATGAATCCTGCCGCCTTTCTGCACAAGCAGCTGTCCTACTTCGTCGGCACGACGGACGGGCGCCGCAGCTTCCTGTTCCGCCCGCCCTCGCCGGCCTCGCCGATGTTCCTGCACGAACGTGCG
>JAJZET010000180.1 GCA_021805685.1 Pseudomonadota bacterium
CCGCGTTTCATTCCCCGCCATCGTCACCGTCCAGGTCTTGCCGTCGGTCGAGCGCGCGCTTTCGAAATGGATGCGATCGCGACCGCTGAAGACGTTGATGGTGCGATAGCGCACGCCCTTGGCATCCGGTTCGCCAAGATAGGTCCAGTGATCGCCGACGATGGTCAGCGTGCCGGCGGGGCCGAGCGCGGCGCCGTCGGGCAGCACGATCTGGGTGTGGTAGTGGCCGGCCATGGTGTCGGGGATGAACACCACCAGCGCGCCGGGCTTGCCGTTGACGGTCTGCTGGCAGGCGAAGTAGCGCCCGGCCTGCGCGCAGTCGTTGACCAGTCGATCGGGCTTCTTGCCGGCGGGTGTGGTCTGCGTCACCTGCCAGGCGCCTTCGTACAGATGCAGTGGCGCGTAAGGGCCGGCTGCGCCTTGGGCGGATGTCACGCCCATCAGCGCGATGGTGCCGACCAGGACTATCGAGATCAGCCGTCCACTCTTTCGAGCCATGGAAGAGTCCTACCTTCCGCTACGTATGAAAGATCCTTCGCCCTGCGGGCTCAGGATGACAACACTGGAAAGATGCTCGTGCTCGCCGCAGGTGAGTGGAAGCCGTGGCTTCTGCACGGGCACGTCGCTGCGCATGAAAGATCCTTCGCCCTGGGGGCTCAGGATGACAACACGGGGAAGATGCACGTGCTCGCCGCAGGCGAGTGGAAGCCGTGGCTTCTGCATTGGCCTACCGCTGCGCACGAAAGATCCTTCGCCCTCTGGGCTCAGGATGACAACACTCGGGATGACAACACTCGGGATGACAAGCCTCAGCAACAAGACTCGGTCCGACGTGCGGGCTCGGGAGGACCATCACGGCGTCGCCCGGCGATGCAGCGCGATCCACGCCGCAAAGGCATCGAGAAACTTCTGCATGAATCCGCGCGTGCCCTCGCTGGCGATGTGCCCCTCGGCATCGAACAGGGTGGCGGCGCCGCCGAGGTAGGCCTCGGGCTGCGCCAGCGTCGGCACGTCGAGGAACACCAGCGACTGGCGCAGGTGGTGGTTGGCGCCGAAGCCGCCGATCGCGCCGGGCGACACGCTGATCACCGCACCGGGCTTGCCGCCCCAGACGCTGTGGCCGTAGGGCCGTGAGCCGACATCCAGCGCGTTCTTCAGCACACCGGGCACCGAGCGGTTGTACTCGGGGGTGACGAACAGCAGCGCGTCGCAAGCCTTCACCGCATCGCGAAACGCGGTCCACTCGGGAGGCGGCGTGGCGTCGAGATCCTGGTTGTACAGCGGCAGTGCGCCGATCGCGACCTGTTGCAGATCCAGCGTGCCGCGCGCCATCTCCGCGAGCGCCAGCGCCATGCGCCGATTGAAGGATTCCTTGCGCAGGCTGCCGACGAGAACCGCCACTTTCGGAATGCTGGCCATGCGCGAATCCTCCAGTCGGATGTGTATTCCGTCATCGCGGCAAATCGGCGGAACGGCGGAACGGCGGAACGGCGGAACGGCGGAGATCCTCCGCCGCTCCGTCGCGGGCGGCTACAGCAGGCGCTGCCCCTGCGCGATGTCGGCCTGCAGTTTCTGCTCGCCGGCCTGCGCCTGGCGGTCGAGGTGATCGAACACCGCGTACTCGGCCTGCGTCGGCCGGTCGTAGCTGAGGTCGATGTCGGCGGCGAGGTAGGCCAGATGACTGCGCAGTCTGGTCTCGTGCAGCAGGCTGCCCTCGCTGGACTGGATCTGCAACGCGACGAGATCGGCGATGTCGGCATCGAGCGCGCTCAGCGCCGGCTGCGCCTTCGCCTTGGTCACCTTGCCCGCGGCGATGGCGCCGTCGAGCCGGTCGCGCAGGGCGATCGCCTGGTTGAGGGTGCGGTCCAGCGTGTCCAGCGCAGCGTGGATCTTCAACCCCAGCGCAAGGCGCGCGGCCAGTGCGTCGGGCGCCGGATGCAGGCGCGGATCGAGCGCCACGGTGAAGGCCTGCTCGGACTTGCGGCCGCCGTAGTCGAGCACGGCGGTGTAGCGGCCGGGCAGCACGGCGGGACCTTCCACGGTGTCGTCGAGTCCGCCGGCCGCGATCGGCGCCTGGAAGCCGGTGACCTCGGTGGCATCAGGCCAGCGCAGGTTCCACTGCAGGCGATTCATGCCGGGGGCGATCGCGGTGAGCTTGGCATCCGCCGCGTCCTTGGCCTCGATCGGCGTCCGGTTGTCGCGCACGGTGGCGGCCGGCTTGGGTGCCTTGGTCCTGAGGTGCAGCGCGAAACGACGCACCACCTGGCCCTGCGCATCGACGAAGCTCAGCGTGACCGGCGTCTTGCCGTCGTAGCTCGCCGGGATGTGGAAGAACACCGTCGCGCCGAACGGCGGATTGGCCCCGGCGTCGAGCACGAAGCGGGCGTACGGGCTGGTGCCATAGGCGTGACTGAGCCAGGCGGTTTCGGGCGCGTACACCTGCGCGACATCGGCGGCGACCGTCGGCTGTCGGGTCATCTGCTCGAGCAGGGCCAGGTTGTCGAGGATCCAGAACGAGCGCCCGTGCGTGGCGGCGACCAGGTCGCCCTGGCGCACGTTGATGGCCAGATCGCGCACCTGCACCTTGGGCAGGTTCAGCCCCAGCGGATGCCAGTACAGGCCGCCGTCGTAGCTGGCGTAGACGCTGTTCTTGGTGCCGAGGAACAGCAGCCGCGCGTCGTTCGGATCCTGGCGCACGACGAAGGCGTACTGGTCAGCGGGCAGGCCGGTGGTGATCGGCGTCCAGTGCGCGCCGTAGTCGGTGGTCTCGAACACGTAGGGATGGAAGTCGTCCCACATGTAGCGCGAGGCGGTCAGATACGCGCTGCCCTTGGCCACGTGCGAAGGCTCGATCGAGCTGATCTGCGCCCAGCCGGGGATGCCCTTGGGCGTGACCAGCTTCCAGCTCTTGCCGCCATCGGTGGTGACGTGGACCAGGCCGTCGGCCGAACCGGCCCAGATGATGCCGGCATCCAGCGGCGAAGGCGCCAGCGCCGAGATGTCGGGGAAGATTTCCGCGCCGGACTGGTCGAGATCGACCGGGCCGCCGCTCGGGCGCTCGGTCTTCGGATCGTTGCGCGTCAGGTCGGGGCTGATGCGCGTCCAGGTCTCGCCGCCGTCGGTGCTCCTGAGCACATACTGCGAGGCCAGCAGCAGTTCGCCCGGCTTCGCTGCGGAAAACAGGATCGGGTGCGTCCAGCCGAAGCGGTACTTGAGCTGGTCGGACGCGGCGCCTTCCTGGTATTCCGGCCACGGGCTGACCTCGCGGAACTGACCGGTGGCCATGTCATAGCGCAACTGGATGCTGAAGTAGCCGCTGCCGTAGGTGATGTTCGGATTGCCCGGCTGCGGCGCGACGAAGGTGGCCTCGCCGTAGGCCACCGAATGCCAGGCGCCCAGCGGGATCATGCCGCCGCTGGCGGCGCTGGGTCCCTCGAAGGACCCTTCATCCTGTTGCGCGCCGTAGACGTGGAACGGGAACTGATCGTCCAGTGCCACGTGATAGAACTGCCCGGTCGGCTGGTTGTGGTCGCCGCTCCAGGTCAGGCCGCCGTCGGTGGACACGGTCGCGCCGCCGTCGTTGCCCTCGAGCAACAATTTCGGATCGTGCGGGTTGATCCACACGATGTGGTTGTCGCCGTGCGGCGTGTGCAGCTTGGCGAAGCTCTTGCCGCCGTCGTGCGAGACCCACAGCGCATCGACCTCGGGCACGTA
>JAJZET010000257.1 GCA_021805685.1 Pseudomonadota bacterium
CGGCCATCGCCCGGACGAGGCGTGGGCCCGTGCGTTCTTCGCCGAATATCCCATGCTGGCCGGCGCGCCCCTGCTCACCCTGCCGGGGCGCGGCACGCGGCTGAAGGGCCACCGCGACGCCATCGAACTGCTGGCCGATCTCAGGCGCCGCGGCATCGATGCGCGCCTGCTGCTGCTGGGCGTGGTCGAGCCGGGTCGCGAAGCCTACCTGGAAGAGCTGCGCGCACTGATCCGCGAGCGCGGCCTGGAGTCGCAAGTGGTGCTGGCACCGGCGCGCAGCGACGTGCGCGACATCTATGCGGTGTCCAGCCTGGTCCTGCAATTGTCGAACAAGCCGGAATCGTTCGGACGCACGGTGGTCGAGGCGCTGTCGCTGTGCCGGCCGGTGCTGGGCTACGCGCACGGTGGCGTGGGCGAGCTGCTGGCCGAACTCTATCCGGCCGGCCGCGTGCCGGCAGGCGACCGCGAGCGGCTGGTGGAGCGTGCCGCCGAACTGCTGCGCGTGGCGCCGCCGATTCCCATGCTGCAGTCGTACCGGCTGGCCGACATGCAGCAGGCCACGCTGGCGCTGTACGAGGAAGTGGTCGCCGGCTGAAGTCTGCGGCTCGCCTACAATGCGGGGTCGTCGCCGACCCGGTCCACGCATGGCCTCCGCAGCCGAATCCCTCAAATCCGCCCTGCTCTCGCCGCTGTTGCCGTTCTGGCTGGTGGTCGCACTGCTGCCGTTCGGACGCAGCAGCGAACTCGGTACGTTCCTGTGCCTGCTCGGCGTGATCCTGCTGTTCGTGCGCGAGCCGCGGGCCTTGCAGGGGCACCCGGGCGCGCGCCTGCTGCTGTGGCTGCTGGCGGCGTACATCGGCGCGGCCCTGCTGTCGGCGGTCGACTCGGTCGCGCCGGGCAAGAGCTGGGAGACGGTGGCCGCCCTGCTGCGTTACCTGCCGCTGGGCCTGTATGCCTGCTTCGCCATTCGCCGCCACGCCAAGCTCGAGGCACTGTACGTGGCCGTGGCCTGCGTGCTGGCGTGGTGGACGCTGGATGCGTGGGTGCAGGCGCTCACCGGCTGGAGCCTGGGCGGGCATGCCCAGGCCGAGCGCATTTCCGGCATCTTCGGCGCGCGCAACCTCAAGCTCGGCCCCACGCTGGCGGTGCTGTCGCCGTTCGCGCTGTGGGCGGCGCGGCGGCGCTGGGGCCTGCCGGGCCTGGTGGCCGCCTTCCTGCTGGTGCTGGGGCCGGTGCTGCTGGCCGGCTCGCGTGCGGCCTGGCTGTGCTACGGGCTGGTGGCGCTGGCCTTCGCGTGGCGCGAGGCAAGTTCGTGGCGCCGCTTCGGGCTGTACTGTGCGCTGGGTGCCGTGGCGCTGGCGTTGGCCGGCGGCCTCGCGTGGCGCACCTCCAGCCGCTTCGATGCACGCATGGAGCGCACCCTGGACGCGTTGCGGGGCACCCATCGCGGGCTGGACGAGGCGCTGACCGGCCGCCTCGATATCTGGCACGACAGCCTGAAGATGATCGCCGCGCATCCGATCAATGGGGTGGGAGTGCGCGCCTTCCGCTATGCCTACCCGCAGTTCGCGCCGGCGAACGACCACTTCGTGGTGGCCGAGTCCTGCGGCGTGGGCGAGGGCGCCTGCCACGCGCACCAGATCGTGCTGGAGATCCTCACCGAGACCGGCGGCATCGGCCTGGTGCTGTGGCTGGCCGCTGCCGTGCTGGCGTGGCGCGCCTGGCGGCAGGTCGGTGCGGTGGCACGCGGACGCGCGTTCCCGGTCACGCTGGCACTGGGCGTGATGCTGTTCCCGCTGAACACCCACCTGGCTTTCTATTCGGCGTGGTGGGGCCTGCTGTTCGCCTGGCTGCTCGGGCTGTGGTGCAGCAGTCTGTTTGTATCGGCATCCTTGCCGGCAGAGCAAAGCCCGGCATCCCAGCCGGATTCCTCAAAGAAGCCCTTGCTGCGGGAAGCGTCCGATGGCGCGTGAACCGCTGTCGGTGGTGGTGATCACCTTGAACAACGCGGCCACGTTGGATGCCTGTCTGTCCGGCGTGGATTGGGCCGACGAAATCGTGGTGCTGGACTCCGGCTCCAGCGACGACACGCTGGCGATCGCGCGACGCCATGGTGCGCGGGTGGCCGTGCACCCGTTCGACGAGTTCGGCCCGCAGAAGCAGCGCGCCATCGACATGGCCAGCCACGACTGGATCCTCAACCTCGATGCCGACGAGGTGCTTTCGTCGTCCAGTCGTGCGGTGATCGAGCAAGCGCTGACACGGCCGGCCTACGCGGGTTTCCGCCTGCCGCGGCGCGAGCGCATGTTCTGGACGGTGCAGCATCCGTGGAGTTCGCGCAACGCGCACCTGCGCCTGTACGACCGCCGACGCGGGCGCATGAACGACGTGGAAGTGCACTCCGCGATGCAGGTCGACGGTCCGGTGAAGACCTTGCGGCGCGCCGACTTCATCAACGACAGCGATCCCGACATCGCCAGCCGCATCGAGCGCATCAACCGCTACAGCAGCGCGCTGGTGGCGCACAAGCTGCGCCGCCGCCAGCGCTTTGCGGGGTTGCGCATGGTGGTCTATCCGCCGGTGTTCTTCCTGCGCCAGTACCTGCTCAAGCGCTACTTCCTCAATGGCTGGGCGGGCTTCATCGCCAGCGTGGTCGGCGCCCACTACGTGTTCCTGAAGTACGCGAAGCTGTACGAGGCGCGACGCCGGGTGCATTGAAGGTGGTGGCTACGGATGCCGCCGACCGCCTGCCGCGATCACCGGCGGTGGCGCACGCGTGCCCGCGCGCTCAGCTCCGCGGCTCGCCCAGCTGGCGCACGAACTCGGCGACGATCGCCTGCGCCCCGAAGTTGCGCATCACGAAATCGCGTGCAGCGGCGGCCATCGGTCGGCGCCTGGCGTCGTCGCACAGCGCCAGGATGCCATCGCGCCAGGCATCCGCGTCGCCGGGCGGCAGCAGCAGGCCGGTGACGCCGGGGAGCAGGGTCTCCGGGATGCCGAAGGCGTCGCTGCACAGCACCGGCACGTCGCAGGCCTGCGCCTCCGCCGGGGTGCGGCCGAACGCCTCGGTCGAGACCGAGGGAAAGGCCAGCATCGACAGTGCGTTGTAGTAGGGCGCCACATCGTCCATCCAGCCCAGCGGGTGGTGGCGTGCCGGGAACGGCGAGGCGGCGATGCCGTCGCGCAGGCGCTGTGCCTCGGGGCCGTCGCCCAGCCACAGGCAATGCAGGCGCGGTTCGCGCGCCATCGCCGCGTTGGCGGCATCGAGCAGGGTGAAGATGCCCTTGCCGCCATGCAGGCGGCCGAAGCAACCCAGCACGATCGCGCTTTCGTCCAGTCCCAACTGTCGCAGCAACGCGGCGCGCCGCAGCGGATCCGGCCGGTACTGCTCCATGTCCACCGGGTTGTACAGCACCTGCACGCGCCCGGCCGGCATGCCGCGCCCGATGTAGTCGCTGCGCGCGTATTTCGACACGGCGAAGAAGCGTTGCGCGAAGCGCGCCACCAGTCGCGCCGAAAGCCCGTTCATCGGCTTGAGGCGATGGCGGAACAACGCGACCGGGATGCCGAGCACGTGGCCGATCAGGATCAGCGGCCAGTATTCCTTGCCGAAATCGCCGACCAGCCAGTCGGGCTTCAGCCGACGCGCGGCGGCGAGGGTGGCGCGGTAGCCGCGCAGGTCGAAGACGTTGCGGAAACGGCCCGG
>JAJZET010000085.1 GCA_021805685.1 Pseudomonadota bacterium
GCGGCACAAGACCACCGCCTGGCTATTGATCCTGGAGATCGCGTTGACCTGCGCGATCGTGTGCAACGCGGTGTTCATGATCGGCAACCGCCTGCACCGCATCCATATGACCACGGGCATCGACGAGCACGCGCTGGTGCAGATCCAACTGGCCCAGATCGATCCCACGCCGGACATCTTCGCCCGGGCCCGCGAAGACCTCGCGGTGCTGCGGCAGGTGCCAGGCGTGCAGGCGGTGGCGCTGACCAACCAGCTGCCGCTGGGCGGCTCCTCATCGAATTCCAGCATCAAGCTGGACCCCGCGCAGCGCACGCCTACGCTCAGCGTCGGCACCTATTTCGGCGAGGACATTCCGCAGACCCTGGGCGCGCGGCTGGTGGCGGGGCGCAACCTGCGGCCGGACGAGACCACCAACGCCGACGTGGTGGTCAAGGCGCTGGCCACCGGCAACACCAAGGGCATACCCGCGGTCACGGTGATCACGAAGGCGCTGGCTGACCGGCTGTGGCCGGGACAGGATCCGCTGGGCAAGACGATCTACCTGACCGACCGGGTGGGGGTGCGGGTGGTCGGCGTACTGGCCGACCTGGTGCGCGCCAATGCCTACAACGATGCCACCGCGCACTACTCGGTGGTGCTGCCGTTGTTCATGGGTGCGGGCAAGGACCAGAGCTACATCATCCGCACCCGCCCGCAGGATCGCGAAGCCGTGCTCAGGGCCGCGGTGGCTGCATTGAAGAAGGCCGACCCGGATCGGGTGGTGACCCGGCAGCGCACCTACGACCAGGTGCGCGAGAAGTTCTTCGCCAACGACCGTGCGATGGCCGGCATCCTGGTCGGCGTGATCGTGGCGCTGCTCACGGTGACTGCGCTGGGCATCGTCGGCCTGGCCAGCTTCTGGGTGGGGCAGCGTCGCCGCACCATCGGCGTGCGCCGGGCGCTGGGCGCCACGCGCGGCGACATCCTGCGCTACTTCCTCACCGAGAACTTCGTGCTCGCCAGCTTCGGCATCGTGCTGGGCATGGCGCTGGCCTACGGCATGAACCTGTTCCTGATGCTGCATTACGAATTGCCGCGGCTGCCCGGCATCTATTTCCCGGTGGGTGCGGTGCTGCTGTGGATCATCGGCCAGGCCGCCGTGCTCGGCCCCGCGCTGCGGGCGGCGAGCGTGCCGCCGGTGGTGGCGACAAGAAGCGTTTGAACGTTTTCCTCCCTTCTCCCGCACACGGGAAGGGGAGCCGCGATTGGCCTCTCCCGCCGGGAGGGGCGAGATCCATGAAGGAGTACGAGATGTTCGGCTACTACCTCGACCTGGCCCTGCGCAGCCTCAAGCGCAGTCCCGGCCTCACCGTGCTGATGGTGCTCGCCATCGGTTTCGGCGTGGCTGCCTCGATGACCACCTGGTCGGTGTTCCGCGCCGTATCGGGCGACCCGATTCCGTGGAAGTCGTCCCGGCTGTTCGTGCCGCAGCTCGACATCTGGGGGCCGGACAGCCGCAAGAAGAGTGGCTACGACGACCTGCCGGAGGCCCTGGACTACACCGATGCGATGGCGCTGATGCGCGACCACCGCGCGAAGCTGCAATCGGCGATGTACCAGATCTCGCCGTCGGTGGTGCCGGCGGATGCCGCCAAGCATCCGATCAACATCAGCGGTCACGCGGTCTACAGCGAGTTCTTCCCGATGCTCGACGTGCCGTTCCAGTACGGCAGCGGCTGGAGCGCAAAGGACGACCACGAGCGTGCGCACGTGGTGGTGATCAGCAGCAAGCTCAACCAGAAGCTGTTCGGTGGTGCCAACAGCGTCGGCAAGACGGTCGACATCGAGGGCAAGGACTACCGCGTGGTTGGCGTGGCCAACCACTGGAACCCGCAGCCGCGCTTCTACGACCTGGTCAACTCCGGCGGCTTCCATACCGATGCAGAGGACCTGTTCGTGCCGTTCCAGACGGCCATCGACATGGGCATGCCCAACGACGGCAACACCAACTGCAGCGAGATTCCGAAGGAGGCGGGTTTCGTCGGCCTGCAGCATTCGAGTTGCGTGTGGATCGCCTACATGGCCGAGCTGGACGGTGCCAGCGCGGTCAGGAGCTATCGCGATTACCTGAATAACTACATGCGCCAGCAGCAGCAATCGGGTCGTTTTGCCTGGCCGCCCAAGACCAAGTTGCACAGCCTGCCCGGATGGCTGAGCTACGAGCACGTGGTGCCCAGCGACACCAAGGTATCCCTGCTGGTGGCACTGGGCCTGCTGATCGTCTGCCTGGTCAATACCGCGGGCCTGCTGCTGGCCAAGTTCCTGCGCCGCAGCAGCGAGATCGGCGTGCGCCGCGCACTGGGTGCGCCGCGGGCGGCGGTGTACGCGCAGTTCCTTACCGAGGCGGGCATCGTCGGCGCGGCCGGCGGCGTGCTGGGCCTGCTGCTCACCGGGTTGGGCGTGGCCAGCGTGGGCTGGGTGCTGCCGAAGGACATCGCGGCGCTGGCAAAACTGGACGTATCGCTGTTGCTGCTGACCCTGGTGGTGGCGGTGGTCGCCACCATGCTGGCCGGGCTGTACCCCACCTATCGTGCTTCGCGGGTGCAGCCCGCCTGGCAATTGAAGTCCAACTGAGGATCGCATCATGACCCTGCATCCCATGATTGCGGCGCTGCGCAAGCACAAGGCCGGCGTGATCCTGATCGCGCTGCAGATTGCACTGACGCTGGCGATCGTCTGCAACGCGGTATTCATCATCGGCCAGCGCATCGAACGCGTGAACCGTCCCACCGGACTCAAGGAGCAGGATCTGTTCCTGGTCACCAACCAGTGGGTCGGTGCACCCACCGGCGATGACCCTGCCAGCATCCAGAAGCTCGACGCGCTGCTGCGCGAAGACCTGGCCACGCTGCGCGCGCTGCCCGACGTGGCCTCGGTGACGCCGGTCAACTCCGTGCCGCTGCTCAACTCGAGCTGGAACGGCTCGGTGGCGCTCAAGCCGGATACGGCCCTGCTGGGCGGCAAGGCACGCACCACCTACTACTTCGGCGACCAGAACTTCATCGGCACGTTGGGCGTGCACCTGATCGCCGGGCGCGACTTCAATGCCGGCGACGTCACCAACAAGGGCTTCCGCAACACGTCCGAGCCGAGCGTGATCATCGTGAGCAAGGCGCTGGCTGACACGCTGTTCCCGAAGGGTGATGCGATCGGCAAGGTGATCTACCTGGACGGCAGCGGCACGCCCAGCACGATCGTCGGCGAGGTCGCCAGGATCCAGTCGCCCGCCACGGGCAGTTGGGCCGGCGCGTTCGTCTGGAACGCGGTGATCGAGCCGATCCGGTTGAACGCCAATTTCGCCCGCTACGCCGTGCGCGCCAAGCCGGGCCGGCTGCAGGCGGCGATGCGCGAAGCGACGCCGGCGCTTTACAAGGCCGACCCCATGCGCGTGCTCGACGACGACAGCGTCAAGTCGTTCGCCGACATCCGCGCGCACGCCTACCGCGCCGACGTGGGCATGGCGGTGCTGATGGGCGTGATCTGCGTGATCCTGCTCGGCGTCACCGCCGCCGGCATCGTGGGCCTGACCAGCTTCTGGGTGGGCCAGCGCCATCGCCAGATCGGCGTGCGCCGCGCACTGGGCGCGCGCAAGGTGGACATCCTGCATTACTTCCAGATGGAGAACCTGCTGATCGCCGGCCTCGGTGCGGTGGCGGGAATCGCGCTGGCGGTCGGTCTGAACCTGCTGCTGATGAAGTACTACGAGATGGATCGCATGCCGGTGCCCTACGTGCTGGCCGGCGTGGTGCTGGTGCTGCTGCTGGGGCAGGGCGCGGTATTCACCCCCGCCCGCCGCGCCTCCAACGTGCCGCCGGTGGTGGCGACGCGGGCGGCTTGATCGCTTCCCTGCAAGGAAAGGCAGTGTTTGGAGTCGTTCTCTCAACGGATGGGTTCGGGTGGGGATGGTGGGATTGGAATGCCGTGGAAAGCCATCCCCACTCCGACCTTTCCGATGGGGAAATGCCATCGAGGAGGAATGAATGTTCGGCTATTACCTTGACCTTGCAGTGCGCAGCTTCAGGCGCAACAGGGTGCTCACGGCGCTGATGGTCCTGGCGCTGGCGCTGGGCATCGGCGCGACGATTACCACGCTGACGATCCTGCGCTTGCTCTCGGGCGACCCGCTGCCGCAGAAGAGCGCGCAGTTGTTCTATCCGCAGCTCGATCCGAGCCCCATGGACGGTTACGTCGCCGGGCAGACCAAGCCGCCGGCGATCATGACGTGGCCCGATGCGATGAACCTGCTGCGCGCGCGTCGCGCGCGCTACCAGGCGGCGATGGCGCCGGTGCAGGCGCGCATCGTGCCGCAGCACGCGAACCAGCCGCCTTATTTCGCCGATGGCCTGATGACCACCGCGGATTTTTTCCCGATGTTCGATGTGCCGTTCCAGTACGGGAGCGGCTGGACGGCGGCCGACGACGACAGTCACGCGGCAGTGGCCGTCATCGGCAGTGCGTTGAATCAGCGCCTGTTCGCCGGCCAGAACAGCGTCGGCAAGACATTGCGCATCGGGGATCACGACTTCCGGGTCATTGGCGTGCTCAAGCCCTGGTCGCCACAGCCCATGTTCTATACCGTGGCGCAGAGCGGTCGCAGCTATGGCGAAGGTACGTCGATCTTCCTGCCGCTGCAGACCGCCCGGGCGAACCTGATGAGCCCAAGCGGCGACATCGAGTGCTACGCCGCCATTACCGACATCAAGCACCTCGAAACGGCGCCTTGCGAATGGCTGGCGATGTGGGTGCAGCTCGATACGCCTGCCGCGGTGGCGGACTACAAGAGGTTTCTCGACGGCTACGTGCACCAGCAGATCGCGCTTGGCCGGCTCAAGCGGCCGGACGATTCGCTGCTGGACCTGATGGGCGTGTTGCGCGACCAGCAGGTGGTGCCGGACGACGTGAGGTTGCAGGCATATATCGCCTTTGGCTTCCTGTTGATCTGCGTGGTCAATACGGTGGGTCTGCTGCTGGCGAAATGCCTGCGGCGGTCCAACGAGATCGGCGTGCGTCGTGCGCTGGGGGCCACGCGCCGCGCCGTGTTTGCGCAGTTCATGGTCGAGGCGGGCATCGTCGGCTTGGCTGGCGGCGTGCTCGGCCTGGTGTTCGCCGAGCTGGGGCTCTGGGCGATCCGCCACCAGCCTGCGCAATACGCGAGCCTCGCGCACCTGGACATGGCCATGTTCGCCTTCACCTTCGTCGTCGCCCTGACGGCGAGCCTGGTCGCCGGCCTTCTTCCTGCGTGGCGCGCCTGTGTGGTGGCGCCGGCGCCCCAACTGAAAGCGTCCTGAGGTGGCCATGGAACTTCGACCCATTCTCGCCACGCTGCGCAAGCACCGCATTCCGGCCGTGCTGATCGTGCTGGAGATCGCACTGGCCTGTGCCGTGCTGTGCAACGCCGTGTTCATGATCAGCCTGCGTGTCCGGCAGATGCACCTCCCCAACGCCATCGACGAGCGCGGCATTTCGTTGGTCTCGGTAAACGGCGCCGACCCCAAGCTGGCGGCCAGCGACATTCCACGCGACCTGACCGCGTTGCGTGGCATCGCCGGCGTCACCGCCGCCTCGGTAAGCAACACGGTGCCGCTTTCCACCAACAACATCGGCTGGAGTTTCGGCACTTCTCCCGATGCGACGCTGGCCACCCAGCACACGGTCAACCTGTCGATGTACTTCGTCGGCGAGGGCGCGGATCAGGCGCTCGGCCTCCGGCTGAAGCAAGGCCGCTTCTTCACGAACGACGAATACGCCGACAGCAAGCTGGGCAGCGGCGTGTTGCCCGGTATCCACGTGGCCGTGCTGACCGAGAGCGCGGCGAAGCGGATGTGGCCCGGGCAGTCGCCTCTGGGCAAGACCTTCTATTCCAAGCCCGACTATTACCAGGTAGTCGGCGTGGTGGCCGACGTGATGCGGCCCTGGGTCAGCGATGCCGAGCATGCCTACAACGCGGTGTATTTTCCGCTTGCGCCGGACGCCATGACCAGCGGCTACATCGTGCGCAGCGCCCCGGAGGATCGCCAGCGCGTCCTGCAGCAGGCCACGCAGGCCCTACAGAAGCTCAACCCCGGCGCGGTGGTCAAAGGCCGGACCTTCACCGATATCCGCAATCGCTATTTTGCGGATACCAACAGCATGGCCTGGATGCTGGTGCTGGTCTGCGCGGTGATGCTGGCGGTGACCGCCTTTGGCATCGTCGGCCTGACCAGTTTCTGGGTGGCGCAGCGGCGACGCCAGATTGGCGTCCGCCGCGCGGTGGGTGCCACGCGCACCGACATCCTGCGCTACTTCCAGGCCGAGAACTTCCTGCTTGCCAGCTTCGGCATCGCATTGGGCATGGCGCTGGCCTACGGACTCAACCTGTTCCTGATGAAGCATTACGAATTGCCGCGGTTGCCCGGCGTCTACCTGCCGGTGGGTGCGGCGGTGCTGTGGGCCATCGGCCAACTGGCCGTGCTTGGCCCTGCGTTGCGCGCCTCCAACGTGCCGCCGGTGGTGGCGACGCGGGCGGCTTGAAGCCGAGCCTTGCCGGCGTGTCGAGTTGCGCCGGCGGGGCAAGACAAAGGAGCAATGGATGTTCGGCTACTACCTCGACCTGGCATGGCGCAGCCTCAGGCGTCACAAGATACTGGCGGCCTTGATGACGCTGGCGATCGCGCTGGGCATCGGCGCCTCGGTCACCATGCTGACGGTGCTGCACAACCTCTCCGGCAACCCGTTGCCGGGACGCAGCGACGTGCTGTTCCACCCGCAGGTGGATCCGCGGCCGGCGGATCTGCCGGGTGCGAAAGTCGAGCCGCCGGACAACCTCACCTACCTCGATGCGGTGAACCTCTACCGGATGGGTGTCGCGCCGCGCCGCGCGGTGATGGGCGGCAACTGGTTGCCCGTGCGCAAGGACGTCCCCGACAGCCCGCTTGCCATGACCACCAATCGTGCCACCACCGCCGATTTCTTCGCGATGTTCGGCGTGCCCTTTGTCTACGGCTCCGCATGGTCGGCGCAGGACGACGCGAACCATGCGCAGTTGGTGGTGTTGTCGCAGGCGCTCAACCAGAAGCTGTTCGGTGGCGCCGACAGCGTGGGCAAGACCCTGGTGATCGCCACCAAGACCTTCCGCGTGGCTGGCGTGATCGGCGCCTGGAACCCGCAACCGCGCTTCTATGACGTCGACGACGCCTATGACGGCGGGGCTTTTGCCGCGGCGGAGCAGATGTACATGCCGTTCTTCACCTGGCTGGACCTGCCGCAGGATTACGGTTACGGCTCGATGGACTGCTGGGGCACCGACCCGAACGCGGGCCAGCACAACCCCAAGGCGCCGCAGTGCACCTGGGCGCAGTTCTGGGTGGAGCTGGATACGCCAGCGCAGGTAGCGGATTACCGCGCAGCGTTGGAGCAGTACAGCCGCCAGCAGCATCAGCTTGGCCGCTTCCAGCGTGCACCCAACGTGCGCCTGCGCGGCCTGCTCGACTGGCTGGACTACAAGCACGTGATCCCGGTGACGGTGCGCATGCAGACCTGGATTGCTTTCGGTGTGCTGCTGATCTGCATGGTCAACACAGTGGGCCTGATGGTGGCCAAGTTCCTGCGCAAGTCGGGCGAGATCGGCGTGCGCCGTGCGCTGGGCGCGTCGCGCCGCGCGGTGTTCCTGCAATGCCTGGTCGAGGCCGGCGTGGTCGGTGCGGCAGGCGGCCTGCTCGGCTTGCCGATGGCGTGGCTGGGTTTGTGGATGGTGCGCCAGCAGCCGGTGAGCTTTGCCGCCTCCGCGCATTTCGATCCTTCCATGCTGGTCGCCGCGCTGGCATTGGCCCTGCTGTCGGCGCTGCTTGCAGGCGTGTGGCCGGCCCTGCGCGCCTCGCGCGTGGCACCTGCGCTGCAGGTGAAATCGCTATGAGACTTCTTCTTCAGATCCGCCCCATCCTTGCCGCATTGCGCAGCCACAGGACGGCGGTGCTGTTGCTGATGCTGGAGATCGCCCTGACCATGGCGGTGCTCGGCAACCTGGTGTTCATCGTCTACGGCAGCATCCAGCGCTCGCACGTGTCGACCGGCGTGGACGAGAGCCGGATCGGCCTGATCCAGAGCATCAGCGTGATCGGCGAGCCGGCGCGCGGAACCACCGCTGGCGATATCGCGGCCTTGCGCAACGTGCCCGGGGTGACGCACGCCGCCTTCGGCGGGCCACCGTTGTGGTACGTCGAGCGCGATCCGGTCTACCTCGATCCGTCGCGGCGCCAGAAGGTGGCGCAAATGTACGAGTTCCAGGGCAGCGAGGACCTCGGCCGGACCCTGGGCCTGCATGTCGTCGAAGGACACGACCTCAGCAAGGACGAGCTGCCCGTGCTCGGCAAGATGGACATGAGCAAGGACTACCAGTACCCGGTGCTGATCACCCGTGCGCTGGCCGATCGTCTGTATCCCGACGGACATGCGTTGGGGCGGCTGCTGTATGACGGCAATGCCACCATCCGGGTGGTCGGCATCCTTGATCATCTGCGCGGCGAGATTACCGGGCGCGCGGACGACGATTACTCCATCGTCACCGAGTTCGTCGTGGGCGCGCAGAACATGGGCGGCGGCTTCATGATCCGCGCCGGCGATCCCGCGCGCCTGCCGCAGATCCTGCGCGCGGCGGCAGCTGCCCTGCAGAAGGCCGACCCGGCCCATGTGCAGAACAAGGTGTACACCATGGCCGAATTGCGCCAGAAGTATTTCCAGCATGACCTCGCCGCGGGCCGCATGCTGGTGGCGATCATGCTGATCCTTTTGGTGGTCACCGCCCTGGGCGTGAGCGGCCTGGCCAGCTTCTGGGTGCAGCAGCGGCGCCGGCAGATCGGCATGCGCCGCGCACTGGGCGCCACGCGCGGCGACATCCTGCATTACTTCCAGGCCGAGAACTTCCTCATCGTCACCGGCGGCGTGGCGCTGGGGGCGCTGTTCGCCTACGTGCTGAACCTGTTCCTGATGAAACGCTTCGAGCTGGCCCACCTTCCGGCGCATTACCTGCTGATCGGTGCGGTCGCGTTGTGGGTGCTTGGCCAGCTCGCGGTGCTCGGCCCCGCGCTGCGTGCCGCAGCGGTGCCGCCGGTGGTGGCGACGAGGTCCGCGTAATGAAGGAGGAAACGCTGATGCGCATGATCAGGCGCGTGCTGCAAACGGCGGTGATTTTTGGCCTGTCCGGTTGCGTCATGCACGTGGACAGGCCGGTACACGTGCAACGGGGCGACATGGCCAAGTCGATCTACGTGGTCGATGGCGCGATCGCGCTGGATGCACAGGCGCGGGCGCACAAGCTCAGCACGGTGGATGGCGACATCACGCTGGGCCGATGGGCACGGGCCAGCGGACTGCGCAGCGTCGACGGTGCCATCGCGATGGCGGCCGGTGCCTCGTGCAGCGGCGACGTGCGCAGCGTGGACGGCGCCATCCGGCTGGACGAGGGGGCCAGGGTCGACGGCAATGTCGAGACCCTCACGGGGCACATCGAAGCACGCGACGCCCTGGTGGCCGGCGACCTCGAAACGGTATCGGGTCGCATCCTGCTGCACGGGGCGACACATGTCGATCAAGGCATCGTGCTGGCACTGCCCAGTCCCAAGGTCCATGGCACCGACCAGCAGCGCCTGCCACTGGTCGTGATCGGTCCCGGTGTGGTGGTGGGCGGACCGATCGTGGCGCATCGCGGCGGCACTCTGTGGGTCAGTCGCAAGGCCCGCATCGGACCGGTTCAGGGCATCACGGTGCGGTGGTTCGACGGGGCGGCGGCGCCAGCCACGGATTGATGCGCCGCTTGCCGAAGACGGCGACGCACGGATTGCTGTTTTTACCCGCTTCACGCCCGCGTGGCGGGAGATGGAACCAGGAGACACGACATGTTTGGCTACTACCTCGACCTGGCCCTGCGCAGCCTCAAGCGCAACAAGGTACTCACCGCGTTGATGGTGCTGGCCATCGCGGTGGGCATCGGCGCCAGCATGACCACCTTGACGGTGATGCACATCCTGTCCGGCGATCCTTTGCCGGGGAGGAGTTCGCATGTCTTCTACGCGCAGGTGGACAACGATCCGGTACCCGGCGACAGCCATGTCGATCCGCCGGACATGATGGATTACCAGTCGGCGATGGATCTCTGGAGCGCCAAGCGCGCCGACCGCCAGGCGCTGGTTGTGAATCCGTTTCCAGAAAAGGTGAGCGCGCCGGGCGTGAATCGACCGCCGCTGATGGCCCAGATGCTCTCCACAACGGCGGACTTCTTCCCGATGTTCGGGGTGCCCTTCGAGTACGGGAGCGGCTGGACACCGGATGACGACACCCATCGGGCGCGTGTGGCAGTGATTTCCTCGAACCTCAACGACAGGCTGTTCGGCGGCATCGACAGCGTGGGACGGACCTTGTTGCTGAAGAAGGGCGCCGTGCGCATCGTGGGGGTACTCAAGCCCTGGCGCCCATCGCCACCGTTCTACGACGTGCGCGGCGGACGCTTCGCGAATGGCGACACCTCGAGCTTCTATGGCAAGCCAGAGGACCTGTTCCTGCCGTTCTCCGCCAGCCTTGAAATGAACGATGGCGACTTCCAGCAGTTCAACTGCTGGGCGAATCCGCCGAAGCCCGGCTATCTGGTAAATGCTCCTTGCAACTGGATGGGGCTGTGGGTGCAGCTCGACAGTCCGGCGAAAATCGCCGCATACAGGGAGTTCCTCGATCACTACGCAGGGGAGCAGAAGACCCTGGGTCGGATCCGCTACACGGAAACCCGCCTACGCGACTTGATGCAATGGCTCGCGTTCAACAGGGTGATTCCGCGCGACGTCAAGTTGCAGATGTGGCTGGCCTTCGCATTCCTTGCTATCTGCCTGTTCAACACGGTCGGGCTGCTGTTGGCAAAGTTTCTGCGCCGTGGCGGCGAGATCGGGGTTCGCCGTGCGCTGGGTGCCAGCCGGCGGGCCGTGTTCGCGCAGTGCCTCACCGAAGCAGCGCTGATTGGATTCATTGGCGGCTTTTGCGGCTGGCTGCTGACGCTACTGGGCTTGTGGCTGGTGCGACGCCAGCAGACGCCATATTCGGATCTGGTGCATCTGGACGTGTCGATGTTCGCCGTCACGTTCGTGTTGGCGATTTCGGTGAGCCTGCTGGCGGGCGCGATGCCTGCGCTGCGGGCCAGTCGTATCGCGCCGGCGTTGCAGCTGAAGACGCTATGAGGACAAACGCCATGCAATTCCGCCCCATTCTCGCCGCGCTCAAGAAGCATCGGGTCGCAACTGTCCTGATTGTGATGGAGATCGCGCTGGCCTGCGCGGTGCTGTGCAATGCCTGCTTCATGATCGCCAATCGCCTGTCGGCGATGCACATCAACAGCGGAGTCGACGAAGCGTCGCTCGGCTTTGTTGCCTTGCAGGGCTACGACCCGAAGGATTCGAACGACCTCGACGCACGCGTGATCGCCGGCCTGGAGGCGATTCCGGGCGTTGAAGCGGTGCGCATGATCAATTCGGTACCGTTTGGCATGCAGGCGGGCGCCTTCGGCATCACGCTCGATCAGGCAGGCAAGGAGTTTCGCGGTGTTCCCGAAGTTTATCTAGGCGGCCCTGGTACGCCGCAGGCGCTGGGTCTGCAGCTGGTGGCTGGGCATATGCCGAACACCGACGATTACCGGCCGTTGAAGGGCTACCTCCCGCCGAGTTCGGACGTACTCGTCACGCGCACGTTGGCCAGTCACCTGTGGCCAGGGGAGAGTGCGCTTGGCAAGGAGTTCTGGTGCGGCAAGTACCAGTTCCGCGTGATCGGCGTGGTTGCCAATCTTTCGGTCCAGCAATACGACGAAGAGGGCGAGCGCGGTGCGCAATGGACGGTGTTTGTGCCTGCGTTGCCGGGGCCGAGCTTTTCGGGGACCTACCTGATCCGAGCCAAGCCTAAGGACCTGGATCGCGTGATGGTCCAGGCGAAAGCTGCAATCGCCAAGATAGCCCCGGATGCGGTGCTGGATCATGAAGACAGCCAGACCATACCGACGCTGCGGAGCAGATTTTTCGCGACCGACCGTGCCATGGCCGGCATGCTGGTGGGCGTGATCGTGGCGCTGCTCGGCGTCACCGCGCTTGGCATCGTCGGCCTCACCAGCTTCTGGGTGGCGCAGCGGCGCAAGCAGATCGGTGTCCGTCGTGCGATCGGCGCGACACGCGGCGACATCCTGCGTTACTTCCAGACCGAGAACTTCTTGATCGTCACGTTCGGCATCGCGCTGGGCATGTTGCTGGCCTACCTGCTCAACGCCGTGCTGATGAAGTTCTACGAGCTGCCGCACCTGCCGATGTACTACCTGCCGATCGGCGCGTTGGCGTTGTGGGCGCTGGGCCAGCTGGCCGTGCTCGGCCCGGCGTTGCGCGCAGCGCAGGTGCCGCCGGTGGTGGCGACGCGGTCGGTCTAGGGAGCGCCTTGCATGTCGGGATGGACGGCGATGGCGGGTTGGCTCGAGAAGGTTGCTGCGCCTTGGAGCGCCCTTCGGTCAGATGCCGGTTCGCAGCGGCGATCTGCAAACAGGGGACGATGAGATGTTCGCGTATTACCTGGAGCTGGCATTCCGCAGCCTGAGGCGAAGTCCCGGTCTGACGGCGCTGATGGTGCTGGCCATCGGCTTCGGCGTGTCGGCGTGCATGACGACATGGTCCGTATTTCGCGCCGCCTCGGGCGACCCGATTCCATGGAAGTCATCGCAATTGTTCGTGCCGCAGATGGATCTCTGGTCGAGCTCTGCGCGCAGCGCCGACGGCGAGCCGCTGGATGCGCTCACCTATACCGATGCGCTTGCGTTGATGCGTGACCATCGCGCGGTGCGCCAATCGGCGATCTACGGGATTGCGCCCGCGGTGTTCCCGGCGCGCCCGGGTCAGCACCCGCTCACCCTGGGCGGCTATGCCGTCTTCGGTGAATTCTTTCGCATGCTCGACGTGCCGTTCCTGTATGGGCAGGGCTGGAGCGCCGCCGAGGACGCCGCCGCGGCGCCGGTGGTGGTGATCAGTCGCGCGCTCAACGACAAGGCGTTCGGCGGCGCCAACAGCATCGGCCGCAGCCTGGACGTTGCCGGTCACGATTACCGCGTGGTTGGCGTGGTCGACGACTGGAACCCGCAGCCGGCGTACTACGACGTATTCGGTACTGGCGGCTACACCCGCGAAGGGCCGGCGCTGTTCGTCCCCTTCACGCGGGCGATCGCGGCGGGCCTCGAGAACGGCCGCACGGCCTGCGACGTGGAGCCCGCCTCGCCGGGTTTCGTCGGATTGCAGCGTTCGGATTGCGCGTGGATCACGTTCCTGGCCGAACTGGATACACCGGCGCAGGTGCGCGCCTACCGGCTGTACCTCGACGACTACGCGGCCGCGCAGCGTCGCGCCGGCCGCTTCCTGGGTGCGCCGAACAACCGGCTGCGTGACCTGCCGGCCTTTCTCGCGGCCGAGCGGGTGGTGCCGGGCGACACGCGGGTATCGTTTTTGGTGGCGCTGGGCTTGCTGGTGGTTTGCCTGTTCAACACGGTTGGGTTGCTGCTGGCCAAGTTCCTCCGGCGCAGCGGCGAGATCGGCGTGCGCCGCGCGCTGGGTGCCGCGCGCGGCGCGATCTACGCGCAGTTCCTGACCGAGTCGGCCATGGTGGGGCTGGCCGGCGGCGCGCTTGGCCTGCTGCTGACGGGCCTGGGCGTGCTAGGCATCGGCGCGGTGCTGCAGCCGCGCCTCGCCGCGCTGGCCCGGCTGGATACCCGCCTGCTGGTGTCCACCTTGGTCGTGGCGGTGCTCTGCACGGTGCTGGCCGGCTTGTACCCGTCGTTCCGCGCGGCGCGGGTGCAGCCCGCGTGGCAACTCAAGTCGGACTGACCGCGATGGCATGGCATCCGATCTTCCGCACCTGGAAACGGCACGCGTCCGGCATAACGCTGATCGTCCTGCAGATCGCCCTGACCTTGGCCATCGTGTGCAATGCGCTTTTCATCATCGGCCAGCGCATCGAGCGGATGCGGCGGCCGACCGGCGTGCAGGAGTTAGGGCTGATCCGCATTTCGCAGACCTGGCTGGACGCACCCGATGCCGGCACGCCAGCCGGCGTGGAGAAGCTCGACGCCATGCAACGCGCCGACCTCGAAGCATTGCGCCGGCTGCCAGACGTGACCGACGTCGCGGCCAGTGACAGCATGCCGCTGCAGGGGGCTATCTGGAGCGGCGACCTCCGACGCAGCGCCAACCAGGCCAGGGCGACGGGCCAGGCGGCGCTGTACTACGGCGACGCCCGCATGCTGCCGACGCTGGGTTTGCGACTGGTAGCCGGGCGCAATTTCAATCCCGACGAGATCGCCCACCATACGATCCGCAGTACCGAAACACCCGCGATATGCATCGTCAGTCGCCCGGTGGCCGACCAGTTGTTCCCGGCCGGCGACGCGCTCGGCAAGACGATCTACGTCAACCGGCATCCCATCACCATCATAGGCATCGTGGCACGACTGCAGACGCCCACGCTGGCCGAGTGGGGACGCGGCTGGGCCTACGATTCGATCCTGCTGCCGGTACGGCTCGACGGGGCTTCGGCCAGCTACGCGCTGCGGGTCAGGCCCGGGCACGAGCAGGCGGTGATGGGCGCCGCGCGCGATGCGCTGTTCGCGCTCGATCCGCTGCGCGACATGCCCGACACCTGGGGCGTGCAGAGCATGCGCGAGATCCGCTTCAAGGCCTATCGCGGCGACCGCGGCACGGTGATCGTGCTGGGCATCGTCTGCCTGATCCTGCTGGTGGTCACCGCCGCCGGCATCGTCGGCCTGACCAGCTTCTGGGTCGGGCAGCGCCGCCGGCAAATCGGAATCCGGCGCGCGCTCGGGGCACGCCAGATCGACATCCTGCGCCATTTCCAGGTCGAGAACCTGTTCATCGCCAGTATGGGCGCGACGTTGGGAATGCTGCTGGCCGTTGGCCTCAACCTCTGGCTGATGCACAACTACGCGCTGGGCCGATTGCCGTCGGCTTATGTGCTCGCTGGTGCCGCCACCATGC
>JAJZET010000181.1 GCA_021805685.1 Pseudomonadota bacterium
GGCGCACCGCCGGCGCGGCTGAGGATGCTCTGCTCGCCCACGTTCTTCGCGGTCTGCACCAGGTCGTTCGGCGTCAGCACGAAGCCCCACTGGCTGATCGTCTGCGCCGCGTGTTCAACCGTGGTGCCGATGATCGCGCTCGGCGAGTTCATCGCGAAGTACACACCCGGGTGCAGCGACACCGCCGCCACCATCGCCATGATCGCCACGAACGCCTCGCAAAGCATGCCGCCGTAGCCGACCATGCGCGCCTGGCCCTCGTTGGCCAGCAGCTTGGGCGTGGTGCCGGAGGCGATGATCGAATGCCAGCCCGACACCGCGCCGCAGGCGATGGTGATGAACAGGAACGGGAACAGGTTGCCCTGGAACACCGGGCCGGTGCCGTCGATGAACTTGGTCACCGCCGGCATCTGCAGCATCGGTGCGGCCAGGAAGATCGCCAGTGCCAGCAGCGCGATGGTGCCGATCTTGAGGAAGGTGGAAAGGTAGTCGCGCGGCGCCAGCAGCAGCCACACCGGCAGCACCGAAGCGACGAAGCCATAGCCGATCAGCCACCAGGCCAGCGCCCTGGCGTCGAGGTCGAACACCGGCGCCAGCGTGGCCGAATCCGCCACGTACCGGCCCATCCAGATCGCCAGCAGCAACAGCACCAGGCCGATGATCGACACCTCGAGGATGCGGCCCGGGCGGAACCAGCGCAGGTAGGCGCCCATCAGCAGCGCGATCGGGATGGTCATCGCCACGGTGAACGTGCCCCACGGGCTGTGCGTGAGCGCCTTCACCACCACCAGCGCCAGCACCGCCAGCACGATCATCATCAGCACCAGCACGCCGAACATCGCCACGATGCCTGGCGCCGGGCCCAGTTCCTCGCGCAGCATGTGTCCCAGCGAACGGCCGTCGCGGCGCAGTGAGAGGCCCAATATCATGAAGTCCTGCACCGCGCCGGCGAACACCACGCCGAACAGGATCCACAAGGTGCCGGGCAGGTAGCCCATCTGCGCCGCCAGCACCGGGCCGACCAGCGGGCCGGCGCCCGCGATGGCGGCGAAGTGGTGGCCGAACACCACCCACTTGTCGGTGGGCACGTAGTCCAGGCCGTCGTTGCGCAGCACCGACGGTGGCGCGCGCAAAGGATCCATGCGCAGCACGCTGTGTTCGACGAACTTTCCGTAGAAGCGGTAGCCGATCACGAACACGCACAAGGATGCGGCGACCAGCCAGATGGCGTTGATCGGTTCGCCGCGGCGCAAGGCCACCACGCCGAGGCACCAGGCGCCCACGATGGCGATGGCGACCCAGAGGATCTTGGCCGCCGGGCTGGGTTTCACGGTTGCGCTGTGCATGCGGTTTCTCCCCGGAAAGTACCGGCAAGGGTCTCGCCGGGCGGGATGGGGGTCAATGCCGGGCAGCTTAGCCATTGGTCGAATGCCCGCGGCGGGGAGGACGTACACTGGACGTCCTGACCGGTGGAATCCGTGCCATGCACCCACATCGTCGCCCGCTGTTGCTGGTCGCCTTGCTCTCCGCCGTCGCCCTGCCGGCCGCCGCCAGCGGCCAGTTCAAGGAGCTGCTGGACCGGGCGAAGCAGGCCGTGCACGCGCCCGGCACCGCGCAGGCGGGAGCCAACCTGCCCAGCAGCGACATCGCCGCGGGGCTCAAGGAGGCGCTGGCCAAGGGTACTACCCACGCGATCAACAGCCTGGGCCGCGAAGGCGGCTTCTGGAACAACCCGAAGGTGCGCATCCCGTTGCCGGGCAAGCTGGAGCAGGCCGCCGACGTGGCGCGCAAGCTCGGCATGGGCGCCAAGGTCGATGCGTTCGAGCTGAGCCTCAACCGCGCCGCCGAAAAGGCGGTGCCGCAGGTGGCCGACATCTTCGGCGATGCGATCCGCAGGATGACGCTGAGCGACGCGCGCGGCATCCTCGCCGGCGGCGACCACGCCGCCACCGATTACTTCCGCCGCGTGGCCGGCCCCGCGCTGGTCGCGCGCATCAGGCCGATCGTGGCCAGGGCCACCGACAGCGTGGGCGTCACGCAGAAGTACAAGGCGTTCACCTCGGGCAACGGCGGCGCCCTGGGCGGCGTGCTGGGCGCGCTGGGCGGGCAGCAGGGCGGCAACAACGCGCTGAACCTGGACGACTACGTCACCCGCAAGACCATCGACGGCCTGTTCACCACCATCGGCGAACAGGAGAAGTCCATCCGCGACAATCCCGCCGCGCGCACCACCGACCTGCTGAAGAAGGTGTTCGGCCGATGAGGCCGCTGGCCGCTTCAACGTATCGGCGGGCGGCTCTGCCCGGCTGCGCGCTGATGAGGCAAGGCCGCGTTGCATCGGCCAGGAACCATCCCACCGCAGCGTTCAAGGCGAGGCCAGCATGATCCGTGAAATCCTCAAGATGGGCGACCCGCGCCTGCTGCGCGTGGCGCCGCCGGTACCCGATCACATGATCGGCAGCACGGAACTCGGCGCGCTGATCGCCGACATGTTCGACACCATGCACGACACCGGCGGCGTGGGCCTGGCCGCGCCGCAGATCGGCATTGACCTGCAACTGGTGATCTTTGGCTTCGAGCAATCTGAGCGCTATCCCGAGGCGCCCGCCGTGCCGCAGACCATCCTGCTCAATCCCGTCATCACGCCGTTGTCGCAGGACATGGAAGAGGGCTGGGAAGGCTGCCTCTCCGTGCCCGGCCTGCGCGGCGCGGTGAACCGCTACAGCCTGATCCGCTACCAGGGCGTCGACCCGTACGGCGCGCCGATCGATCGTACCGCCGAGGGCTTCCATGCCCGCGTGGTGCAGCACGAGTGCGACCACCTGATCGGCCGGCTGTATCCTTCGCGCATCACCGACTTCGGCAAGTTCGGCTTCACCGAAGTGCTGTTCCCGGGCATGGACGCGGCGGACGAATAGTCGCGACTTCGTCGCGGCGCAGCCCGCAGGCCAGCGCCGCCACGGCGAAGCCCAGCGCCACCAGGCAGGCGCCGCTCCATCCGGCACGGGCCCATGCCAGTCCTGCCAGCGCCGAGCCTGCCGCGCCACCAATGAAGAACACGCCGGTGTACAGGCCGTTGATGCGACCACGCGCTTCCGGTCGGATCAGGTTCACCTCGCGGCGCCCCAGGGTGAGGTCGCCGATGGTGCCCGCGTCGAGCAGCACCGCCGCGGCCAGCAGCGTCGCCAGCCCTCTCGACGGGGCAGCCATCGTGCCGCCCAGCCACGCCAGCGCAGCCGCCAGCACGATGCATGCTTGCGAGGCGCGCATGGCGACGCGCGCCTTGCCGGCGTCGCCCAGCCGGCCGGCCAACGGTGCGCTCACCGCGCCGCTCACCCCGGCCAGGGCGAACAGTGCGATGCCGTCGGCGCCAAGGTCGAACGGCGCCGACGCCAGCCGCAGCGCCACCAGGCTCCAGAACGCGCTGAACGCGCCGAAGCAGAACGCCACCGATAGCGCGCGCCGGCGCAGCATCGGCTCCTCGCGCCACAGCCGCGCCAGCGAGGACAGCAGCGCCGGGTAGGACATGCGCTGCAGCGGTGGCAGCCTCGGCATCGAGCGACCGAGCAAAGCGGCGAGCGTAGCGACGGCCAGTGCCAGCACCACGTAGCTCGCGCGCCAGCCCCAGTGCCCGCCGATCATGCTGGCCAGCGGGCGCGACAGCATGATGCCGAGCATCATGCCGCTGGTGATGTTGCCGATGACGCGGCCGCGCTGCGACTCGGTCGTCATCGCCGCAGCCAGCGGTATCAGCATCTGGATCGCGGTGGCGGTGAGCCCGGCCAGCAGGCTGGCGGCAAGGAACATCGGGGCGGGGATCGGCAGCGCCGCTGCGAGCAGGGCCAGCACGTTGGCCGCCAGCGTGAACAGCACCAGCCGGCGGCTTTCCACCAGGTCGCACAGCGGCACCAGCAGGAACAGGCCCAGCGCGTAGCCGAGCAGTGCCAGGGTGGAAACCAGGCTGATCGCCGCCGCCGGCAAACCGAGCGTGGCGGCGATGGCGCCGACCAGCGGCTGCGCTACGTACAGGCCCTGCACGATCACGCCGGTGGCCAGCGCGAACAGCAGCACCGGCGCGCGGGTGGCCTGCGCATCCGTCGCCTTCATCGCACGGCCTCCTGGTAGGCAGCGAGCAACGCCGGGTCGTCGAACGAGCCGTGGTGGTGGACTTGTCGCCAGGCGCCGCCGATGCGCTGGAACACCCGGCTGGTGCGGATCGCCGGCTCCAGCCGCAGTTGGTCGCGCTCCAGCGTGCCGCGTTCGCGGCCCACGGCGAAGAAGGTGTCGCCGGCCTCGTGCAAGGTGTAGTCATGGAATGCCACCTGCACCCGTGCGCGGCCCTCGAAGATGCGCCGGTACACCGCGCGGATCGCCGGCCAGCCGCGTGCGATGCCGCCCAGCGGATTGCTCATCGAAGCGTCGGCATCGTCGTGCCAGTTGCGCGCCATCGCCTCGATGTCACGGCTGTTGAATGCCCGGTAGAAGGCACTCAGTGCCGCCAGCGGCGAGGCGGGATCGAGGCCGGTTTCATTGCCGTCGACGGCGGCGGGGAGCGGTGCGGACATGCGGCATCTCCGGGGGCGTGGAAGAGTGGGCGCCATTTTTCGCCTGGAGGACGGCCTGGAGAATAGGCGCTAGCATGGATGGACTATCATGGAAACCGGGAGAATCCTGTGGCCAGCCTGGACGACTACCGCGTGTTCGTCGCGATCGTGGAGCAGGGCAACCTCACCGCGGCGGCGCGCTACCTGCATCGTTCCTTGCAGGCGGTGAGCCGTTCCCTGCAGGCGCTGGAGGGCGAATTGGGCGTGGGGCTGATCCAGCGCACCACGCGCCGCGCCCAGCCCACTGCGGCGGGTCTGGCGTTCCACGCGCGGATCAGGGCGGCGCTCGCCGACATCGACCTGGCACGCTCGGCCCTGGCCGAGCATGGCGCGCGCATCGACGGCACCCTGCGCATCGGCGGCTCCACCCAGTTCAGCGCGCCCTATCTGGTGCCGCTGGTGGCGGCCTTCATGGAGCGTTATCCCGACGTGGCGGTGGAACTGGTGGTGGCCGACCAGCACGTCGACCTGCAACGCGAGAAGCTGGACGCTACCGTGCGACTGGGCGAACTGGCGCCGAGCCGCTTGCACGCGCGTCGGCTCGCCTCGCTGCGCATGCTCACCGTGGGCGCACCCGGCTACTTCGCGCGGCATGGCCGCCCACGCATCCCGTCCGAGCTGAGCCGGCACGAGTGCATCGCGCGCCGGGGCGGCGGCACCGGGCAGCGCTGGGAATACCGCCGTGGCGGCCGCCGCGAGTCGGTGGAGGTACGTGGCCGCTTCAGTGCCGACAACGCCGCCGCCTGCAACGCGGCCGCGGTGGCCGGTCTGGGCATCGCGGTGGCAGCGCTTTGGCAAGTCCGTCCGCTGCTCGACCAGGGACGTCTGGAAACCGTGCTCGACGACTGGCAGCTCCCCGGCCTGCCGTTGCACGTGGTATGGCCGCCGGGCAAGCAACTGCCTGCACGCACGCGTGCCTTCATCGACTTCGCGGCGGCCCGCTGGGCGGCCGAGCCGCCGGGTTGATGCCCGGCTTGCCCGTGGTCCGTCGCGCCGCCACCATCGCGGTTCGATACGACGGGTCAGGGCGCATGCGCGAGGCAGTTGATTCCATGGAGAGGAAACGCCGCCCTGCGCGCAACCCCGGCATCGACCTGTTGCGCGGCCTCGCTATCGTGCTGGTGGTGTTCAACCACCTCGGGCTGCGCATCCCGCTGGAGAAGAGTGCGCTGGCCGGAGTGCTGCCGCGGTGGCTGCTGAACCGGCTGAACTGGAACGGCTACGAGGCCGTGTACGTGTTCTTCGTGATTTCCGGCTTCCTGATCGCGGGCAACGCACTGCGTCGCTGGGGTAGCCTCGCCGCCATCGACGCAGGTGTGTTCTATGCGCGTCGCTTCGCCCGCATCGCACCGTGCCTGCTCGCCTTGCTCGTGGTGCTGAGCGCGTTGCACCTCCTCGGTGTGCAGGACTACGTGATCCACCGCGCGGGGCAGTCGCTGTCCGGTGCGCTGCTGTCCGCGCTCGGCCTGAACCTCAACGGGTACGAGGGGCGCACCGGCTACCTGCCCGGTGCCTGGGACGTGCTGTGGTCGCTGTCCATCGAGGAGGCGTTCTACCTCGGATTCCCGCTGGCCTGCCTGCTGTTGCGCCGTCGTTCGTTGCTGGTGCCGCCGCTGTTGTTGCTTGCCGTATCCCTGCCCTGGGTGCGCGCGGCCCTGCACGGCAACGAGATCTGGCTGGAGAAAGCCTATCTGCCGGGCATGGCGGCGATCGCCACCGGCGTGCTGGGCGCGCTGCTGGCGAAGGCCTGCCGGCCGCCGCGGCGCACGGTCGCGATGCTGGGCTGTGGCTGGGTGCGTTGGGCCTGGGGACGGTGCTGCTGGATGGTGGAGCGCTGTGGCACTGGCTGCGCGACGGCTACATGCTGGTACTCACGGGTTCCACCTTGTGCCTGCTGCTGCGCTGCCAGTGGCGCGCCGACGAAGGATTCGCGTTGCCACGACGGGGTTTCGGCTGGCTGCGTTCGTGGGGGCGGATGAGCTACGAGATCTATCTCACCCACATGTTCGTGGTGTTCGCCACGGTGCGTGCCTTCCGTGCCTGGGACGGCGACCCTGTGCATGGCTGGTGGTGGTACCTGCCGGCGCTGGGTTCGTGCTGGCTGCTGGGGGCGGCGGTGGAGCGCCGGCTCTCGATGCCGAGCGAACGCTGGCTGCGCATGCGCCTGTCGAGCGCCGCCAGCTGACGACCGATACCGGGCGGATCCTCAAGCGCTGCGCGCTTGTGGCCGATAAGCCGCCCATGAACTCACCTAAATTCAACTGTCGTGCCGCTATCGTTGGAGGTGTCTCTCAAGGCGCGTGCGTGGACGTGCGCAGGCTGGATCCTGCACATCCCTTGCCGGGCCAGGGATTTGCGTTGGTATGAGCCGGGACAACAAGTCGCCATATGGCAACAACGTGGACTGGAGCAAGGCCGACCTCCAGGCATTGCTCGACAAGACCGAAGGCTGGGGCCTGGACAACCGCGGCGTGTATTCGCCGCTGGCCTGTGAGCTGCACATCGGCTGGGGTGCCAGCACGGGTCGTGGCGCCACCTTGGTCTACGAACGCGAAGGCGTCATGGTGGTCGAAACGACTTTCGCCCTGCCCAAGGGCGAACACGTGCGCGTGGATCGCTTCCAGTACGGCTCGACGCGCTCGACCTGGTGCATCGTCGTCGACGGACGCGAGGGCTTTCGTGCGGAGGATCGCGCCAACGGCACGTTCGTGCACTGGTTGCACGTGCGCTGAGCGCGCGGCGCGGGCGCTCGTCCGGATCAGCCGCCACCCAGCCCGAAGTTCCACGCGGCCTGGAATGCCAGCATCAGCGCGGCCATCGCCGTGATCCAGCCGCGTGTCGGGCGCCGCAGGTCGGGCGAGCCGGCATACAGCGCCAGGCCGATGGCGATGGTGCCCGCCTCGAGCAGGAAATCCGCCCATGGCGTTGCGTAGAGATGCAGGCCGACCACCGGGCCATGCCGCCACAGTGGCAGCCGGCTGGTGAGGTAATCGACTGCCACGTGCGACAGCACCAGCACGCCGGCGCCCAGCGCCAGGCCGGCACGCCGGAACACCAGGGCCGTGACCGCCGCGACCCCGATGGCCGCTGCGCAGACGCCGGGAAGGGTGTGGGTGTCCGGCCCCACGCCCAGCGCGGGAACCAGGTTGCCGAGCACATCGTGCAGATCGGGCTCGATGGAGGCGGCCAACAGCCATGCCATGGGCAATCGCTGCAGCCGGCGGCGCGCGCCCAGTGCGATGGCGAAATGGCCCATGTACATCAGCGCGGCCGTCGGCTGAGATGGCGATGGATCAGGCAGATGATGCCGCCGGGAGCGATGAAGCCCAGCAGCATCAACCAGTCGAAATGCCCCATGTTTCGTCCCCCGGTGATGGGCCCGGTCAGCGGGCTGTTATCGGCCGTCCTGCCGGCTTGGCTTCAGCGGGTGGCGTGCATGCGCTGCACGCGCACGACGCTGCCGCCGTCGTAGGTCACCACGTAGGTGGAACCGTCGTGCGTTTCCCGCGCGACCCGCACCGGATCGCTGCGCTCCGCCTGCTGCACTGCCTGCTTGTGGAACGCCACGAGTTCGCCGGTGGGGATAAGCGTCAGCGGCGGACTGATCTGCTGGAAGCTGGTGAAATGGCTGCCGCACTGGGTGGTGTCGTGGCTGAACATGAGCCAGCCCTGGCCGCAGCTCTGGCCCGATACTTCGGGAAGGCGCTTCAGCCAGATGAAGTACTTGTTTTCGTGGGTGATCCGCACGCGGTTGTAGCGCGAGTCCTCGCCGCCGATGTTGTCCGCGGTCCAGAAGCGCACGAGGCTCGCCTTGCGGCAGTCGGCGGACGCGCACTCCTGCAGCACCAGGTACTCGTCGTCCTGCAACGACATCGGTTCGATGTTGAGTATGTCGCCCTTCACCAGCGCCTGCGCGGGAAACACCACCGTCGGCATGCGCGGGTCGACCTTGAAGTCGCCGGAGATCAGGTAGCCGCCGTGCTGCGACGAGTAGGGCGGGGCGGTGACCTTCACCGCAGGCAGATCCGTTTGCGCCGACGCCGCGAAACCCGCCAGGAGGCAGCCGCCGCACAACACTCTGGCCAAGGGCTTCATGAACACTCCTGTGTTGCGCCATGGTCGTCCGGCTCGCCGGCCGGACTACTCCCCGCGCAGCATACGCCCGTAGACATGCACCTCGTCCACCAGCACCCGCACGTGCTCGGGATCGACCTCCGGGGTGATGCCGTGGCCGAGGTTGAACACGTGGCCGGTATGCGGGCCGTAGCTGTCCAGCACGGCGCGCGCCTCGCGGCGGATCACCTCCGGGCTGGCGCGCAGGATCGCGGGGTCGAGGTTGCCCTGCAGCGCCACCTTGCCGGCCACCGCGCGACGCGCGTCGGCGAGGTCGACGGTCCAGTCCACGCCGAGCGCCGCGCAGCCGGTGTCGGCCATCGCGGCCAGCTGCGCGTTGGCGCCCTTGGAGAACAGGATCACCGGCAGTTCGCGCGCGTGCGCATCCTGCTTCAGTCCGGCCACGATCTGTGCCATGTAGCGCAGCGAGAATTCGCGGAACGGCGCGGGGCCGAGCAGGCCGCCCCAGGTATCGAAGACCATCAGCGCCTGCGCGCCCGCGGCGGCCTGCGCCGACAGGTAGGCCGTCACGCTGCGCGCCAGCACATCCAGCAGGCGGTGGGCGAGGGCGGGGTCGTTCCAGCACATCGCCTTGAGCGTGGCGAAATCGCGCGAACCGCCGCCTTCGACCATGTAGCAGGCCAGCGTCCATGGGCTGCCGGAGAAGCCGATCAGCGGCACGCGGCCGGCCAACTCCTTGCGGATCAGCCGTACCGCGTCCATCACGTAGCGCAGCTCGCCGTCCATGTCCGGCACGGCCAGCCGCGCGACGTCGGCGGCGCTGCGCACGGTGCGTGCGAACTGCGGGCCCTCGCCCTGCGCGAAGCTGAGGCCGAGGCCCATCGCATCCGGGATGGTGAGGATGTCTGAGAACAGGATCGCGGCGTCGAGGTCGAAGCGCGCCAGCGGCTGCAACGTCACCTCGCAGGCGAATTCGGGGTTCTGCGCCAACCCCATGAAACTGCCGGCGCGCTCGCGCGTGGCGCGGTATTCGGGCAGGTAGCGGCCAGCCTGGCGCATGACCCAGATCGGCGTGGTGTCGACGGGTTCGCGGCGCAGCGCGCGCAGGAAGCGGTCGTTTTTCAGCGGGGCATTCATGGGTCAGCGGCCGTAGGGGCCGTCGAGGCCCTGGCTGAACATCACGCGGAAGCCGCGCTTGAGCTGGGCGTCGCGCGCCTTCTCGAACGCGGCGATGGCTTCGTCGCGCTCCAGGAACTGTTCGCGCTTGAGCGTGGCCTTGCCGCCCTGCTGGCCCGCCTCGCGGTACAGCGTCCAGCCGCCGAGCAGATCCTGCTCCAGCACGATCTGGACGTAGCGTGGCGGCTCGGCGCTGCCGGGCAGGTTTTGCAGGTAGAGGCGCATGGGGCGAGGCGTTGGGCGTGAGCCGGAGCGCAGAGTTTATAGGACGCGCTTCCGCTTTGTAGAAGCGCGCCCCGCGAGCTCACCGCGATGCGCCGGCCTCGTGCAATACGGCCAGCACCTCGGACTCGGCCACGCCGGCCACGATTTCGGCCTTGCCGATCCCGCGCCACAGGATCAGCCGCAGCGTGCCGGCGGTGTTCTTCTTGTCCAGCCGCATCAGCGCCAGCAGTTGCTGCGCGTCCATGCCGGGCGGGACCGCGACCGGCAGGCCAACGGCTTCCAGCAGGCGCAGCAGGCGTGCGGTGTCCGTGGCGGCGGCCATGCCCAGCCGCTCGGACAGCCGCGCGGCGAGCAGCATGCCGATGGCGACGCCTTCGCCATGCAGCAGCGTGGTGTAGTGGCCGGCGGTTTCCAGCGCGTGGCCGAAGGTGTGGCCAAGGTTGAGCAGGGCGCGTTCGCCCTGCTCGGTTTCGTCGCGCGCCACCACGCCGGCCTTGTAGCGCAGCTTGCGCGCGATGGCCTCGGCCACCGCGGTTTCGTCGCGTGCGGCCAGTGCATCGGCATGGGCTTCCAGCCAGGCGAAGAACGGCTCGTCGCCGATCGCCGCGCCCTTGATCACCTCGGCGAGGCCGGCGTGGTATTCGCGGTCGGGCAGGGTGGCCAGCGTGTCGAGGTCGGCCACCACCGCGCGCGGCTGGTGGAAGGCGCCGACCAGGTTCTTGCCGGCCGGCAGGTTGACGCCGGTCTTGCCGCCGACCGAGGAGTCCACCATCGCCAGCAGGGTGGTGGGCATCTGGATGAAGTCGATGCCGCGCATCCAGCATGCCGCGGCGAAGCCGGCGAGGTCGCCCACCACCCCGCCGCCCAGTGCGATCACGCAGGCGTCGCGGGTGGCGCCGAGTTCGGCCAGCGCGGCCAGTGCACCCTCCACGTTGGCGAAGCTCTTGTGCGCTTCGCCGTCCCCGATCAGGAAGCTGGACCACTGCAATCCGTCGAGGCCATGCGCCAGGCGATCCAGGTAAAGCGGCGCCACCGTGGTGTTGCTGATCACCAGGACATGGCGTCCACGCAGGCGGGCGCGCCAGCGCGCGGCGTCGCCGAGCAGGCCGCGGCCGATCCACACCGGATAGCTGCGTTCGCCGAGGGTGACGTCGAGGGTGGTTGGATTGTTCTGGGTCATGCGATGGTCGTCTGACGTTGCCAGTGTTGGTCGATCAGCGCGATGGCCTGCTTGCTGATCGCGGCGATGCCGTGTATCGCGGGCAGGGCAAGGTCGGCGAGTTCCCGGTACAGCGGCTCGCGGATCGCCGCCATCGCCTCCAGCCGCGCGCGGCGGTCCGTGCCGGCCAGCAGCGGGCGCCTGGTGTCGTGCGCCAGGCGCTCCAACTGCTGCTCGATGCTGGCCTGCAGCCACAACACGTAACCGCGCCCGGCCAGCAGCGTGCGGTTGCGCGCGTCCAGCACCACGCCGGCGCCGGTGGCGATCAAGACGCTGTCGGCCGCGCTGCATTCGTCCAGCAATGCGCTCTCGCGCTGACGGAAGCCTGCCTCGCCCTCGAGCTCGAATACCGTGCCGACGCTCGTGCCGGTACGGCGCTCGATCTCGCGGTCGAGATCGACGAAGCGCAGGCCATAATGCGCGGCGAGGCGTCGCCCGGCCGACGTCTTGCCGGCGCCGGTCGGGCCGATCAGGAACAGATTGCGCGATGGATTCATGGCCGCACTTTAGCAGCAGGTGTTTGGATGGCTGAACGGATTTTGCTGGCGGGTTGCGGCGACGTGGGACTGCGGGTGGCCGCACGGCTGCTCGCACGCGGCGACGAGGTCTGGGCGTTGCGCCGCCGTCCGCCGCACGAAAGCGTGCCCGGCCTGCGCTGGCTGGAGGGCGACCTCACCGCGCCGCACACGCTGCGCGGCCTGCCCGATGGACTGGCCCGCGTGGTGTACCTGCCCGCGCCCGATGCGCGTGACAAGGCGGCTTACCGTGCCCTGTTCGTGGATGGCTTGCGCCATCTGCTCGAAGCGCTGGACACGCGTGCGCTGCGCCAAGTGCTGCTGGTCTCCTCCAGCGCGGTGTACGGCGAGCACCAGGGTAGCTGGGTGGACGAAGACACGCCGCCCGCGCCGCTGGGCTTCAACGGTGCCTTGCTGCTGGAGGCCGAGCAATGGCTGGCCGCGCAGGCCGTGCCGTCCACCGTGCTGCGCCTGGCCGGCCTGTACGGGCCCGGCCGCATGCAGCTGGTGCAGCGCCTGCGCAGCGGCATGCAGCGCGTGCCGCGCGACCTGCCGCATTGGGCCAACCGTATCCACGTCGACGATGCGGCCTCGGCCATCGTGCACCTGCTGAGCCTGCCCGAGCCCTTGCCGCTCTGCGTGGGCGTTGACGACACGCCGCTGCCGCTGGATACGTTGTGCGACTTCCTTGCGCAGCGGCTCGAGGTACCGCCGCCCCGCGAGGGGAACGCCCCCGTCGGCGTGGGCAGCAAGCGGCTGCGCAACGCGCGCCTGCGTGGGAGCGGCTGGGAGCCGCAGTGGCCCGATGCACGCGACGCTTACGCGGCCTTGCTGGATACTTGAGCCTCCCCACCAGCGGAGTCCGCATCATGGCCAACCTCCCGATCCCGCACGGCATGGTCACCACCGGCAACGACCTGCACGGTCACCGCGTCACCCGCACGCTGGGCATCGTGCGCGGCATCACGGTGCGCTCGCGCAGCGTGGTGGGCAACATCGGCGCCGCGCTGCAGACCCTGGTCGGCGGCAACATCACGATCTACACGGAGTTATGCGAGAAGGCGCGCGAGGAGGCCTTCGAGCTGATGCTGCAGCACGCCTCGGCGATGGGTGCGAACGCGGTGGTGGCGATGCGCTACGACGCCAACGACGTGGCCGAGGGCGTCACCGAGGTGCTGGCCTACGGCACGGCGGTGCAGGTGGAACCGTCGGCCTGAAGCGTGCGGCGACCGGGCTTACGCGTGCGTGAGCCCGGTTACGTGGCGGTCGTCATCGTATTCCACGCAACTGTCGGCGAGGGCGGGCAAGGTGGCCAGTGCGTGCCGGCTCAGCCGTTCGAAGTGCTGCAGGAAACGCGCCATCGCGGTTGCGTCCATCGCCAGCGGCGCGCGCCGTGCCAGCAGTTCCTGTTCGGTTTCGCCGCGCCAGCGGCGCACCACCTCCCAGCCCGGCGCCTGCAGCACGATCAGCGCGTCGAACTTGCGCCACAGCGGCTGGTAGCCGCGCAATTGCTTGTTGACCCAGTGGCGCCAGTTGCCGTCGGGATCCTCCGCGCGCTCGAGCGCGTTCACCGGTTCCTCCAGCGCGGCCTGCAACTGCGGCCGGATGCCCAGCGCCCAGCCTTCCACGATCACCAGCTTCGGCGCACGGGTGACGCGCGGCCAGCGCGAGGGCGGGGTGCGCGTGTCGCGGCCCTTGTCGAAGCGCGGCCAGGATACCGGCAGCTTCTCCGAGGCCTGCGGCAGCGCGGCCAGCACCGAGAGCAGCAGCTCGATCTCGTGCGTGCCCGGCACGCCGCGGGTGCGCAGCAGCGGGTGGATCTGCTGGGCCATCAGCTCGCGGTCGGCGCGCGAGTAGTAGAAGTCGTCCAGCGAGAGGATTTCGGTGGGCCAGCCGCGCGCCTCGGCCTGGGCCTTCATCTCCCGTGCCAGCGTACTCTTGCCGCTGCCCTGCAGGCCGGACAGGCCGAGGATGTAGGGTCGGCGCGAGCGGGCGATGCGTCCGCCGTAGTGGTCGAGCAGGTGGCTGGCCAGCGAGGCGTTCGGCGCGGGCGTATGCGGCCTGGGCGTGCTCATCGGCGCGCGCCTGCTTCGGGCGGACGCAGCCGGCCGTGGCTCCGGGCGGGATGGGGGATTGGGTTAAGATGTGCGGGTTCCATCCGCGTCATGATGGCGCGGACGCGCCACGATTCAAGGGAAAAGTTTCGAAGCCATGCTGAGCCCCGAGATCCTGCAGACTTTCCGCCAGTTGCTTGACGAGGCCAAGGCCTCCGGCGACAGAGAACCCACCGCGATGAACCTGGCCACGGTCGATGCCACCGGTCGGGTGGCGTCGCGCATCGTGCTGATGAAGGGCGTGGACGAGCGCGGTTTCCGTTTCCACACCAATTACGAAAGCGACAAGGGCGCGCAACTGGCGGCGCACCCGCAGGTGGCGCTGTGCTTCCACTGGAAGCAGCTGCGCCATGGCGTGCAGGTGCGCGCGGAGGGCGTGGCGCGCAAGCTGCAGGCCGAGGAATCCGACGCCTACTTCGCCACCCGTCCGCGTGGCAGCCAGATCGGCGCGTGGGCCTCGCTGCAATCGCAGAACCTGCCCGACCGCCACAGCTTCGAGGAGCGCGTGGCGCGCTACGAACGCGAGTTCGAAGGCCGCGAGGTGCCGCGTCCGCCGCACTGGGGCGGCTATCTGGTCGAGCCGGACGCCGTCGAATTCTGGTACGGCGCCGAGTTCCGCCTGCACGAGCGCGTGCGCTGGAGCCGGCACGGCCAGACCTGGACCAGCCGCCTGCTTTATCCCTGAGGCGCGGCGTGCCCGATCCGTTCCCCCAGCGCATCGTCTGCCTGACCGAAGAGCCGACGGAAGTGCTCTATGCGCTCGGCGAAGAACACCGCATCGTCGGCATCTCCGGCTTCACCGTGCGTCCGCCGCGGGCGCGCCGGGAGAAGCCCAAGGTTTCCGCCTTCACCAGTGCGAAGATCGGCGAGATCCTCAAGCTAGAGCCGGACCTGGCGATCGGTTTCTCCGACATCCAGGCCGACATCGCGCGCGAGCTGGTGAAGGCCGGCGTCGAGGTGTGGATCAGCAACCACCGCAGCGTGGACGGCATCCTCGCCTACATCCGC
>JAJZET010000162.1 GCA_021805685.1 Pseudomonadota bacterium
ACGGTCACCTGCCGATCGCGCGGGGGCTGGCACTCAACGAGGACGACCTGATCCGCCGCGAGGCGATCGGCCAGCTGATGTGCTACGGCGAGCTGGACATGCGCGGTTTCAGCGAGCAGCGTCGCATCCCGTTCGCGGAATATTTCGCGACGGAACTGGAACGGTTGCGCGCGCTGGCCGATGACGGCCTGGTGATGCTGGACGAGCAGACGATCCGGGTCACGCCGCGCGGACGCCTGCTGCTGCGCACCGTGGCGATGTGCTTCGACGCCTACCTTGGCGAAGCCGCCGCGTTGCCGCGGTTTTCGCGAGCCATCTGACAAGCGGGATGCGGTCCGCCGACGTGGACGATGCCGCCTTGCGCCTTGGCGTGCCGGTTCGACAAGGCAACAAGTTGCGCTGCGTTGCGTTGTCGCACGGTCCTGCGCCTGAGAGAGCACCGGACCCAGGTTCAGGCGGCCGGCATCATACCTTGAGGCTATCCCCTTCGCGTGCCACCAGGCTGTAGAGCGCAGGCATCAGGAAGATGCTGATGGCCAGCCGCGTGAACAGGCCACTGACGATCACCAGCGCAAACGGTTTCTGCGTATCGGTGCCGACACCCACCGCGATCGCGGCTGGCAGCAGGCCCAGCGCGGCCACCAGCGCAGTCATCATGATCGGACGCAAGCGCAGGATCGCACCCTCCCGGATGGCCTCGGCGACCGATGTGCCACTCAGTCGCAACTCGTTGACGTAAGAGATGTACACCACCGCGGTCTGTACCGAAACGCCGAACAAGGCCAGGAAGCCGATGCCTGACGAGACGGAGAACGGCGTGTGGGTGACCCAGAGCGCAACGATGCCGCCGATCGGCGCCGACAGCAGCACGCCGAGTACGGTGATCAGCGGAAACTTGAAGTTGCCGTACAGCGCGAACAGCAGCAGGAAGATGACGGCCAGCGTGAGCGGAAGCACGACGTTCAACTGGTGGTGCGAGGCTGCGTACTCCTTGTATTCGCCGCCCCAGTCGAGGCGATAGCCCTGCGGCAGTTTCACCTGCTTGGCGACTTTCGCCATCGCATCCTGCACCGCGCCGGCGAGGTCGCGCCCCTGCACGGCGAACTGCACGCCGATGTAGCGCGAATCGTTTTCGCGGTATATGAAGGACGCGCCGTTCTCGACCTTGATGCTGGCGAACTCCTTCAGCGGGATCTCCTGGCCGCCCGGCGTCGCGACGGGGATGTCGCCTATCTGCTGGGGACTGTGGCGGTACTGCGGCAGCAGGCGTACCACCAGGTCGAACTGCTTTTCGCCCTGGACCACCTCGGTCGCCACGTTGCCCCCGACCGCAGCCGAGATCAGGTTGTTGATGTCGTCCACGTTGACGCCGTAGCGCGCGATTTTTGCCCGGTCGATCTTGATCGCGAGGTTGGGTTGGCCCAGCTCATGCACCAGGGTCACGTCGGTGATGCCAGGCACCTTCTCCATCGCCGCCTTGATCTGCTTGCCCTTGGCCTGCAACGTTCGCAGGTTGGGTCCGTATACCTTCACTGCCAACGCGCTCTTCAGGCCTGTCTCGGCCTCGTCCACCGCATCCTCGGCCGGTTGTGCGTAGTTGAACTGGATGCCGGGGAATTTCTGCAGCTTCGCGTTGATTGCGTCGATCAGCGCCTGCTTGTCCCGGTAGGCGCCGTGCCATTCCGAATACGGTTTCAGGCCGACGAAGAATTCATCGTTGAAAAAGCCGGTGGAATCGGTCCCGTCGTCGGGGCGGGCCAGTTCGGACGTCACCGTGGTGACGACCGGGAACGAACGCAGGACCTGGCGGATTTGCGGGGAAATTTTTGCAGCCTCGTCAAACGAGATGGTGTACGGCATCGTCGCGCGTACCCACAGGGCGCCCTCGTCCAGCTTCGGCATGAATTCCGCGCCCATGAAGGGCACCAAGAGTAGCGACAGCCCTAGCAGCGCGGCCGCGGCTGTCGTGACGCGCCACGGATGCGCCAGGCAGGCATCCAGCCATTTCGCATAGCGCGCCTTGATCGCCTCGAAGATTGCGTTGCGGCGCTCACGCACCCCCTTGCGCATGAACCACGCGCACAGCACCGGCAGCAGGGTCAGCGTGACGATCAGCGAACCGACGATCGCGAAGATCATGGTATCGGCCATCGGCTTGAACAGCTTGCCGGAGGGACCGCTCAGCACGTAGATCGGCAGGAAGCCGGCCACGATCACGCCCACCGCGTAGAACAGCGGGCGATCGACCTCGGCAGCCGCGTCACGGATCACCGCGACGATGTCCAGGGGGCCGTCGTCGCGTAGTGCGAGCTGGCGGTAGATGTTCTCCACCATCACTACCGCGGCATCCACCAGGATGCCGAAGTCCACGGCGCCAATCGAGAGCAGGTTCGCCGAGGCGTTCTGCAGGTGCAATCCGCAGAACGCGAACAGCAGCGCCAGCGGGATGGTGACGGCGACGATCAGGCCGGCGCGCAGGTCGTACAGGAAGAACATCAACACCGCGACCACCAGCAACATGCCGACCAGCAGGTTGTGCTGCACCACTTCCTTGGTCTGCTGGATCAGGTTGGTGAGATCGTAGAACGGGTGGATCTTGACGTCCTTCGGCAGGATGTACTCGTTCAGCTCCTTGGTCTTCGCTTCGACACGCTGCAAGACGTTCTGGGTCTTCGATCCGGTCAGGGTCATGATCACGCCCTCGACCGCATCGTCCTGGTCCATGTAGCCGAACTCACCCAGGCGCGGCGCGATGCCGATCTTCACGGTGCCGACGTCCTTCACCAGGATCGGCGTGCCGTTGTGCACGGTCAGCACCACGTTGCCGATGTCCCGCAGCGTCTTCAGCCGCCCGAGACCACGCACGTAGAAGAACTGGCCGCCCTGCTGGTAAAAGCCGCCGCCGGCGTTGCTGTTGTTCGCGCCCAGCGCGGCTTCCACCTGGGTCACGCTAAGGCCCAGTGCCGCGATCTTCACGGGGTCGAGCAGCACCTGGTACTGCATGTTGCCGCCACCGAACGCGGAATCGTCGGCAACGCCGGGCACCGAGCGGTACTGCGGCGCGATCACCCAGTCCTCCAGCGTCTTGAGCTCCATCGGTGAACGGTCGGAGCTCTGCAGTACGTAGCGATAGACCAGGCCGGAAGGCGGCGACATGGGCGAAAGCGAGGGCGTGACGCCGGCCGGCAGCGTGATGCCCGACAGGCGGTTGTACACCTGCTGCTGCGCGAAATAGTCGTTGACGCCGTTGGCGTAGGTGAGGGTGACGTCCGACAGCCCGTACAGCGAGATCGACCGCTTGGTCACCAGGCCCGGGATCGCGTTCATCGCGAGCTCCACCGGCACCGTGATCAGGCGTTCGACTTCCTCCGCCGAGTGCCCAGGCCACTGGGTAATGATTTCCGCCATGGGCGGCGACAAGTCGGGATACGCGTCCATCGGCAGCGACTTGTAGGCCATCACGCCGGCAACCGTGAGTGCGCACGACAGCAGCACGATCAGCAGCCGCTGCTCCAGCGCGAACGCCACGATGCGGTTGATCAGGGAGGCCGGACGCGCTCCGGGGGGCGGGGTCAGCTCGCTCATTGGGTCTGGATGAAACGCACGAAGATGCCGCCCTCGGTCACCACCTTGTCGCCGGCCTCGAGGCC
>JAJZET010000189.1 GCA_021805685.1 Pseudomonadota bacterium
GTGACGCCTTTTGCAAAGTAACCTTCGAGCCGTCGCGCAGCGCCGCCGGCGGCGACAGCACCAACGCATCGCCCGGCTGCAGCGCGTCAGGGATCAGCTTCATGTCACCGTAGTCCTGCGCCGCCGGCTGCACCGCGCGCAGCGCCGCCTTGCCGCCGGCGACCACGAACACCACGCTGCGGCCGTCGCGCAGCACGATCGCCTTCGCCGGCACCAGTACGCCCTTCGGCGCCTGCGCCACGTTCGCGGTTTTCTGTTCGAGGAAGGACACGCGCACGCCCATGTCGGGCACGATGCGGGCGTCCTTGCGCTCCAGCGCCACGCGCACCTTCACCGTGGCCTTGCCGCGGTCGGCGGCGGGCACGATGGCGATCACGTGGGCGGGGATCTTCCAGTCCGGGTAGGCATCGAGCACGGCTTCGGCGGGCATGTCCGGCTTCACGCGCCCGATGTAGGCCTCGTTGACGTCCACGTCCACTTCCAGCGAATCCATGTCGACGATGGTGCCGATGCCGGTGCGGGTGAAGCCGCCGCCAGCCGAGAACGGCGAGACGATCTCGCCCACCTGGGCGTCCTTGGTGGTGATCACGCCGTCGAACGGCGCGCGGATCACGCAGTAGTCGAAGTTCACCCGCGCTTCGGCCACCTGCGCATCGGCCGAGGCCGCGCTCTTCTGCTGCGCGACCAGCTGCGCACGCGTGCTTTCGGCCAGCGTGCGCGCCTGCTCGGCGACCTGCCTCGACACCAGCCCCTGCGCAGCCAGCGATTGCTGGCGCGCGGCGTCGCGCAGGTTCTGCGCCAGCTGGGCCTGGTATTGCGCCACCAGCGCATGCGCCGCGGCGGCCTGCGCCCGCGCCGCGTCCAGCGCTGCCCGGTAGGCGCTGTCGTCCAGCCGGGCCAGCACCTGGCCCTTTTTCACGTGGTCGCCCTCCTCGATGAGTACCGCAGTGAGCGTGCCGGTGATCTGTGCCGATACCGTGGCCTGCCGGCGCGCGGTGACGTAGCCCGTGGCCTGCAGCACCGCGCCGGCGCCCGGATCGCTGGCCGGGGATACCGCGACGGCGGTCCGCACGGCGATCGCGCGATGGCCCATCGCCCACCATGCGCCGGCACCGACCAGTGCCAGCACCGCCAGCATCGCCAGCACGATCCATGGCCAGCGCCCCGGACCCTGGCCATGGTCGTCGCGCTGCTCCTTGGCGATGCGCAGTTCCTTCAGCAACTCGGCTTGGCTCACCGTCATCCCCATGGCTCCGTGATGCACGACACCGTAACGCCCTCCGGCCCCCGTGGCCACGGGCGGTTATCAACCGAAGACGATGACAGATGTCACCCCAGCGGAGCAATCGAACGCATTCCTCGGCGCGGACGGCACCCGGTGTCCGCACGCACACCGTTCCCATGCGGTCGCCCGCCGTGCCCATCGTCGTCGCCTGCGCCGCCGCCGCCCCGCTCCGCTTCCTCGTGGAGGCGACGAACGGCGCCCGCGCCATTCGACACCGCTCCAGCGAATTTCCGTCGACAGCAGCGGGGCCGGTGTCCGATACCCGGTTCCGCCCGCATCCGCGCCCGCATTAGACTCGCGTCCATGGACTACGCCATCGCCCCGCCTCCCGTGCCCAGCCTGCCGATTCTCGGCAGCCCCCAGCGCTTTCCGATCCGCCGCGTGTTCTGCATCGGTCGCAACTACGCCGAGCACGCGAAGGAAATGGGTGCGGCAGTGGAACCCGGCCGGCCGATGTTCTTCTGCAAGCCCGCCGATGCGGTGGTGGCCGCCGGCGCCGACGTGCCCTACCCCTCCGCCACCAGCGAACTGCACCACGAAGTCGAGATGGTGCTGGCGCTGGGCGCAGGCGGCCGCGACGTGCCGGTGGAGCGCGCCGCATCACTGGTCTGGGGTGTGGGCGTGGGGCTGGACCTCACCCGTCGCGACCTGCAGGCGCAGGCCAAGGCCAAGGGCCATCCCTGGGACGTCGCCAAGGCCTTCGACCATTCCGCGCCGGTGTCGGCGCTGCACAGGCTCGACGGCGCGCTACCCGGCCCGGACACCGAGCTGCGCCTCAGCGTGAACGGCGCGCTGCGCCAGCACTCGCGGCTGGGCGAGATGATCCATGACGTGCCGCACATCCTTGCTGCACTCTCCACGCTGTTCGAGCTCCAGCCCGGCGACCTGGTATTCACCGGCACGCCGGCCGGCGTCGCCGCGCTGGAGCGTGGCGACCGCTTCCACGCCGAGCTGGTCGGCTACGCCGAGCTGGACGGCCGCATTGCCTGAAACCCGGCCCGGCGCCGAGCCGAGGCCGCGCCCGCTGCGCTAGAGTCTCCCCTGCCATCCGGCCTATCACCCACGGGGAGTACAGCAATGAGCATGCTGCAGGAATTCAAGGCGTTCGCCATGCGCGGCAACGTGATGGACATGGCCGTCGGCATCGTGATCGGCGGCGCGTTCGGCAAGATCGTCAGCTCGCTGGTCAGCGACGTGATCATGCCGCCGATCGGCATGCTTACCGGCGGCATCGACTTCTCCGCGATGAAGTGGGTGCTCCGGCCCGCCGACGACAGCGACCCCAAGCACAAGATCGCCGAAGTGGCGATCAACTACGGCAGCTTCATCAATACCATCATCACCTTCGTCATCGTCGCCTTCGCGATCTTCATGCTCATCAAGGCGATGAACCGGCTGCAGAAGAAGAAGGACGAAGCACCCGCCGCGCCACCGGCCGACGTGGTCCTGCTCACCGAGATCCGCGACCTGCTGAAGAACAAGCCGTAGGCCAGGTAACAATTCCCCTTGCCCACGATCCCGGCGCAAGCCGGGATCCGGCAGCCGCCGCGCATCGTGTGCGACCGCCGCCAGTCCGCTCGCACCGAGCGGTGGCTGGCGGCGGCGACACCCGCGTCCGCGATAGGCCGTAAAGCCGGCCGAACCGCTGTACGACAGGTCGCTGGGAAACCTGCGACGCCTCAGCAGCGACGATCAAGACCTCGCACGATGCACGCCGAAGACAAGGCCGATCCCAGGGAACGGGCGGAGAACGCCGTGACCTGCGCGGCATCGACCTGCGCGGTGGCGCAGGCCAACGGCGGCCTCGCCTCCGCATCGGAGGCGTTCGCCATGGAGGGCGCGGAGGCATGGCGGCGCTCAAGTCCCGCTCGCCCCTGCCGGTACCGTGGCGATAGGGATGGCATCCGAGCCGGAGGATTGCATGACTGCGACCTTGTATTCCTTGTTCGATCGCCTGCACGGCCTGCGCTTCGAGCGCCTGCGCAAGCTGCAGCAGGCATGGCTGGAACAACGCGCCCAGCACGACCTGCTCGGCCGCGTCGCGGCCATCGACCAGGTGCAGGCGGTGATCGAGTTCGCGCCGGACGGCACGATCCTGGCCGCCAACGACAATTTCCTGCGCTGCTTTGGTTATAGCCGGGAGCAGGTGGTCGGCCAGCACCATCGCATGTTCGTCGATCCGGCCGAACGCGACAGCGAGGCCTACCGGGAGTTCTGGCGGCAACTGGGCGAAGGCCAGCACCGTAGCGGGGTGTTCCGGCGCGTCGATGCCAACGGCAACGAAGTGTGGATCCAGGGCAGCTACAGCCCGATCCGCGACCGCTTCGGGCACGTGCATCGCGTGGTCAAGCACGCCACCG
>JAJZET010000265.1 GCA_021805685.1 Pseudomonadota bacterium
GGCACGCCGCCCGCAGCAAGCACAGCCCACCGTGCTCAGCCATGGCGCGCTGTCCTGGGACCCGCGCTCGCACAGCGTCAGCGTGGCCGGCCAGCCGCTGGCGCTCACCCCGCGCGAATTCGCGGTACTGGGCCTGCTGCTGCGCCATCGCGGCCGCGCCTTCAGCCGCCAGGAAATCCTCGACCGCACCGCCGGCAGCGACAGCGAAGCCTCCGACCGCAGCGTGGAGGTGCTGGTGTTCGGCCTGCGCCGCAAACTGGACGGCGCCGGCGTGCCCGGGCTGATCGAGACGCGGCGCGGGGCGGGGTATTTGATCCCGTGATGGCTACCCCTGCCTCGCTCCCGCAAGGTTCGGAGCGGCTTCGAGCGCCTGCCGGCGCCCGAGTCACTTCTCATTTGCTTGTCCAGGCACGCGCAGGAGCGGGTGCGAACGGCGAAGCCGGTCCGCAAGGGCGAAGGGCAGGATGCCCGGAGTCAAGGAGAAGTAACCAAGAGGAAGCGACACCCCGATGGCACGCCCTTCGGGCCTCCTGCCCTACGGGTGCGCAGAAACAACCGACACAGCCACAGTCGCAACACTCCGCTCCGGCCTCTCTCTTCATGCAAGGAGGGGAAACCGCCAGTTCGCGCAATTCCACCTTTGCTCCGGCTTCTGGCGCACAGGATGCGCGCCTGCTCTGCCGGGGCCCCTCGGCGGCGGTGAGCCGTGGACGATCAGGCCGCACAGCGGGCGTTGCCAGGGAGGGCAACGCCTTTTCGACCGGGCAGGAGCCCGGCCGAAAAGCCCGGCCACGGCTCACGGATTTTCCGGCCATGGATGGACGGAAAGCGCCGCCGCGGGGTGGCCTTCTCTTTTGGCCACTTTTCTCTTGGCCACGCAAGAGAAAAGTGGCTCGCGCCGCGGCAGCGGTGCGAAACCGCTTTCTCACCCGCGCCATCGCACCACCCCACCCACAGGAGGCGCGCCAGCCATGAAGCCCGCCTCGCTCTCCTCCCGCGTCACCGTGCTGCTGGCCATCGTCTGCCTGCTGGTGCTGGGTGGCGGTGCCCGGCTGATGGATTGGCGCATCGACCACGAGCTGGCCAGCAGTTTTCGCCAGGACCTGCTGGGACAAGCCCGCGCCCTGGGCAGCATGGCGGCGCTGGAGCAGGACATGCCGACCAGCCTGCCGGGCAGCAGCGGCAACAGCTGGTACGACCTGCGCTGCGACGGCAGCGCGCCCCAGCACAGCAACCCGCCGCCGCCCGCCGTGCCGCCGGGTTGGCCGGGCGATACGGGGCCACAGCCGCGCTTCGACCGGCTCGGCCACCACGAACACCATCTGGACTCCGTGCGATTGAGCTTCCCGCGGCCCGCCGCCGAGGACGACGAGGCCCGCGCCATCGGTACCACCAGGCCCGCCACCTGCCGCCTGCTGTTCGTGCAGGACCGCCATTCGCTCGACCGGCTGCTGCTGGCGATCGACTGGGTGCTCGCGCTCGGCCCGCTGCTCGCCGCCGCCATCGCGCTGATCGCGGTGCCGCTGGTGGTGCGCCGCGGCCTGGGCCCGATGGGCGCCCTGGTCGAACGCATGCGCGGCATCGGCCCGCATGCGCCCGGCCAGCGCCTGGCGCCGATCGGTCTGAAGGAGCTCGACCCGCTGGTGGCACGCTTCAACGACGTGCTGGCGCGCATGGACGACGGCCTCGCGCGGGAGCGCCAGTTCGCCAGCGGCCTGGCCCACGAAACGCGCACCCGCCTCGCCGAACTGCGCCTGCTGGCCGAGGTGGAAGCACGCTATCCCAGCGGCCGCAGCCTGCCCGACCTGCTCGCCGAGATCGGCTGCATCGGCGCGGAGCTGGAGGCCACCGTCACCGCCCTGCTGCTGCTCACCCGCCTGCAATCCGGGCTGGAACAGCCGCAATGGCAGACGCTGGCGCTGGCACCGTGGCTGGAGCGCCAGCTGCAGCGTCATCAGGCCACCGTGGTCGCGCGCGGCATCGCGTTGGCGAGCGAGGGCGCGCCGCCCGCCGGGCTGCGCACCGATCCCGCGCTGCTGGAAGTGATCGTCGGCAACCTGCTGGGCAACGCCTGCGCCTATGCGCCCGCGGGTGACAGCGTGCGCGTGCGTGCCGATGCCCATGGACTCACCATCGACAACGCGGCACCCGAACTGGCCGAGGCCGACCTCGCCAGCTTCGGCCAGCGCTTCTGGCGCAAGCAGTTGCCGCACGCCGGCCATGCCGGGCTGGGCCTGGCGCTCGCCACCGCCGCCGCGCAGGCGTTGGGCATCGCGCTGGACTTCCGGCTCGATCCGCAGCAGCGTCTGCATGCCACGCTGGATTGGCAGGCCGCCGTCACCCGGGAACCTTCCACGCCATGAACGACACCCCCACACCCATCCTGCTCGCCTGGAGCGGCGGCAAGGATTGCCTGATGGCGCTGCAGCGCCTGCTTGCCGATCCGCGCTGGCAGGTGGTCGGCCTGCTCACCACGATCAACCGTCACTACCAGCGCATCGCCATGCACGGCGTGCGGCACGACGTGCTGCAGGCGCAAGTGGCGGCGCTCGGATTACCGCTGCTGGAAGTGGCGCTGGACTGGCCCGGTAGCAACGATGCCTACGAAACGGCGCACGCGCAGGCCCTGGTCGAAGCGCGCATGCGCTGGCCCGGCATCCGCCATTGCGCGTTCGGCGACCTGTTCCTGGAGGACGTGCGCGACTACCGCGTGCGCCAGCTCGGCCGCGACAACTGGCGCGCGGTATTCCCGCTCTGGGGCGAGGACACCGCCGCGCTGTCGCGCCGCTTCGTGGCCGAGGGCCATCGCGCCGTGCTGTGCTGCGTGGACACGCAGCAGCTCGACGCCGCGTTCTGCGGCCGCAGCTACGACGCCGGCCTGCTCGACGCGCTGCCCAACGGCGTGGATCCCTGCGGCGAACGCGGCGAATTCCACACGCTGAGCTGCGGCGGGCCGCTGTTCCGCCAGCCGCTGCGGCTACGGCACGGCGAATCCGTGCTGCGCGACAACCGCTTCCAGTTCACCGATTTCCTGCTGGACGATGCCACGCCCGGTTGCCCGCCACGTGCTGCCCGACGTGCTGCAGCCCGGCCTCGCGCTGGTGTTCTGCGGCACCGCGGCCGGCAAGCGCTCGGCCGCCGAGCGCGCCTACTACGCCCACCCCGGCAACCTGTTCTGGCGCGCGCTGCACCAAGCCCGCCTCACTCCGCGCCTGCTGGCGCCTGCCGAGTTTCCGCTGCTGCCGCAATTCGGCATCGGCCTCACCGACCTGGCCAAGCGCCACAGCGGCAACGACGACGAACTGCCGCCGGGCGCATTCGATGTGGCGGCGTTGCGCGCGAAGATCGAACACCACGCGCCAAACGTGATCGCCTTCACCAGCAAGAACGCCGGGCGCGCGGCTTTGGGGCGCGCGGTTTCGTACGGGCTGCAGGACGAGCGCATCGGCGCCGCGCGCGCCTTCGTGCTGCCCTCGCCTTCAGGACAGGCGCGGGGCCACTGGGACATCGGCCCGTGGTGCGCGCTCGGCGAACTTGTCGCGGCCTTGCGTCGATGACGGGCGGGGTCGGCCTCGCGCAAGGAAAAGCCGAGTCCCGTGGCCCGCCCCGGCAGGCGCGAAATGATCCCGGACAGGAAACCCAACGGCGCCCAGGCGCCATCCGGTAAGAAAGCGCTAAGCGCGCGCCGGCATGCTTCGCCGATGATCCCCGTCGCTCGCCCGCTCATCCGCAGCGCACTGATCGCCACGGCAACCCTGCTGTGCGGCTGCGCCACCTACCACCAATTGCCGCTGGGCCAGGGCGAAGGCGCCGCCAGCGCCACGCAGCTCAGCGTGCCGGCCAGCGCGATGCCGCTGCCGGAACTGGCCGCGCACCGCTTCGACCCGGCCGACGGCCTGGACGTCACCGAAGTGGCGATGCTGGCCGTGGCCAACAGCCCCGGGCTGAAGGTGCAGCGCGATGCGCTGGGCATCGCCCGGGCGCAGGCCTTTGCCGCGGGCCTGCTGCCCGATCCGCAGCTGAGCCTTGGCGAGGACCTGCCGTACCACTCCGGCAGCGGCCTCACCAAGGCCTACAACCTCGGCATCAGCGAAGACGTGAGTGCGCTGCTGCTGCGTTCCTCGCGCACGCATGCAGCGAACGCGCAGGCCCGGCAGGTAAACCTCGACCTGCTGTGGGCCGAGTGGCAGACCGTCGCGCAGGCGCGCCTGCTGTTCGGCCAGGTGCAGAGCCTGCGCCAACAACAGGCCGAACTCGACGCCGAACTGCGGGCGCTGGCGCCGGTGGACAAGGCGGTGCGCGCTGCGCTCGCCGCGGGCAACCTCAACTACGACAGCGCCAGCGCCGGCCTCAACGCGATGGCCGACGTGCGCCGGCGCGCGGGCGACAACGCGATCGCCCTGCACCTGGCCGAAAGCGACCTGCGCCAGTTGCTGGGCCTTGCGCCCAGCGCGCCGCTGGACCTGGTGGGTGCGCCGTACCGGGCCGACCCCGACCCCGCGCAACTCAAGGCGGCGCTGGCCGACCTGCCGCGGCGGCGCCCCGACCTGCTCGCGCTGCAAGCCGGCTACCGCGCCCAGGAGGCGACGCTGCGCGGCGCCATCCTCGCCCAGTTCCCCGCCATCACGCTGGGCCTCAATCGCGCGCGCGACACCAGCAACATCACCACCAACGGCTTCAGCATCGGCCTGACCCTGCCGCTGTTCGACCGCAACCGCGGCAACATCGCGATCGCGACAGCCACCCGCCAGCAGCTGAAGGACGACTACGCGGCGCGCCTGCTGGCCACGCGCAGCGACATGCAGCGGCTTTCGGCAGACCTGCGCACGCTGGACACGCAGCGGGCGGCGCAAGCCGCGCACGCGCGGCGGCTCGATGCGGCGCGCGCCGCGGCGGAGCAGGCCTGGCGCAGGGGCCTGCTCGACTGGCCCACCTATCTCGCGATCCGCGGCAATGCGCTGGCAGCCGATACCGACCTCATCGCGCTCGGACAGGCGCGCGCCAACGACGCGATCGCGCTGGAAGCCCTGCTCGGCCGCACCGATTTCGTCATGCAAGAGACGTCCAAACGATGAAACAAACCCTGCTCGCACGTTGCGCCGCGCTGGCCGCGGCGGCATTCCTCCTGGCCGCCTGCGACAAGGGCGGCGGCGCTTCTTCCGGCGATGCCAAGAGCGTGGCGCTGGTCACCACCGCGATGCCGGTGCAGCAGCGCTTCCACGACAACGTGGCTGCCTGGGGCAGCGCCGTGGCCGATCCGCACCATGCACGGGCGATCAGCCTCGCCCATGGCGGCCAGGTGGTCGCCTTGAAGGTCAGCGCGGGGCAGACTGTGAAGCGTGGCCAGGCGCTGCTGACGATCACGCCCGATCCTGCCGCGCGCAACGCCTACCGGCAGGCGCAGACCGCGCTGATCCTGGCCCGCGGCGAACTGCGCCGCACCGAACAGATGGCCGCGCAACACCTCGCCACGCGGTCGCAACTCGCCACGGCGCGCAAGGCGCTGGCCGACGCGCAGGCTGCGCTGCAGGCACAGCGCGCGCTCGGCGGCGGCGCGGCGCAGGAAACCGTGGCCGCACCCGACGATGGCGTGGTCACCACGCTCTCGGTGGCTCTCGGCGAGCGTTTCGCCGCGAACGCGCCGCTGCTCGGCTTCATGCCCGCCCATGCGCTGATTGCCGCACTTGGGGTTCAGCCCGGCGCCGGCAGGCAGCTGCGCGTCGGCATGCCGGTGCAGCTGCGCGATGTGTACGGCGATGGCAAGGCATTCGAGGGCAGGCTCAGCATGGTGGGGCGGGCGATCGACCCACAGACCCATCTGCTGCCGGTGCAGGCGGACATCCCCGTCGCGGCCGATGCCACGCTGGTCGCTGGCGCCGCGCTGCAGGCCAGCATCCAGAGCGACGGCTACCGCGCCTGGGCGGTGCCGCGCGGCGCGGTGCTGCACGACGGCAAGGGCGACTACCTGTACCAGCTCGACCACGGCAAGGCGCATCGCGTGGACGTGCAGTTGCGCCAGCCTGCGGGCGACACCGTGGGCGTGCTCGGCAAGCTCGATGCCAGGCTGCCGGTGATCGTGCAGGGGGCCTACGAGGTCGACGATGGCGACGCCGTGCGCGAGAGCAAGCCGTGAGCGCAGCACCGATGACGATCACCCAGTGGATGCACAAGCACCGGCGTTCGCTGCTGTTCCTCGCCTTCATCCTCGCCATCGGCGGTATCGCCGGGGCGTTCAACCTGCCGGTCTCGCTGTTCCCGGACGTCTCGTTCCCGCGGGTGCGGGTGGCGCTGGACGCCGGCGATCAGCCCGCCGACCAGATGGTGGTCAGCGTTACCCGCCCGGTGGAAGAAGCGATCCGCCGCGTGCGCGGCGTGCGCGAGGTGCGCTCCACCACCAGCCGCGGCAGCGCGGAAATCAACGTCGGCTTCGACTGGGGCACCGACATGGGGCGCGCCCTGCTCAACGTCGAGGCCGCGGTCAGCCAGGTGTTGCCGGAACTGCCCACGCACGTGAACGTGCGCGCACGGCGGCTGGATCCCACCATCGATCCGGTACTGGCTTACAGCCTCAGCTCGAACACGCTCAGCCCCACGCAACTGCACGACATCGCCGAGTTCCAGTTGCGCCCGCTGCTGTCCGGCGTCACCGGCGTGGCCCAGGTCGACGTGCAGGGCGGCGACGTGGCCGAATTCCATGTCGACGTCGACGCCGCCAAGCTGCGCGCGCAGGGACTCACTCTCGCCGACGTGAACAAGGCAGTGTCCGATGCGGCCACGATCCAGGCGCTGGGCCGGCTGCAGGACCACTACAAGCTCTACCTGGTGCTGGCAGACAACCAGCCCGCCACGGTGAAGGCGCTCGAGGACATCGTGCTGCGTGCCGGTCCGCAGGGCGTGGTGCGCCTGCGCGACGTGGCCACCGCGCGCATGAGCCACCTGCCGCAATGGATCAGCACCACCGCCGACGGCCACGACGCGGTGCTGCTGCAGGTGTTCCAGCAGCCCAGCGGCAACAGCCTGCAGATTGCGCGCGACGTGGGCCAACGCCTGGCCGAGTACGAAAAGCACGCGCCCAAGGGCCTGCACATCGCCAACTGGTACGACCAGACGCAGCTGGTGCGGGGCGCCGCCGGCAGCGTGCGCGACGCGATCCTGATCGGCATCGTGCTGGCGGGGCTGGTGCTGTTCCTGTTCTTGCGCAACGTGCGGGTGATCCTGGTCGCGCTGATCGTGGTGCCGGCCACGCTGGCGATCACCGTGCTGTTGCTCGACCTGCTGCACATGAGCTTCAACATGATGACGCTGGGCGGCATGGCGGCCGCGGTGGGCCTGCTGATCGACGACGTGATCGTGATGCTGGAGCACATCATGCGCCGGCTGCGCGACGGCACCGGGCCGGTACGCGAGCGCATCGCCGGGGCGGCCTGGGAATTCACCCGGCCGCTGACCGGCTCCAGCGCAGCCACCGTGGTGATCTTCCTGCCGCTGGCCTTCCTCACCGGCGTCACCGGCGCGTTCTTCAAGGCGCTGTCGCTGACCATGGCCAGCGCGCTGGTGATCTCCTACCTGCTGACCTGGATCGCGGTGCCGCTGCTGGCGGAATGGCTGATCGACGAGCGGCACGCGGTGGAGCATCCGCCCAGCCGGTTCTCGCAACGCCTCCTCGACGGTTACGAACGCACGCTGGGTGGCCTGCTGCGGCGTCCTGCCCTGCTGCTGATCGGCGTGCTGCCGTTGCTGCTCGTCGGCGTGCTGGCCTACCGCCACGTCGGCAGCGGCTTCATGCCGAAGATGGACGAGGGCGGCTTCACCCTGGACTACCTGTCCAAGCCCGGTACCTCGCTGGTCGAGACCAACCGGCTGCTGAAGCAGGTCGAGCAGATCATCCAGTCCAACCCCTACGTCAGCACTTATTCGCGCCGCACCGGCCTGCAGCTCGGTGGCGGCCTGACCGAGGCGAATTCCGGTGACATCTTCGTGCGCCTGAAGAACGGTTCGCGGCCGCCCACCGACACCGTGATGGAGCAGATCCGCGAGCAGGTGGTGGCCCAGGTGCCGGGCCTGGACGTGGATGTCACCCAGTTGATGGAGGACATGATCGGCGACCTCACCGAGGTGCCGCAGCCGATCGAGGTGAAGCTGTTCGGCGACGACCAGGCGCAGCTCGACGCCACCGCGAGAAAGATCGCGGCTGCGATCGGCAAGGTCGACGGCGTGGCCGAGGTGCGCAACGGCATCAACCCCGCCGGCGACGCGCTTGACGTGAAGGTCGACCCGGTGAAGGCCGGCTTGTACGGCCTCGATCCCGCGACCGTGGTGCAGCAGGTGAACGACGCCGTCGCCGGCAACGTGGTGGCCGAACTACCGCAAGGCCCGAAGATGATCGGCGTGCGCGTGTGGCTGCCGCCGGCGGCGCGCGCGCAACTGGAGCAACTGGAGTCGCTGCCGATCCGCACCGCCGACGGCCAGACGGTGCCGCTGTCGCGACTCGCCAGCATCCGCACCGAGCAGGGCCAGCCCGAGATCGACCGCGACGACCTCAAGCGCATGGTCGCCGTCACCGCGCGCATCGTCGGCCGCGACATGGGCTCCACCGTGGTCGACGTGAAGAAGGTGCTGAACCGGCCCGGCCTGCTGCCGCCCGGCATGTACTACGAGCTGGGCGGCCTGTACGCGCAGCAGCAGATCGCCTTCCACGACCTGACCATCGTGATGCTGGCGGCGATTGCCCTGGTGTTCACCCTGCTGCTGTTCCTGTACGAAAGCTTCCGCGTGGCGCTGGCGATCATGGCCTCGCCGCTGCTGGCGCTGGCGGCGGTGTTCCTGGGGCTGTGGATCACCGGCATCGAGCTCAACATCTCCGCGATGATGGGCATGACGATGATCGTGGGCATCGTCACCGAGATCGCGATCTTCTACTTCTCCGAACTGACCGAGGCGCACCGGCGGATGCCGCTGCACGAGGCGATGCAGTACGCCGGCCATCACCGCATGCGGCCGATCCTGATGTCGACCCTGGCCGCCATCCTCACCCTGCTTCCGCTGGCGCTGGCGATCGGCCAGGGCTCGCAGATGCAGCAGCCGCTGGCGGTGGCGATCATCTCCGGCATGGTGGTGCAGGTGCCGCTGGTGTTGCTGGTGATGCCGGTGATCTACGCCGTGCTGGGCAAGTCGCGGCAAGCCCCGCCGTCCGACGACACGACGCCCGCTTCCGATCGCTGACGCTCGCCAAGCCATCGACGCATCGCGCCCTCTCCTCCGGGAGAGGGCGCGATGCGTCGGTGTGTTTCATCGGCGCGGCATGCCGGCATGGTGGCGCCGGACTCGTGCCAAACCTTGGTTTTGCTTAGCGGTGCCGCAAGGGCGGCCTAAGTGCCGCGGCGTAGCGTAGCGACATCGCCGTGCGATGCGCGCATCGCGCGGCGATTCACACCCAACCCCAAGGAGCAAATCATGCGCAAGTCCATCGTCCTCGCCCTGCCGCTCGCCCTGTGCGGGCTCGCGTTCGCCGCACAGGCGCAAACCCCGGCCAAGCTGGCTGCGCAAGCCAAGATCAGCATGACCCAGGCGCGCGGAATCGCGCTGCACGCCGTCCCCGGCAAGATCGTCAAGCAGGAGCTGGAAAAGGAGTCCGGCGGCAGCGGGCTACGCTACTCGTTCGACATCAAGGCCGGCAAGGACACGCGCGAAGTGGGCGTGGACGCCGTGACCGGCAAGCTGCTGGAGAACTCGCTGGACAACAACGACGCGGATTGAGCGATGGCCGGGCACCGCACAAGGCGGTGCCCGGCGACAAGCCGGCCCGGCGCACCCGCAAGGCAGGCTCCGTCGTCGAGCTGGGTCGGCGGCGGCCGAGGCGGCATGACGCGCGCCACCGCAGCAGTCCACCTGCGCATGGCCGCGCTGGCGGAGAACTCAGGTACCCCGCGGCAGGATCAGCATCGCGTCGCCGTAGGAGAAGAAGCGGTAGCGCTGTTCCACCGCGTGCCGGTACGCGTCGAGCATGAACTCGCGGCCGGCCAGCGCCGACACCAGCATCAGCAGCGTCGATTGCGGCAGGTGGAAGTTGGTGATCAGGCCGTCGATGCTGGTGATGCGGTAGCCGGGGAAGATGAAGATCTGCGTTTCCCCCGCAAACGGATGCAACTCGCCTTCGACCGTGGCGCTCTCCAGCGCACGCACCACGGTGGTGCCCACCGCGAACACGCGACCGCCAGCGGCACGCGTGCGGCGGATCTGCTCGACCAGGCTCGCGCCCACATTGAGCCATTCGCGATGCATGTGGTGTTCGCCGATGTTCTCCGCACGCACCGGCTGGAAGGTGCCTGCCCCCACGTGCAGGGTGATGTAGCCGAAGGCCACGCCGCGTTCGCGCAGCCCGGCCAGCAGCGGTTCGTCGAAATGCAGGCCGGCGGTGGGCGCGGCCACTGCACCGGGCTCGCGCGCGAACACCGTCTGGTAGCGCTCCATGTCGCCGGCATCGGCCTGCCGATCGATGTACGGCGGCAGCGGCATCTCGCCCAGCTTCAGCAACAGCTTCTCCAGCGGCTCGGGTGCCTCGAAGCGCAGGCGAAAGAAGCTTTCGTCGCGGCCCAGCACCACCGCGTGGCTGCCATCGGCCAGCTCGATGCGTCCGCCCTCCTTCGGCTTCTTGCTCACGCCGAGCTGCACTACCGCCTCGTGCGCGCCGGTGACGCGCTCGATCAGTATCTCCACCGCCCCGCCGGTGTCCTTGCGCCCGTACAGCCGGGCCGGCAGCACGCGGGTATCGTTGAACACCAGCAGGTCGCCGGGACGCAGCAGCCCGGGCAGCTCGCGGAACATCCGGTCCTCGCGCCTGCCGGCGACCGCATCCAGCAGCAGCAGGCGGCTGGCCGAGCGCTCGGCCAGCGGCGCCTGGGCGATCAATTCGGGCGGCAGGTCGAAATCGAAGTCGGACTTTTTCACGGGCTGCGGATTCGGGATGTTCAGCGCGGGATTATCGCGCAGTTGCCGCGCGCCGATGCGCCCGCTTGTCCATGCTCGATCAGGCGGCGAAAATCCGCGCATGCCGAATCCCTGTCCTGCCGCGCCCTGGAATGCCTTCCTCAAAGGCATCTCGATCACCGTGACCCTGCTTCTACTGGGGATCTGCCTGTCGGTTGCCGTCTTCGTGCCCAGCCAGACGCTACCGCCGTTGCGCATCGGAGTGATCGCGGCGCCGTTGCTGATCCTGCTGGCCGCTGCGCTGTTCGTGGTGCGCAGCTACGCGCTGCGGGACGGCACCCTGCATGTACGCCGCCTGTTCTGGACCACGCGCGTCGCCATCGGCGGGCTGCGCGAGGCAAGCATCGACCCGCAGGCCGGCGCCGGCTCGTTGCGCCTGTTCGGCAATGGCGGGCTGTTCTCGTTTTCCGGCTGGTTCCGCAACGCCAGGCTGGGTCGCTATCGCGCCTTCGTGACTGACTGGCAGCAGGCCGTGGTGTTGCGCACCGACGGCGGCGTCGTCGTGCTGTCCCCCGCCGACCCGGCCGGCTTTGTGCGCGACCTGCAGGCGTCCCTCGTGCCGAAGACGGCCAGGGCGCGGCGCAAGCGCTGATACCGACGCCCGACCCCAACGGCGTCTCGCCAACCGCCATCGGAATCGGCCCAGCCGGTGTCCCCGTTCCCGATGCGCAAGCGCGCCTTTGGCTACGTGGGTAACCTGAAGTGCCGCCTCGCGCGGGGTTACGGGCGACAGCCGGACGTACAGCCGCGCTACAGCCAGCCTTTCTGCCGCGCCAGCCGGAATGCCTCGATGCGATTGGCCACGCCGAGCTTGCCGATAGCTTCGGAGAGGTAGTTGCGCACGGTACCGTGCGAGAGGTTCAGGGCGGTGGCGATATCGCCGGCGCTTTGCCCTTCACCGGCCAGGCGCAGCACCTGGCGCTCGCGGTCGTTCAACGGATCGGCCTCCGACCACGCTTCAAGCGCCAGTTGCGGGTCGATCGCGCGACCGCCGCGGTGCACGGTGCGCAAGGCTTCCGCGAGGTTCTCCGCCGGCGCGTCCTTGAGCAGGTAGCCGGACACGCCGGCATCCAGCGCGCGGCGCAGGAAGCCGGGACGGGCGAAGGTGGTGACGATGATCACCTTGACCGGCAGCTCGTGGCGCTGCACCCGCTGCGCCAGCTCCAGCCCGGTGAGGCCGGGCATCTCGATGTCGGTGACCAGCACGTCGGGCTTCAGCCGCTGCAGTTCGCGCCAGGCCGCCTCGCCGTCGCAGGCCGAGCCCAGCACCTCGATGTCGGATTCGAGATTCAGCAGCGCCGACAGCGCGCCCCGCACCATCGCCTGGTCCTCGGCCAGCAGCACGCGGATCATGCGCGGCCTCCCGGCACGGCCAGCGCCGGCAGCGGCTGCGCATCCGCGGTGACGGACTTGGCCGCCGTACGCAGGGGCACCTCGACCTCGAGCGTGGTGCCGCGCCGTGCCGGCGAGGCGATGGCCAGCGTGCCGCCCAGAGCGCGCACGCGCTCGCGCATGCCGCTGATGCCGTTGCCGTGGGCGGCGAGGCCGCCGCGTCCGTTGTCGCTGATGCGCATCTGGAACCTGTCCGCTTCGCAGGAGAAAGCCACGCTTGCCGCCGCGGCATGCGCGTGGCGATGGATGTTGGTGACGGCCTCGCGCAACACCAGCGCCAGCGAGGCCTCGGTCTCCGCCGGCAGGCCGGGGGCGGCCGGCTCGCCGGCCTCGAACACGATGTTCGAGGCCTCCAGCATCAGTCGCGCCGAGATCAGTTCCGCCGCCAGGTCGCTGCGCCGCATGCCGGTGACCGCGGCGCGCACCTCGGCCAGCGCATGGCGTGAGACGCGCTCGACTTCTTCCATTTCCTGCTGCGCGCGCGGCGGATCGGCCAACGCCAGCCGGCGCGCCAACTCGGACTTCAGCGTCACCAGCGACAAGGTGTGGCCGAGCAGGTCGTGCAGGTCGCGGCCGATGCGCTCGCGCTCGGCGAGCACCGCCAACCGGCGTATCTCCTCCTGCGACAGGCGCAGCGCGACGTCCTTTTCCTTGTTGATCCGCTCGACCAGCATGATCACGCTGATCACGATGACCGAGGCCGGCATGATCACCAGGATGCTGGCCGGGTAGCCGATCCACCACGCCAGCCCCACCAGCGCCACGTTGAGCAGCAACAGCTGGACCAGCTGCGTGCGCAGCCGCATCCGGCAGTGGTTCAGCATCACGCAGCCGTAGACGAAATAGCTCAGCCCGCTCGGGTACCAGGGCAGCAATGCGAAGCACAGCGCCGCCATGGCCCAGGCGTACAGGTATGCCGTGCGCTGCGGCGCCAGTTGGATCTTCGCGAACAGCAGCAGGAACGCCGGGTACGACGCCAGCGTGAACAGCAGCCAGGTGCGCGTGTAGCCGGCGATGCCGTGGTCGAACAGCGGCGTAATGAAAATCCACACCGACCACAGCAGGTGCACGCTGTCGGCCCATGGCGACTTGCCGCGACGGATGTCGTCCGCCACGCCGGAATCCGGCGCAGGCGTGAACCAGCGGGAGAGCAAGCCGGGGATCATGTGGCGTGCCGCACCCAGGCCGAAGCCGGCGCCGCGGTCCTCGGCAAGGCGGCGCCGCGCGTTGCAGCCGTGGCCACCAGCGGCACCCGGATGTCCAGCCGCGTGCCGCCGCCCGGCGGGGAATCCAGTTCCAGCGTGCCGCCCAGTGCCTGCACCCGCTCGCGCATCCCGTGCAGGCCGTTGCCCGCGGCATGGATGCCGCCGCGACCGTTGTCCTCGATGCAAAGCCACACGCCGTCGGCCGCGCCGGTGAGCGACACCCGCGCCAGCGTCGCCTGCGCATGCCGTGCGATGTTGGTCGCCGCCTCGCGCAGCACCAGCGCCAGCGCACACTCCACCGGCTCGGGCAGGTTGGACACCTGCAGGTGCTGGTCCAGCCGCACCCCGGACGTGCGCAGCAACAGCGCCGCCGAGGCCAGCTCGGCCGCAAAGCCCGCGGCGCGGATGCCGGTGACCGCCGCACGCACCTCCGCCAGCGCGTGACGCGCCACGTCCTCCGCCTCGGCCAGTTCGCGCCGCGCCGTCGCCGGATCGCGGTCGAGCAGCCGGCGCGACAACTCCAGCTTCATCGTGATCAACGACAGCGTATGACCGAGCAGGTCGTGCAGGTCCCTGCCGATGCGCTCGCGCTCGGCGGTGGCGGCAAGCTCGCGGACCTGCTCGTGCGACAGGCGCAGCTCGTAATTCTTATTCCGGCTAATGCGCCCCACCAGCGCACCGAAACCCGAACTTGTGCACACGCCGACGACGAATGGAAAGGCATACCATGGCCAATGGAGGAACACGCCCTCAAGCAGCAGCAGCGCCTGGATGGTTGCCATCTTGGCCACGCTGGCGAACCAGGAACCCCGGTACGGCACCATCGCGCAGGCGAAGGTCGCATAGGTCCAGGCCGCCGGGTTCCATGGCATCGACACGGCCGTCAGCAACACCAGCGCACCGGTATGGGCGTCCTCCTCGCCGGCCGGCCGCACGCATCCCAGCAGGTAGATCAGCAAGAACAGCGGATAGCCCAGCCCAAGCGACCACCAGCAGCCGGCACCGACATGGTCGGTGAACAGCCCTCCCATGAACACCCAGAACGACCACAGCAGGTTCCATCCGCAGGCCCAGGGCGACCGCCCCTCGGCCACCATGACCGCCGCCCAGGAACCCGGCGCCGGCCGCAGCCAGGCAGGCCATCGCATGTTGCCGAAACGCTGCGCCATCTCGCTCATGCCGGGCATGCTACCGCCAGATCAGCCGATCCGGCGCAGGCGCCGCACGGCCAGTGCAAAGAACACTGCAGCGAAGCCAGCCAGCACCAGCACATGGGGCAGCACCGGTTCGTGCCCGATGCCTACGGTAGCCAGCGCGATGCGG
>JAJZET010000016.1 GCA_021805685.1 Pseudomonadota bacterium
ACGCCATGGTTGACCTGACCGCCCTCACCCCGTATATTTGCGCGCTCCCGGCGGGCGGTTAGCTCAGCGGTAGAGCACTGCCTTCACACGGCAGGTGTCACAAGTTCGATCCTTGTACCGCCCACCATCCGATTCAACGAAAAAGGCCACTCTCGCAAGAGTGGCCTTTTTCGTTGCTGGTGCGTGGTAGGTGCTGAGACGCCCCTGCGCCCAACGCCCGAGCGCCCCACCTCCATCACTCTGCCCGCCGCAACATTTTTTGCGGCAGGGTTACCGTGGCATTTCCATTTTCTGCTCCTCGTCCGTCTCTTCCTCTCGACGGATACGGGTTCCATCGGGTACCGACGGGACACGAACGGATGCACCGTGGAATTCGACGCACAATCGGGGAGAGTCATTTAGTGAAAAAGCTCAATCTGCGGCCGCTGCCTCTGGCGATGGCCTGCCTGCTGGCACCCATGCACGCGGCGTTTGCCGCCGACGCAAACACCAGCACCAGCATTCCGCTGGACCTGATCCAGGAGAATTACGGCGGCGGCCAATACGGCTACCGCCTGGGCATCAACGTCGGCGTCAACGGCGCCAAGCCCGAGGAGTACCTGTTCGACACCGGCTCGGACTCCTTCAACATCGACGTGGGCCACGGCTCGCCCGCATGGTTCCCGAGCCAGCCGGGCGTGGCGCAAAGCGTCCCGTACGCCTACCTGTACGGCAACGGCACCTACGGCTACTGGCAGTCCTCCACCACGGTCGCCAGCGTGCAGTTCTACGACTCGTCCACCGGCGCCCAGGCCGCCAGCTACGCCACGCCGGCCGGCCTGCCGGTAGCCGCGGCCACCGACTGGATGGTCACGCCGCAAAGCGCCGGCGGTGACACGCTGGGGCCGGCCATCACCACGGTCGGCGGCGTCACGCTGTACCAGGATCTCACCTGGCAACAGAACCTCGACCAAGGCAATGCTCCGGAGGAAGGCATTTTCTACGGCACCTTCGGCGCCGGCGATTTCGGCAACGGCGTGTCCGGCTCGCTCACCAAGAGCGGCTACATCGTGGAAGCCAACGGCACCGGCAAGGCGCCCGGCAACTGTGCCCAGGCCTGCCTGATCGAAGGCCTCACGCCCGCGCTGCGCGCGCAGTTCCTCAGCGTGGCGCCATGGATTCCCACCCAGGGCCAGACCAGCCCCTTCCCGCTGTCCGGCGCGCCGTCGGCCTACCAGTTCGACACCGCGTTCCTCTACACGCTCACCGACAGCAAGGGCAACAGTGTGAGCGCGCCGATGATGACGCTGTTCGATACCGGCACGCCGAACATCATGCTGATCGACAACGGCGACCTCGGCCTGGTGAACGCCGAACAGGCGGCTGGCAACCTCAACCCGTACGGCGACCTGGTGCCGGGCATCACGCTCACCGCCACCGGCCTCGCCGTCACCGCCAACGGCCTGGCGATCTCCGGCCTGCCGACCTCGGTAACCAGCGGCAACGACAGCCAGGGCGACTACAGCAACGTGGTGACGCTGGGCTCGTACGGCGGCTTTCCCGATGCGGCGATCTACGGCCTGTCGTTCTTCATGCACAACGCGGTGATGTACGACCTGCAGAACCAGGCCACCGGCTACACGCCGTTCTACGTCACCAGCGCCGACATCACCACCGGCTTTACGGTGACGCCGGACATGGGTCCGCTGGGCCTGGCCGGCACGATTTCCGGCAGCGGCCCGCTGCAGGTGGCCGCAGGCGGCATCGCCGACCTCAGCGGCAGCAACACCTATACCGGCGCCACCCAGGTCGCCAAGGGCGGTTGGCTCGCGCTCGCCGGCCCTGGCAGCATCGCGGCCTCGTCCGACCTGCATGTGGACGGCTATTTCGATATCTCGCGCACCTGGCAGACCACCACGGTGCAGTCGCTCTCCGGCGCCGGACTGGTGCAGCTGGGCGGCACCACGCTGGACCTCACCAATGCCAGCGGCAGCTTCGCCGGCCAGATCGCGGACGGCGGCATCGGCGGCGGCACGGGCGGCCGACTGCTGCTCTCCGGAGGCCACGAGACGCTGACCGGCGACAACACCTTCACCGGTGCCACCGGCATCGGCGCCGGCGCCGCGCTCGATGTGGAAGGCTCGCTGGCCAGCGGCGTGGCCAACCTCGGCACGCTGGTCGACAACGGCAGCATCCTCGGCAACGTGGCCAATAGCGGCCTGATGGCCGGCCATGGCCGTATCGGCGGCAGCCTTGCCAGCACCGGCATCGTGGCGCCGGGCAACGGACCGGGCCAGTACCAGACGCTCACCGTCGGCGGCGACTACACGCAGGGTGCCGGCGCGGCGTACCTGGTGCAGCTCGATCCGGCGCAGGCCGGCGTATCCAGCCTGCTCGCGGTCAACGGCAGCGCGACACTGGCCAGCGGCACCGGCATCGGCCTGTCCTCGGCCTCCGGCGGCCTTTACCGCCCCGGCATGCGCTACACCGTGCTCGATGCGCAGAACGGACTCAGCGGCAGCTATCAGCTGATCGACCATGGCGCGCTCAGCATCGTGCTCGGCGTCACGCCCAGCTACGATGCCAACCACGTCTACCTGACCGTGGTGCAGAGCCGCCCGCTGTCCGCTCTGGGCGGCACGCCGAACGAAGTGGCCACGCTGGGCGGCGCGCAAAGCCTGGCGTCGCAAGCAGCCATCGCCGGCCAGCCCGCCGGCGCCGGCATCCATGCCGCGGCGTGGCAGGCCGAGGCGATCGGCGGCACGCCTGCCGGCACCGTGTTCAACGTGCTGGCCAACCTGCCTACCGCAGCGGCGGTTCGTGCCGCCGCCGACCAGTTATCCGGCGAGATCCACGCGACCGCGCAGGGCGTGCTGCTGGAAGACAGTCGCTACGTGCGCAATGCGGTCACTGGCCGCCTGCGCCAGGCGGGCGAAGGCACGCTGGCTGCGACGGATGGGCCGACCGTGCAGGACGGCAAGGGCGGTCTGGCGTGGTGGGGACAGTTCGTCGGTGAGTGGGGCCAGCACGACAGCGACGGCAATGCCGCATCGACCAGGCACACCAGCGGCGGCCTGTTGCTCGGTGCGGACCATGCGCTTGGCAAGCACTCGCGCTTTGGCATGGCCGCCGGCTACACACAGACGTCGCTGAATGCCGCAGCGCGCGGCTCGTCGCTGTCCAGCCGCGATCTCGACCTCAGCGTCTACGCTGGCACCCAGTTGGGCAACCTCGGCCTGCGCGCGGGTGCCGCCTACGGCTGGCACGTGCTGGACGGCACGCGCATCGTCCCGGTGCCAGGGCTGGCAGGAAACGAGCTGAGCCATTACGACGCGGACACGGCCCAGCTGTTCGGCGAAGCCGGTTACCGCTTCACGTTCAAGCATGCCGCGCTGGAACCCTTCGCCCAGGCCGCCTGGGTACGCCTGCACACGGCCGGCTTCCAGGAGCACGGCGGCATGGCGGATCTGTCCGGCAGCGGAGCTCACCACACGATCGGCTACAGCACGCTGGGCGCGCGCATGGCGACGGGCTTCCCGTTCCTCGGCAACCAGCAGGTCAGCGCGCATGCCATGCTGGGCTGGCGACGTGCGTGGGGTCGCAACAGCACGGCTACCACAATGGCCTTTGCGGGCGGCGCGCCGTTCGTGGTGGATGGCCTGCCTATCGCCCGCAACGCACTGGCTGCCGATGCCGGCCTCACCCTGCAGGTGGCCAGGCACGCCGCGCTCGACCTTTCCTGGCACGGCCAGTTGGCCCACCAGTCGGTGGACAGCGGCTTCCGCGGCAGCTTCAACTGGCGGTTCTGAGCAAGTCGCGCCGGCGCACGCGTCATGCGTGCGCCGGCGCGTTGCCGCATCGCTTGCCTGCGGTGTGCCTGATGTACCATCCGGTGCTCGCACACAGGGGGAATACCGATGGCCAATCGCGACCTGGATTCGCTGCTCACGCCACTGGACGACGCGGCGCCGAGCGGCCCCGACCTGGAATACGACCCCGAATTCCAGAACCTCGAACGCATCGCCACGCCCAAGGCCGAACGCGCCATCGGCGACAGCGTGAAGACCGCCGAGGAACCCGACTGGGACAAGGTGGACAGCCTGGGCGAAAGCCTGCTCGGCCGCAGCCGCGACCTGCGCGTGGCCGTGCACCTCACCGCGGCCTGGACGCGCCTGCACGGCCTGGCCGGCTGGGCCGACGGTCTGGCGCTGATCCGCGGCCTGCTGGAAAACCTCTGGGACACCGTGCATCCGCAACTGGATGCCGAAGACGACAACGACCCCACCGCCCGCGTGAACGCCGTGATGCCACTGGTCGACATGCAGGGGCCGCTTGGCTACTTCCGCTCCACGCCGTTCGTGCAGTCGCCGCGGCTAGGCCGGTTCTCGCTGCGTGACCTGCGCATCGCCAACGGCACGCTGAAAGTTTCGGTAGAGGACGAATCCGCCCTGCCGAGCATGACCGACATCGAGGCCTGCTGCCTGGATGGCGGCGACGAACAACTGATGGCCGCCGCCAGCGCGACGGCCGCGTCGATGGAGCACGCGCGCGCCATCGACGCCGCGTTCAACGACCGTATCGGCACCGCCGGGCCGGACCTCAAGCCGCTGCTGAGCGAAATTTACGAGCTCAAGAAGTTCCTCGACGCCGAGGTCGCCAAGCGTACTCCTGCGGCCGAAAGCGAGGCCGCCGGCGGCGACGAGGCAGATGGCAACGCCTCCGGCGGCGGCGCTCCCGCCAACGCCCCCAGCGGCCGCATCGAATCGCCGCAGGACGTCATCAAGAAACTGGACGAAATCTGCGACTACTACGCACGCCGCGAACCCTCCAGCCCGGTGCCGCACATCCTGCGCCGCGCCCAGCGGCTGGTCGGCATGAACTTCGTCGACCTGATGAAGGACCTGGCGCCGGGCGGCCTGCCGGAGTTCCAGGTCATCTCCGGCAGCACCGAGGAATAGCCACCGCGGCCCGGAACGGGCGTCATGACTCGCCGTACACCGCGATAACGCGATAGTTCGCCTCGAACACGGGGGAAACATATGGCCGAGCAAGACGACACACCGATTTCGTTTGCCGACGATCCGGCCGGGCTCGGCCATGCGCCACCGCCCGCACCGGGTGCCGCATGGCATGTGCTGATCGTCGACGATGAGCCGGACGTGCACGCCGCCACCAAGCTGGCCCTGAAGGGCATCCAGGTGGAAGGCCGGAGCCTCGCCTTCAGCCATGCCCACTCGGCAGCCCAGGCCATGCAGTTGCTGGCCGGGCCCACCCCTTTTGCGGTGGCCTTCATCGACGTGGTGATGGAGTGCGAGGATGCCGGCCTGCACCTGGTGCGGCAGATCCGCGAAACCCTGCGCAACCATGCGCTGCGCATCGTGCTGCGCACCGGACAACCCGGCTACGCGCCGGAGATCGACACCATCCGGCAATACGACATCAACGACTACCGCACCAAGTCCGAGCTGACCCAGGTGCGGCTGTTCACCTGCCTCACCATGGCCGTGCGGGCCTACGCGCAGATCCGGCAGATGGAAGCGGGCCGGCGCGGCCTGGAACAGGTCCTCGCGGCGTCCATCGAACTGGGCAAGCTGGTGGGTTTGAAGAAGTTCGCCAGCGGCGTGGTCACCCAGCTCTGTGCCCTGCTCAACGTGGACACGCAATGCCTGGTGTGCGCGGCGACGCATCCCACCGAATACACGCCCTACGTGCTGGCGGCCGGCGGAACCTACAGTGCGTGGATCGGCCTACCCCTGCAGGATGTTCCCGAAGCGAGGGTACGCGACAACCTGCAGCATGCCCTGCTGCTGCGACGACACTCGCTGGGCGATGGCGCCAGCCTGTACTTCCAGGGCTACGGCGGCCAGGCGCTGGCTGCCTTCGTCGACGTGCAACGCCCGCTGCAGCCGCTGGAAAAGGAGCTGCTCGAGGTGTTCTGCAGCAACATCTCGGTCGCCTTCGAGAACCTGCAGCTCTACCTCAACATCAACGACCTCGCCTTCAACGATTCGCTGGTGCACCTGCCCAACCGCAACGCGCTGGTGCAGGCGATCGACGGGCGCGGGCCGCAGCCGACCACCGTGGCGCTGGTCGACCTGGACGGCTTTGCCGACATCAACAGCATCCTCGACGACAGCTTCGGCGACGCGGTGCTGCAGTCGGTCGCGCTCAAGCTGCGCGGCGCCTTCCCCGAGGACACCATGGTGGCGCGCCTGGGCGGCGACCTGTTCGGCGTGTACGGTCCGACCCGGCAGGTCACGCCGGAGCGCATCGCCGCGGTGTTCGCCGAGCCGTTCGCCACGGAGAACGACGAACCCATGCGCCTGTCCGCCACCACCGGGCTGGTGCGCCTGTCCGGCGAACCGCAGCCCGGCGTGGCGGTGCTCAAGAACGCGGGCGCCGCACTGAAGCAGGCCAAGCGCTTCCAGCGCGGCAAGGCGCTGTATTTCGAGGCCGTGCAGGCCGACGCGGCGCGCGACCGCATCCAGATGCTCAACCGGCTGCGCACCTCGTTCTCGGAGGATCGACTGTTCCTCCACTACCAGCCCTTCCTGCACCTGCGGGACGATCTCGTCGTCGGCGCCGAGGCGCTGCTGCGCTGGAAAAATGCCGAGGGCCAGTTCATCCCGCCCGACCAGTTCGTGCCGATTGCCGAGCAGTCGGGCCTGATGATCCCGCTGGGCGAATGGGTGGCCCGTACCGCCATGCGCTGGCGCGCGGGGCTGCGCGGGCAAGTGGATGAACATTTCCGGGTGGCCATCAACGTGTCGCGCATCCAGTTCGCCGAGCCGGATTTCGCGCAGAAATTCCTCGCCATCCTGGACAACTCCGGCCTACGGGGGCCGCAGGTGGAAATCGAACTGACCGAGTCCGTGGCCATCGACAACCTCGACAAGCTGATGTCCAAGCTGCAGACGCTGCGCGGCCGCGGCATCCGTGTGGCGATGGACGACTTCGGCACCGGCTATTCGTCGCTCAGCGTGATCCAGCGCCTGCAGCTGGACCACCTGAAGATCGACCGCAGCTTCGTCAGCGGTGACCAGGTGGACGAAGGCTCCTTCGAAATCGCGCGCACCGTGATCGCCATGGCCGACCACCTGCGCCTGTCCACCATTGCCGAAGGTGTGGAGACGCAGGCGCAATGCGATGCCCTGCTGGCCGCAGGCTGCCAGGAAGGACAGGGCTACCTGTTTTCCCGGCCGTTGGGCGAAGCGGATTTCCTGGCGTGGCTGCGAGGCCGGAAAAGTGCGCAGTAGCACCGCACCAACGTGCCTCCGCATGCAAAGGCAGGCCATGGATCGCGGAGTCAAGACACGGATGATTCTCTCCGCACGCCGCCCGTCCACACGAACATCCGTCGTGTGGCCCGCCAGGTCCCGGCTGTCCGAACGCTCCCTTCGCTGGCGCACCGCGAGCGAGACGGCATGATCCCCGGCACAAGCGGACGCACGACAGTCGACGCGACCGGTCCTGCCAACACCAGCCGTCGGCGGGTGCTGGCATTCGGGTCACTGCTCCTCGGTCTGCTGCTGGTGACCCTGTCGGCTGCAGTCTGGTACGTGCATCACCTCCCCGCACAGCATCACGCCGGGTCGGCTTCCGCGACCAGCCAACGGCCCGCCGGTGCCGCGGCTAGTGCTCGCCCCGCTGGTGGAGCCTCCACCGCTCCACTCCCCCGCCAAGCACGCGGCGGGCAATCCGCCCCAGCCAATCAACGGCTAACGGGTCGCGAGGACACCTGGATCGTCCTGCTGTGCCTGTTGTTGCTGGCCGTCGGTATCCTGGCGAACCTACGCATCAGCACCGCACGCGAGCGCCTGCGCCTGGCCAGCATCCTCGATGCCATGCATGCCGGCACGTGGGAGTGGAACGTCGAGACCGACGCGGTGACGGTCAACGAACGCTGGGCCGAGATCATGGGCTACAGCCCAGACGAATGGCCGCGCCTCGACAGCAAGATTTTCGCCAACCTGTGTCATCCGGATGACCAGGATCGTCGTCGCGCGAGCATCAAGGCGCACCTGGCCGGCAGGCAGGAGAGCTACAACTGCGAGATCCGCATGCGTCACAAACTGGGGCATTGGATCTGGCTGCAGGACAGCGGGCGCGTCACCCAGCGAGACCCCAACGGACGTGCGCTGCGGCTGTCTGGTGCCTGCCTGGACATCACCGAACGCAAGCGCGCGGAGGAGGCGCTGCGCCAGGAAAGCGAGCGCTTCGTGGCGCTGGCCCGGGTCTCCAACACCGGCGTGTGGGAGTGGGACGACGCTACCGGCGCACAGTGGACCAGCCCGGAGTACTTCAGCATGCTGGGACGCCGTGCCGAGGATTTCCCCGACATCAGGGACGTCTGGCTGAAGCTGATCCATCCGGACGACAAGGAGCGCGCCACCCGCAGCTTCGCCGCCTACCTCGCCGGCGGCTCGAAGGGCATGTACGAGACCGAGTTCCGCCTGCAGCACGCCAACGGCGAGTGGGTGTGGATCTGGTCGCGCGGCAGCACACTGCGCGACGCCAACGACCAGCCCACCACCAAGACGCTGGGCACCCACATCAATGTCACCTCGCTGAAGCAAGCGCAGGCGCGGCTGCGCGAGAGCCAGGAGCACCTGCGCCTCATCAGCGACAACCTGCCGGACACCATGGTGTTCCAGTTGGACTGTGGCGCGTCGGGCGAATTGCGCAGGTTCACCTACCTCAGCGACGGCGTGCAGCGCCTGTACGGCCTGCCGACGAATGCGGTGCTGCGCGACGCCTCGCTGCTCTACGCGAAGGTCGTTCCCGAGGATCGACCGGCACTGGAAGCCCTGGAGCGCGAATGCATCGCCCAGCTCAAGGATTTCAGCATGGAGGTGCGCTGCCTGACGCCCGACGAGCGCACGCGCTGGATCATGATCACCTCGTCGCCGCGACGAACGGACCATGGCCACGTGGTGTTCGACGGCTTGGCGATCGACATCACCGAACGCCGGCGACACGAAGAAAGGACCCACGAGCTCAACACCCTGCTGGAGCAACGCGTGGCCGAGCGGACGACCGAGCTCAGCGAGGCGCTCGAGGGCCTGCGCAAGACCCAGAACGAGCTGCTGCAAAGCGAAAAGCTGGCCTCGCTCGGTGCCCTGGTGGCCGGCATGGCCCATGAACTCAATACACCGATCGGCACCGCCGTCACGGTGGCCTCCACCCTGGTGCAGACGCACAAGCGTCTCAGGGACCTCGCCACGACCGGCCTCACCCGCGGTGCGCTGGCGGAATACCTGGCCGACGTGGAGGAAGGCGGGCTGATCATCGAGCGCAATCTCGCGCGCGCCGCCGAACTGATCGGCGGCTTCAAGCAACTGGCGGTGGACCAGACCAGCTACCAGCGTCGCGTCTTCGCGCTGCACGACGTGGCACAGGAAATCGCCATCACCATGCGTCCGGCATTGCGCAAGACCCCGTTCGAACTGCGCACGGATATCCCGCCGGATCTGGTTCTGGACAGCTTCCCAGGACCATTGGGACAGGTACTCATCAATCTGGTCAACAATGCCATCATCCACGCCTTCGAGGGGCGCGAGCGAGGCAGCATCACGTTGCACGCCGCTCCTGCCGAGGCGGGATGGCTGGACCTGATCGTCAGCGACGACGGCATCGGCATTGACGAGCCGAACCGGCAAAAGGTCTTCGATCCGTTCTTCACCACCAAGCTGGGCAAGGGCGGCTCGGGGCTGGGCCTGCACGTCACCTACACCCTGGTCACCAGCCTGCTCGGCGGGCGCATCGAGCTGCGCAGCCCGCCGGGGCAAGGCAGCGATTTCGTGTTGCACCTGCCGCGGGTGGCGCCGACGGGCGCCAACGCATAGGACGGCGTGTCCGCGCCTCAGTCCACGCCCATGCAGAGCGCGGCGCCGCTGCGCGCGAACAGGGTATGCACGCTGGGATCCCAGCTCACGGTGAGGCCGCCCGGCAGCCCGGCCGTGATGCCGGCATCGGCCGGCTGGGTGATCGGCCCGGCCGTAGCCTGGTCGCCGCCACCGAAGTGCGCGGTGGCGCTGACCGTGTAACTCTCGGGATGGGGGCAGACGGCGGTGTCGATGGCCTGCGCTGCACTGGCACCCCGGTGGGTGATGGCCGGCAGGTTGCCATGGCCCAGGGTCACGACGCCCTGTCCACGACAGCTCGCCGTGAGCGTGTAGTCGATCATGACCTTGAGCGGTGGCGCCACCAGTACGGTCGCCACCGCCTCAGGCTGTTTCGTGCAACCCAGCAGGAAGGCCTTGCGCAGCGGGACCACATGCAGCACGTAGCCACCCGGCTTGAGGTCGGCGGTAGTCGGCAGCCTGAGCGCAATGCTCTGCGGCGTGATGCCGGTGATGACCGGCTGTACCGCCAACGATTGCCCCTGAATGTCGGTCAAGTCCACTTGCGGGTTGGCGCATTGCGGATCGAGCAGGTTGATGCCGCGCACCACGAAAGCCAGTGACTGGTCGGCAGGATGGACCACGAACAGGGGCTTCTGGTCCGGCGTCTCCACTGCGTCGATCACGGGCGCCGCGGACTTGTCGGTGGCCGGCGCCTTGGCGAGCTGGTCGACGGCCAGCGCCAGCGACGCCGCCAGCGCGTGCGCGTCGCTGCCACGGCACGCGGCGACGGCCTTGAGGTAAGCCTGTGTGCGCTGCGCTGCGGCGTTGGCGCGCTCGGCCGCGGCCTTGGCCTTGCCCCCCAGGATTTCCACCGGCTGGTGGATCGCGCTCCCCAACTGGTTGCGCAGCACATCGCCCATCCGGCCAAGCTGCTGCGCGACCGGGCCGAGCGCCGCATCGGGCTGGACCTTCATCCTCTGCGCGACCCCCTGCTGGGCCACGTCGAGCTGCGCCAGCACGTAGTCACCCGTAGGGCGCGCTGCATCCTGTGCCGCAACACGCCCACCCCAGCCCCCAACGGCGAATAGCAGCACCAGACCCGCCAGAAGCGACAAGCGGCGCCACGTTCCGCGCGTCCGCCGCAACTTAGTCATTGTCCGGGCAACTCGCCGAATAGGGCTGGCCGGGCTGGCAATCCTGCTGGTCCGGCGGCAGCAGGATGCCGGACGGCACGATGCCGAATGAACGGTAGTTCGCGGTGACCACGCTGGGATCGATGTAGGCATCGCCGTGGTTGTTGCCGTTCTGCGCGCGGCTGGTCAGCGCCGAGGTCGGCACGTTCACGCTGGGCGCACCGACCACGGGCAACAGGCCACCCTGCGCGTTGACCGCATAGAAGTAGGCCGGCGGCGTACCCACCAGCGACACCAGCTCCTCGGTCACACCGGTGACGTAGATCGGTGCCGCGGCCGTACCCATCTGCCCCGTCGCCGACCAGGTGCCGCTGCCGTCATAAGCCCAGGTGGTGCCCTGCTGCAGAAGATCGCCCTGCACGCCGAGGTACAGTGCCGACGTGCCTGCATTCACGGTGTACGCGCTGCCGTTGACGGAAGCCAGGGTCAGGCCCTGCGCGTCGGTGAAACTGAAACCGGCCGGCGAATCGAACCCACCCAGCGTACCGACATAGTTGCCCATGAACTGCGTGGCCGTGCCCAGCGTGGTCGCATCGACGGCGCTGCCGGTGAGCGTGTCAGCCGTGATGCTGCCGCCCGTACCACCGTCGATGGTTCCAGCCGACTGCAGCGACACCCGCTGCGCCGACAGCGCGCCGTCGATCTGCAAGCCGCCGCTGGTGGTCTGCAGCGTGATCCCGCTGCCGCCATTGACGTTGCCGGTCACCGTTAGCGCCTGGCCGTTCAGCAGGGTGAAGCCGTTGGCCGTGAAATTGCCCAGCGTGGCGACCCTGTTCGCCGGGTCCAGCGTGGTGCTGCCGGTCGACTGTCCGGTCAGCATGCCGGCAATGATCGCGCCATTGCCGCCCTCGCTGATCGCGCCGTCCGAGAGCAGCGTAGTCGTCCCGCTGCCGCTGTCCACGCTCGCGTTGATCGCCAGGCCGCTGCCGCCGTCCAGCGTCACTGCACTGCCGGCGAGGTTACCGCCGATCGTCAGCGTGCCGGCCGTGGTGGTGAGGCTCGTCGCGCCGCCACCGCTGTTCACGGCGCCAGTGACGGTCATTGCCTGCGCGTTGGTGAGGCTGATGCCGTTGGCGCTGAAGCCACCCAGGTCGCCGATCGCGTTCGCGCCACCGAGCGTAGCCGCCCCGGATGCGTTGCCGATCAACGTGCCTGCCGTGACGACACCGTTGCTGCCTTCGCTTATGCCGCCGGTCGAGCTCAGCGTGGTGGTGCCGCTGCCGCTGTCCACGCCACCGTTGATGGCGATGCCCGCGGCGGCAAGTTTCACCGCGCCGCCCGCAACGCTGCCGGTTACGGTCAACATGCCCGCAGTGGTGGTCACGCTGGTCGTGCCATTGCCCCCGTTTACCGTGCCACTCACATCCAGTGCTTGGGCGTCATTCAGGCTGAATCCATTGGCCATGAAGTTGCCGAGGCTCGTGATTGCGTTGGCACCATCCAGTGCCGTGGCGCCGCCGGCATTGCCCGTCAGCGTCCCAGCCGTGATCACGCTATTGCCGCCTTCGCTGATGTCGCCCGCCGAATCGAGCACGGTGGTGCCAGCACCGCTGTCCACGTTGCCGTTGATACCGAGCCCCCCCTGTCCGCTCAGCGCGACCGAACTGCCTGAAACATCACCGTAGACCGTGAGCGCGCCCGCCGTGGTGGCAATGTTGGTGGCTCCAGCGCCTCCGCTAATCGTGCCTGCCACGGTCAACACCTGTGCGTTCGACAGGCTGAATCCGTTCGCGCTGAAGTTGCCCAGCGTGCCGATCTGGTTCGCTCCGTTCAAAGAGGTGCTGCCGGTCGAACTACCCGTCAACGTGCCAGTGGAGATGACACCAGCCGTCTGGTTGATGGCTCCGCCATGGCTGCCGATCGTCAGGGAGCTGCTGGCACCGATATTGCCGGCAAGGTTCACGCCTGCGTCGCCGTTCAGGGTGATGTTCTTGCCGGACAGGGCGCCAACGTCACTCAATGTGCCGCTCGCCGTAAACGAGAGGTTCCCGGTGCCAGCGTCAATTGCGCCGTTTGGCAGCGTGAGCGCGCCGCCGGCAACCAGACTCACGTTGTTGTTGCCGCTATCGATGAGTGCTGCGATCGTCAAATCATTCTTGTCCGCCAGCGCAATCCCTGCCCCGTCGGCCATCACTGCGCCGACGAAATCGTTGCCCGAGTTGGTCAAGGCAATGGCGCCGCCGGCCTGGATCGTGGTGGTGCCACCGATCGTAAGCGGCCCGCTGGCCTGCTGCACGGCACCATCAGTATTCAACGAAAGATCCGTACCGACGTTGAGCAAGCCCAGCGTAGTGGTGGCACCCGGATTGGTCACGGTAATCGCGAGAGGGCCAGCAAGGCTGCCGTTGACGGCCAGATCACTGTCCGCCTTGATGGCCGAGATACCCGCAACGGTGCCGCCAATACCGGTCGTACCGCCACCCCCCAGGTTGATATTTACTGTCGTGGTGTAGCCGGAATAGTCCAGCGTGCCCTGGCTACCGGCATTCAGGCTGCCGGACAGGCTGCCGTCCGCCCCGGAATGCATCGAGATATAGCCCTTGCCGGTATCGATCAGCGAGCCGATACCCGTGAACGTCCCAGAGAGATCGCCCACCGTGCCCTGGTTTGCCCCGGTCAGTGCCCACGCCTGATTGGTTGCGATGAGCGTGCCGCTGCCGCTGCCGCTGTCAGCGATGTTGCCGAATGACGTCCAGCCTATCGTGCCGTTATTGCCTGCATTGGCGCCGGTGAGGGTATATGTCTGGCCGCTGCCCGTTATCGTCGCCCCGCTGCCGCTGCCGGTCAGCGTGGTGACGCCGAAGCCGCTGTAGTTGATGCCCGAAGCGCCCGAGACCTTCGTGCCAAGGTCGAAGCTGCCGGTCACATCCGTCACGCTGCCGCCCGTACCCGTCACCGCACCGAAACCGCTGTAGACGATATGGCTTGCCGACGAGGTCCTGGCGTTGTCGTCGAAGCTGCCGGTGACGTTCGCTATCGTGCCGCTGCCACCCACCGTCGTGGCATTGGCGAACGTCATCCCTTCGCTGCTCTTGGCGCTGTCGTCGAAGCCCGCCGCACCCGCGACGGCCGTCGTGTCGGCCGCGCTGAAGCCGCTGTAACCGATGCCCCCGGCGGTGCCTGCCGTGGTGCCCGTCAGGGTGAACGTCGTGCTGCCAAGCCCCGTGATCGCCCCGCTACCCGCCACGCTCGTGGCGCTGGCGAAGGTCATGCTTTCGCTGCTCTTGGTCGCGCTGTCGAAACCCGCTGCACCCGTGACGGTCGTCGCATCGGCCGCGGTAAAACCGCTGAAGCCGATTCCCCCGGCCGAGCCAGCGTTGGCACTGCTCAAGGCAAACGTGCTGCTGCCCGTGATCGCGCTGTTGCTGCCGTTGCCCGCCACCACCGTGACACCCGTCCACCGGCCGCCGATACCCGTGGTCTTATTGCCGCCATCGGCCAGGTCGAACGTCACCGCACTGCCGTAACTCCCGTACTTCAGCACCTGCGCCGTCACATTACCGCTCACGCTGCCGCCGGTGCCGAAGTTCACCGTGCCGGTGCCGTCGGCGATGTTGCCGAACGACGTCCAGCTCACGCCGCCGCTGCTGCCCTTGTCAGCGGTGCTGTTGTCCAGGGTGTAGGTCTGCCCGCTGCCCGCGATCGTCGCCCCGCTGCCGCTGCCGGTCAGCGTGGTGACGCCGAAGCCGCTGTAGTTGATGCCCGAAGCGCCCGAGACCTTCGTGCCAAGGTCGAAGCTGCCGGTCACATCCGTCACGCTGCCGCCCGTACCCGTCACCGCACCGAAACCGCTGTAGACGATATGGCTTGCCGACGAGGTCCTGGCGTTGTCGTCGAAGCTGCCGGTGACGTTCGCTATCGTGCCGCTGCCACCCACCGTCGTGGCATTGGCGAACGTCATCCCTTCGCTGCTCTTGGCGCTGTCGTCGAAGCCCGCCGCACCCGCGACGGCCGTCGTGTCGGCCGCGCTGAAGCCGCTGTAACCGATGCCCCCGGCGGTGCCTGCCGTGGTGCCCGTCAGGGTGAACGTCGTGCTGCCAAGCCCCGTGATCGCCCCGCTACCCGCCACGCTCGTGGCGCTGGCGAAGGTCATGCCTTCGCTGCTCTTGGTCGCGCTGTCGAAACCCGCTGCACCCGTGACGGTCGTCGCATCGGCGGCAGTGAAGCCCGTAAAGGCGACACCGCCGGCCTTGCCCGTGGCGCTGCCAGTCAGGTTGAACACCGTCGTGCTGCCAAGGCCCGTGATCGAACCCGTACCGACTAGGCTACCGTTGCCCGCCAGGCTCGTCCCGGTAAATGCCGCGCCGGTTAAGTTCGTAAGGTTGCCATTGACTGTGATCGACATCGCAGCCTGGGCATGCAAACTTCCGCTGACCGTGCCGTTACCCGACAAATTCAACGCTCCAGTGCTACTGATGGCGGTCAGCGCACCAGTGGCAAGATCACCAAGTGTCAAGCCGCTCTGGCTGGTGATTTGCGTCGTGCCACCGGTGATGCCCACCACGCCGCTGAAGTCGTTCGCGTTGTTGGTGAGCGTGAGCGCCCCCGCACCGGCGTTCAGCGTGACTGCGCCCGCGCCCGCCGCTTGCGTGACGCTGCCCGTGGCCGTCTGGCTGATTCCGCTGCCAGCCAGGCTCAACGTCCCAGACCCCACACCCACAGTTTCAAGGCTCAAGGCATGGCTACCGTTGTCGACGGCCACGTTGTTCGCACCGTTATTGCTCAGGCTTATATTGCCCGCGAAATCGTTGCCGGGCATGGTCAATGCGATGGCGTTGGCGCCAGCGCTGAAACTCGCCGCACCGCTCGCCGTCCAGGCCGCATTCTGCGCGATCGCTCCATTCGTGGTGGTGATCGACAGGTTGCCGATATCCAGCGTGCTGCCCGCACTGAAGGTGCCGCTGTCCGTGGTCAGGCCCGCCAGCGGCGTGCCGCTGCCGATGGTGCCATCAAAGGCAACGCTTCCGCCCGCGTTCGCCGTCAGTGTGTATGCCCCGTCTACAGTCGAAAGGAAATGGATGGCCGAGTTGGCTCCGCTGCTGGTCAGCGTCGTGTTCGCGCCAAGCGTGACCGCATTGTCGTAGGTCTGGTCGCCGCTGATGTCGACGCTCGCGCCCGACATGAAGGTGATCGTGCCCGATCCCGACTGCAGGAGACTGCCGCTGCCGGTGATCGCCGCATTGACCCACAGGCTGCTGCCGGGGTCGATGCTGATGGTGCCGCCAATGCCCTGCAGGGCCACTGCATGGTCGAGGGTCGTGCCGCCACCGCCAACTTCCAGCGTGCCGTCGTCGATCGTGATCGTGCCGCCGCTGCCAAGCTGGAAAGCGTGGTTGATCGACAGTGTGCTTCCGGTACCGATGGTGGTGCCGCCGGAGTAGGTACTGTCGGGGTTGGCGTAGCCTGTTTCCCTCAATTGCAGGGTGCCGCCGCCGCTCAGGGTCAACGAACCGCCGCCCGACAGCACACCATCTATCTCCTCGGTATTGCCGCTGCCGACGCTGATGATCGCGCCGCTGCCGGCGCTGCCGTTCAAAGTGAAGCTGTTTGCCAGCTTCAGGCCGTTCGCGGAAAAACCCAGCGCGGTACCAGCCGCCATGTTCACCGCACCAGTGCCGAGCGCCGTGTTGCTGCCCACCAGAAGCGTGCCGGCATTTATCGTGGTGCCGCCGCTGTAGGTGTTCGCACCCGTGAGCGTCAACGTGCCGGCACCCTTCTGGGTGAGCGTGCCGGTCTGGGAAATGACTCCGCCGAACGTCGTCGCGGCCGTGTTGTCGAACACCAGCGCGCCGCTGTTCGCCACGTCGCCGGTAATCGAACCGTCATTGGTGCCGTCGCCCAGTTGCAAGGTGCCGGCAAGGATCGTGGTGCCGCCGCTGTAGGTATTGGTGTTGGTCAGCGTCAGCGTGCCTGCGCCAAGCTGCTGCAACACGCCGCCGCCCGAGATCACGCCGCCATAGGTCAATGCATCGGTGCGGTAAAACGCCAGTGTGCCGCCGTCCGTCACGTTGCCGGCAATGGAGCCGGTCGTGCCGTTGTTGCCCACCTGCAGCGTGGTGCCACTGGAAATGCTGGTGCCGCCGTCGTAAGTGTTGGCGCCCGTCAGCACCTCCATTCCGCCTGTCAGCGCCAGTTGGCCGCCCGTACCGCCGATGACGCCGCTGAAGGTGTTGTTGGCGACCGGCGACGAGAGGCCATTGTTCAGCGTCAGCTTCTTCCCGCCCAGCGTCACCGTGCCCGAGCCGCCAAGGCTGACGATGCTTGCGCCGCTGGCTGTGTTTGAGATGTCGAACGTACCGTTGGCGATCACCGAACCCGAATCGGCCAGGCTGCCCGTGCCGGTCAACGCCAGCGTGCTGCCGCTATTGATCGCTGTGCCGCCGGTGTAGGTGCTCGTGCCCGTGAGCGTCAACGTGCCGGCACCCTTCTGGGTGAGCGTGCCGGTCTGGGAAATGACCCCGCCGAACGTCGTCGCGGCCGTGTTGTCGAACACCAGCGCGCCGCTGTTCGCCACGTCGCCGGTAATCGAACCGTCATTGGTGCCGTCGCCCAGTTGCAAGGTGCCGGCAAGGATCGTGGTGCCGCCGCTGTAGGTATTGGTGTTGGTCAGCGTCAGCGTGCCTGCGCCAAGCTGCTGCAACACGCCGCCGCCCGAGATCACGCCGCCATAGGTCAACGCGTCGCTGCGCTTGAACGCCAGCGTGCCGTTGTCCGTCACGTCGCTCGCGATCGAACCGGTCGTCCCCGCGTCGCCGATCTGCAGCGTGGCTCCGCTGTCGATGGTTGTGGCGCCGCTGTAGCCGTTCGTGCCCGACAGCGTCTCCGTGCCGCTGGTCAGCGTGAGGCCGCCAGTGCCGCCAATGCCGCCGCTGAACGTGTCGCCGTTGGCCGCGCTCAAGACCAGTGTCTGCGCACCCAGCGTTACCGTACCTGCACCTGACAGACTCTTGATCGTTGCGCCACCGCTGTTCGAGATGTTGAACGTGGCGCCACTGGCGACATCCACCACGCTGGCATCGGAAATGCTGCCGCCGCTGCCTAACGCCAGAGTACCGCCGTTGATCGTGGTGGCACCGCTGTAGCCGTTCGTGCCCGACAGCGTTTCCGTACCACTGGTCTGCGTGAGGCCGCCGGTGCCGCCGATACCGCCGCTGAACGTGTCGTTATTGGCTGCACTCAAGGTCAGTGTCTGCGCGCCAAGCGTCACCGCACCCGCGCCTGACAGACTCTTGATCGTTGCGCCACCGCTGTTCGAGATGTCGAACGTGGCGCCACTGGCAACACCCACCACGCTGGAATCGGAGACGCTGCCGCCGCTGCCTAACGCCAGAGTACCGCCGTTGATCGTGGTGGCGCCGCTGTAGCCGTTCGTGCCCGACAGCGTCTCCGTGCCGCTGGTCAGCGTGAGGCCGCCAGTGCCGCCAATGCCGCCACTGAACGTGTCGTTGTTGGCCGCACTCAAGGTCAGTGTCTGCGCGCCAAGCGTCACCGCACCTGCACCTGACAGACTCTTGATCGTTGCGCCACCGCTGTTCGAGATGTTGAACGTGGCGCCACTGGCAACACCCACCACGCTGGCATCGGAGATGCTGCCGCCGCTGCCTAACGCCAGAGTACCGCCGTTGATCGTGGTGGCGCCGCTGTAGTTGTTGGCGCCCGACAGCGTTTCCGTGCCACTGGTCAGCACGAGGCCGCCGGTACCACCGATGATGCCACTGAACGTGTCGTTGTTGGCCGCACTCAAGGTCAGTGTCTGCGCGCCAAGCGTCACCGCACCCGCCCCCGACAGGGTTGCGAACGTCACACCGCTGGTCAGGCCGGACACGTCCAGCGCACCGTTATCTACCACGCTGCCGAGATCGACGGTATTTGCGCCCGAAAGCGTCAGCGTGCCCTTGCTGTTGATGCTGGTACCACCCGCGGCGGTGATGGCGAGGCTGCCACCACCGGTGTCGATCGAGCTCGCCGTCGCGGTCGAATTATTGCCGACGTTGAAGGCGCCGGTGGTTTCAATATCGACATCACCACCCTGGGCGGTGATCCCGGCCGTCGCCGTGTCACCCATCGCGATCTGGCAACTGGTGGTCGAGGCACAGCTCGTGTTGGAGCTGTAAGTGGTATCGGTCGCGCCGCCAGCGTAATTGGCCCACAGGTGCACGCTGAGTGGGTTGCTGCCGCCGCCGCTGGCCCCTGTGATCGTGCTGTCGAGGAAAATGCTTCCGGCCGCCTTCAGATACAACGAAGCGCCACTGCCAGCGGCCAGGATGGGTGCACTGACGGTGATATCGCCATTGCCAACACCGCTATTGCTGGCCTGAGTGTTGGTGAACACGAAAACACTGGTGCCGGCACTCAAAGCGGCATTGATGTCGGTGTTGAGGATCGTCGAAGTGGCGGCAGCCGTGAATGGGCTGGCGAAAGTCGTGCCACCGGTGCTATTGATCGTGACATCATAGGGATCAAGCAACCACAGGCCCGCAAGGCCATTCGGCGCCGACGCATCGACGCCGCCTTGCACATTCAACCCGTGATGCGATGATGTTTCCACGCGCCCGCCATTGCCGCCGAGCGCGCCGCCGCGGGCGCTGATGTTTCCGTAAAAATTGGCGACATCGTTGCCCCAGACCACCACCGATCCACCATTGCCCTTTTGCGTGGCATCGGCATCGAGCGTTGCATCCGGCGCGATGTAGGTTGCCGATGCCGTCTGCAGGCCCTCGCCGCCCTGCCAACCGCCGCCCACGCGGATGCTGCCGCCGCCGTTGGCACCTGAAGCATTGATGCTGCCGCCCATCACGCCTACGTTCTGGTCGGACAACAGTTGCACGTTGCCACCGATGCTGCCGGACGCGTCGATGCTACCGCTGTCGACGGTATTGCCACCGTTGCCGATCAGCCGCACCACGCCGCCGTCGGTGCTGATGCCATGCGCGTCGATGACGCCGCTGTTGTTGACGAGGTTGGTGAACAGGTCCTTTGCGGCGGAAGCCTGCAGCACCACGGTGCCGCTGTCGGCCTGCAGCGTACCTTTGTTGGTCACCACGGCTTCGTCGGCGCTCAGGCGATGTTGCAGCGCGCCGGTGATCTGTACGCCCACCAGACCGTCACCGCTGAAATCGAGCACAGCCTTGTCCGCACCGTCCAGGTGGATGCTGCCCAGGTTCGCGACGATCAGGCCATCGTTCTCCACCTTGCCACCGATCAGGCTCACCGAACCGCCGCTGGCCGCTTCGATGGTGCCGTGGTTGACGATGCCGGCGTGACCGCCGTGCGCGTCCAGGTTGAAATGGCGAGCGAGGAAATCGTCGGGGGTGAGGTCAAGCGTGCTCGCCACCAGCCCGCCCACGTTCAACTGGGCGCTGCTGCCGAAGATGATGCCGTGGGTGTTGATCAGGAACACCTGGCCGTTGGAGTTGATGTGACCGAAGATCTGGCTGGGGTTCTGGTCGAAGATGCGGTTGAGCGCGATCGCGCTGTGCGAGGGCTGGTTGAACAGCACCGTCGCGTCCTTGCCCAGGTTGAAGCTCTGCCAGTTCAGTGCCAGCAGCGCGGACTGCTGGTTGACCACGGTGCTGGTGCCGCTTTGCGTGATCGACCCCACGCCGCCCACCACGACGCCGCCGACCGGCATGGTGGTGGCCGCCACGCCGCCCACCGCCGCAGCCGTGGCGCCGCCGCAAAACGCCATCGAACCGAGCGCCAGCGCGAGGCTCAACGCCAGCCGCTGCTGCCGCAGGCGCGGCAAGGCCGTCGCCGGCTCCGCCGGCCGACGGGAGTTGCGCTGAAGGGTGCGGGAAATCGTGTTCATGGTCGTTGTCCGTCAGAACCTGTCGATGATCAACACGCGCCTCGCGCCCGGATCGGTTTGCGCGCAGGCCAAGGAAGAACGAAGGAGTGGACGTCGGTGCACGACTGAGCGATGGCGCTGCGACGCGGGCAAACCGGACCGCTCCTTCGGGCGCTGGGTGGGCATACGCAGGCGCTCAAAACGCAAGGCCGAGCCGCGCGTAGACGTGGTAGCCATGCTTGTTCGAAGCATCCTGGCTGCCCAGCGGCACGGCGCCGTCGAGATGGAATTCGAGGTGGTGGTAGAACGGCAGGCGGAAGATGAAGCCCGCGCCGACGCCGCTGTAGGTCACCGGCTTCAGGCCAGTGGCACGCTCCTTCGCCACCGGGAAGCCGCGCGCATAGTCCAGGAAGGTTTCCACCTCGAGCAATTCGCGCCACGGCCGGCCGTGGAACGGCGAAGGCTTGGCGCTGAACCCTGGCGCGTCCACGTGATACTCCAATGCGGTGTAGTACCCGCGGGCACTCAGCGCATCGGCGATCGGATAGGCCCGCACGCTGTCCGGTCCGCCGATGACGAACTGCTCCAGCGGCGCCAGGACGTCGTTGCTGTATTGCCCGTTGAACTTGAAGTACAGCCGCTGCGTCTTGGTGAGGAACTGCAGCCGGGTATACGAGAGGCGTTCGGACAGGAAGTTGCTGGCGTGATCGGGACTGACCAGGTCGGGCTGCTTGGAATCGTCGCTGATCGACTTGCGCACGCTCACCTGCAGCAGGTCCACGCCGTTGAAGCGCTTGTCGGTGTGCTCCATGCCGAAGCCCAGCTCGGCCAGCTTGAAGCGCTCGTCGGACAATGGGAAGTTGAAGCCGCCCAGTTCCAGCTTCGACTCCTCGCGGATCAGGTGCAACGACCCCAGCATCTTCAGGTCGGTATCGTTGACGAACTTCCAGTCCGCACCGCCGAAGTAGGACGTACTGGGTCCCTTCACATGCAGGTTGGCGAACGCACCGGAGTTGATCTGCAGGTCGCTGCGTGTGGCGCCCAGCACCCCACTGAGCCCAGGCACCACCACCGTGGGCGCACGGTAGGTCAGCGAACCGAACACGTTCTGGCTTGGATCCAGCGCGTAATCGACATTGGCGGCCAGGCTGTCGCCGATGCCCAGCGGGTTGTTCCAGGTGATGCCGGCCTCCGCGCGATAGCGTCCGGTCAACTCGGTGCCGTAGTTGTTCGCGCCCAGCGTGATGGTGTACGGCTTGGCTTCGCGCGCCACCATGATCAGGTCGGTGTCGCCGGTCTTCTCGCCGGGCTGGAAGGTTGCGGTCACCGACACGCCCGGCAGGTCGCGGTCGTACAGCAGCGCGGTGCTTACCGCACTGTTCTGCAGTGCCTTGCCGCGCAGCTTTTCGGCCGGCGCCGCGATCACGCCGGCGCGGTAATGCTTGTTGCCCTTGACGATGATGCGACCGATCTCGCCCTCCAGCACGTGGATGCGCACCACGTGATCCGCGCCCACTGTCTGTGCCGGGAGATACGCGGTGGCCAGGATGAAACCCGCCGCGCGAAAACGATGGGTGATGGCGTCGGCCACGCCCTGCAACTGGTCGAAGCCCAGCTTGGCCGGATGCGATGCGTTGCCGCCCAGCTTGCGGAACTGGGCATCGGCCAGCGCCTGGATGCTCGCGGGGGTGATGCCGGCTTTCTTGTGCTGGCCCACGCCGTCCACGCGAAATCCGCTGACGACGATCTGCTGCGTCTGGGCAGCGCCCGAGTCGCGGTCCCGCAGCGGGGGCACCAGGCGATCGGGCGGTGGTGGCGGCGGGATCACCGCCGGCTGGACCTGGACCGGCGCTGCCGCCACGTTCGCCACGCCCGGAACATGCATCGTGTAGGCCACCACCTGCTCAGGCAGGTAGGCATGCGCATCGGTGAAACCGGCCTTGTGCAGGGTCGCGGTGATCCGCGCCGCCAGCGCCTGCAATTGCGCGGTACTCAACGCGCCCCCCTTGCCGGCGGCCGCCATCGCCTGCTGGTAGGCGCGGTCGATGATGTCCTGCACGGTGGACTGCGCCGCCGGACCCGCATTGGCCGGCACACCGCTGACCAGGATCTGCGGCGGCGGACTGCCGCTGGCTGCCTGCGCCCATGCCTCCCCGGTTCCCAGAATCAGCGCCAACGCGGCTGCCAGACAAACCCTGCGCACGGCAATCCCCTTCACGTGGTCGAAAGCAACAAAACCAGACTGTCCCTGGCTTGCAATGCGCAAAACAGCGGGGTTTCCGGTCATGGCGGGCGCCGACTTGGCTGGGGCGTGCGACGTTATCCTCCGCCGCGACACCCGCAACGGAGCCCCCAAACTCACCGGATTGCCTACCACTTCCTCATGGCAATCAACGTGATAGCCATCACACCCTGACCCTTTCGATCAAACCCCAGTCCCAGCGCAACTCTGCCCTCGAAGCGGAAGCCATGCAGTCCCGCGGCCCGGCTTCCCGCCCTGCCAGCGAGGACGAGGGTTCGGATCAGTTCACCTGCATCAGCCAGTAGAGCAACAGTGCACACAGCAGCAGGCCGCCGCCAAAGGCGAGCAGCGGCTTCCAGGCCACAGTGCGTTGGACCGGATGGGGGACGGCCGGCGCCTTCACGGCCGGGACCGCGGCGGCGCGCGCGCCTTGCTGAGTGATGCGGGTGCGCAGGGTGTTGCGGGCCGTGATGCCGTGGCTGTCGCACAGCGAGCCGAGCAACTGGCGACGGCGCTTGCGGTATTCCTCGCGGCTGATGCGGCCGCTGTAATGGGCCTCGTCCAGCACACGCAAGCCCTGGTTGATCCGCTGCTCACGTTCGCTCATTTCAGCTCCCGCAATATCCGGAACCCGACGTCTTTCTGCGCAGTGCCGCTGTCGCTGCGACTGGTGTCGACCGTGCAGTCGGACCAGTAGCTGTTGTAGCTGGCACCGCGCGCCATCACGCCGCCGCCGCTGGTCGTCCATTCCCAGACGTTGCCAGACATGTTGACCAGGCCCCAGGGATTGGCCTCGCGGCCCAGGGCGGAGATCGGCCCGCCACCGCTGCTGTCGTCGCTGCCTGGCGGAATGCAGTTGCTGTCCTGCGCCTGCTTCCAGTGGCGTCCGGCGTGGGCCGCGTGCACCCACTCGGCATCGGTCGGCAGCCGATAGGTGTAGCCGCTGGCGCTGCTCAGCCACTGCGCGTAGGCCTTGGCCTGCGCGAGGCTGATGTTGCTGATCGGCAAGCTGGCCGCGTCACGATCGCCCGGCGAAGTCTCGCTACAGGCATGGGTGGCGCGACAATAGCGGTTGAAATCACCGATGGTGACTTCGGTACGCGACAGGGCATAGGGCTTGCCGCCGCCAATGCCGGGCACCACCACCAGCAGTGGGCCGCGACCGTTGGTCCCCAGGGTGTCGAAGCAGACGCGACCCTTGCCGACCAGCGCGGGACGCGCGCACGGATCGCTGGCCGCGGTGGGGCTGGCGTTGCTCGTGGCCGCGGGCGTCGTCGTGCCGGCGACCGGGTTCGCGGGCTGGGCGGCGGCCCCGCTTGCCGGCTTGTTTGCCGCCGCCGTGGCGGGCGCCAGCGCAGGCGTCGTGGCGGCGGGAGTCGCTGGCGCGGGCGCCGCGGCGGGTGCACCCGTGGCACTGGTGGTGCTCGGCTTCAGGCTGTCGAGCAGGCTGGAAAGGTTGCCTTGCGGCAAACGGCCGTGCTGCTTGAGCTCGGACTCCAGGTTGGCCAGGCCTTGCGCGTCGGCCTTGCGCGCGGCAACCAACTGCCCACGCAGGCGCTGGTAGTCGGCGTCGGCCAGCGGGTGACCGTTCGCTTTAAGCAGCGCAGCGGCCAGGTCATAGCGGGCCTGCGCGTTGCGCAGGTCGCTGCGGTTGCCCAGGCCCTTCTGCGCCTGCGCCAGCAGGTTCGACGCGGCGGTGTACCGGCCACGCTGGAACTGGGCATCGGCCTGGCCTAGGTAGGCCTGCGCCACCAGCTGTGGCCCCTCCTTGGCAAGGAAAGGATTGGTCGGCTGCAGGGTGCGGATGCGGGTCAGCGATTCCAGTGCCTTGGCGCTGTCGTCGGCCGCGGCGGCACGGCGCAGCGATTCGATCCGCGACTCCACCTCGGCAGTGGCAGCCTCCTGGTCCAGCTCGGCCTGCGCCTGGCTTTGCAGCGCGGCCAGCTTGTCGCGCTGCGCCAGCAACGGCGCCGACTTCGGTGCGTATTGCAAGCCGAAATTCACCAGCGCCAGGTCCTGTGGCAGGTGCATGGCATCGGTCTGCTGGCCGGCCACGCCCGCGATGGCGGTGCCCAGCGCGTCAACCAGCTTGCGCGTTTCCGGCGACTGGTCATCGTGCAACGCGGCCAGGGCGGCGGACACCGACTGCTGCCACTGCGCACTGGTCGACGGCGCGGCCACCAATGCGGCCAGCGCACGGCGCGCCTGCGGCACGCTCTGCAGCACCGCAGCGGGTGCCGGCGCCGTGGGTGCGACCGTCGCGGCCAGCGCGGCCAATTGCGCGGCGCGCTGCTTGAGGCGCGTCGAGTCCGGGAACAGGCGCGTCGCCAGCGCCAATTGCTTGCTCGCCTCGTCGACATGGTCGGCGCCGATCGATTGGCCGATCGCGATGTCGTACTTCAGTTCCAGCTCGGCGTTGTGCAACAGCGCGCTGTGCGGGTCGATGGCACGGATGCGGTCCAGCGTCTCCACCGCGCTGTCGGGCTGGTTCTCGAAGATCGCACCGGCGGCGATGCGCTTCGACAACTCGGTGTCCAGCGCATTCAGCAGGTCGTTCTTCTGCTCGGTGACCTCGGTGCGGCGCGCGTCCAGCTTGGGCGAATACAGCTTGAGCTGGTCGCGCAGCGCGAACACGTGCTGCGCGCCGGCGAAGTCGTAACGGCCCTGCGCGGGGTTCCAGTAGGCGTTGATGCGCGCCAGCAGGAAATTCTGGATCGCCTCGCCCTGGTTCAGTACCAGCCGGCTGCGGTCGTCCTCGCTGAGGCTGTCCAGCGCCTTGATCGCCTCGTTTTCGTTGGTGTAGTGGTGGGCATCGGTGGGTGCGAAACGCGCGATCACGCGTGCGATGTGGTGGCTGTGCAGGTAGCTGATGGTTCCCCACGTACCGCCGGCGGCGACCGCGACGGCGACCGCGCCATAACCGAGCAACGGCACCAGCCGTTCGCGCAGGCTGATGTCGCGCAGGCCCTCGATCAGCTCACTGGCATTTTGCAGGCGCTGCTCGCCATGGAAGGCCACGGCGTCGCACAACGTCTTGTACTGGCGCTTGGTCAGGCCCGGCACCGGCGGCGGCTTGCGGCCCTCGTTCAACGCCACCTCGGCACTGACTTTATCGAACGGGTGCTTGCCGGTGAGCAGTTCGAAGGTGACGCAGCCCAGCGCGTAGATGTCGTCGGAAGGCGAAGGCTCCTTGCCCTGGATCATCTCCAGGCTGGCGTAGGCCGGCGTGAGCGCACCCAGCGTACCGGCGTCGAACACGGTCTCTTCGCCGGTGGCTTCACTCAGGTGCTTGCCGGCGCGCGCGATACCGAAGTCGAACACCTTGGGCACGCCCTCGCGCGTGACCATGACGTTGCCCGGCTTGAAGTCGGAGTGCACGATGCCGGCCGAGTGCGCGCGCTTCAGTGCCCAGGCCATGCCCTCGATCAGCGGGCGCGCCTGCGGCAGCGGCATGCCGTTGTAGGCGCGCTCGCGGATCAGCGTGCGCAGGTCCGTGCCGTCGATGTACTCCATCGTCATGAAGACGATGGTGCGGTCCTTGTCGAAGTCGTACACGCGCACGATGTTGTCGTGCGCCAGCAACTGCGCGCGGCGCGATTCGCGCTGCAGCGCGATCAGCGAATCGGGATGGCGGCGGAACTCGTCGTTCAGCACCTTCACCGCGACGTAGGGATCGCGGTCGCGCGCTTCTACCTTGCGTTCGTCGCGGGCGACATAGACCACGCCCATGCCGCCGCGGCCGATTTCGCGTTCGAGCAGGAAGCGCCCCTTGAGCAGCATGCCCACGCTGGCGTAGTCGCCCCCCTCGGCCTCGGCCACTTTTTCCCAGCTGGAGCGGTTGAAGCTGCTGCTGGAAGCCGTGCCCTGGGTGCCGGTACCGGTGACGGCGGTGTGCGCCGGCGCGTCGGACGAGGGCCGGTGCGATGCGGGCGAGACCACGGTAGCGTCGGCTTCGCCGGACGGCGCGGGCGGACGCGAGGCCGGCTGCACCATGGTCATGTCGCCGTCGGCAGGCGGCGCAGGTGGTTGCGGCGCCACGCTCACCCGGGTCACGTCGTCGTCGGGCGCCGGCGTCGCGGCAGGTGCCGCGGCGGGTGGCACGGCGGACGGATGCAGGCTGCGCAACTTCGCGCCCAGCGCGCGCGCCAGCATCGGCTCGAGGCGACCGTCGGCCACCATGGCATCCAGCAGGGTGTGCTCTTCGCGCACGGTGTCGTCGGGCAAGTCGTCGCGCGCGGCGAGCGCCTCGAACAATCCGGGCAGCGTGATCCGCTTGGCTTCGTAGTCGGCGATCAGTTCGGCAAGAGAAGTCATGAAAAGATTCTGGTCAGTCCTGGAGGCGCACGATCACGGCGGAAATGTTGTCGCGGGCGGCGCGTTGCAGCGACAGGTCGAACAGGCGCGTCAGCAGGGCCTGCGGTTCGGGATAGCGACTGCACTCGAGGTCGAGCTCGTCATCGGCCAGTTCCTTGTTGATGCCATCGGAACACAGCAGGAATTGCGTACCGGGCCGGTTGCCGGCCACCACCCAGTCCATGAACAGGCGCTCCTCCGCACCTACCGCGCGGCTGAGCACGCCCGCACCGGGCTGTGGCGCCGCCACGCCGCCGCCAAACTGGGTGACGTCGTCCTTGGTGCCGTGCACGTGGTCGCGGGTGATCTGGCGCAGTCGCCCCCCCTCGTTGCAATAGGCGCGGCTGTCGCCCACCCAGCCACACAGCATGAAGTCCTTGTCGTGCACCAGCACCACCACGGTGGAGCCGATGATGTCGCTGCCGCGCTCCAGCGCGGTGGCCACCAGGTCGGCGTTGGTCTGCTGCAGGCTGTCCTCGATGGACTCGATGAAGTCGAACACGCTGCCGTTGCGCGCCACGCGGCCGAGACGCTCGACGATCATCTGGCTGGCGTAGTCGCCCGCGGCATGGCCGCCGAGACCATCGGCAACCACCCACAGGCCGACGTCGTCGCGCACCAGGATGGAATCCTCGTTGTGGCGGCGCACCTTGCCGGTCTCGGTGCGGCCGGCGGACTGGTAATGCAGGGTCATGGCTGCACCTCGATCACGGCCAGCGGCCAGCCTGCCGCATGGGTTCCCAGCCTGGCGGCGGCGGCGATGTGCGCGCACGCGGCATCCGGCGACGGCAGGGCCAGCGCTTCGGACAACAACGGTGGCGGCAATTCCGCGAGCTTGCGCGTGGCCAGCAGCAGCAGTCGGTCGCCGGGCTCGATCTCGCAGACGACCTCGTCGCAGATCGGTTGCGCCGACGCACCCAGCCCCGGCGCGACCGGCGAGGTGCGGCTGAACAGCAGATCGTCCAGTTCGCCACCCAGCCCCCCCTCGCCGGTCAGCGGCTCGCCCCGGGCGAAGACCGCATGCAACTGCCCGGCCCGCCAATGCCACGCATGGGCGGTACCCACGCGCAACAGGTCAGCCCAGCGTCCGGTGACGCGCACGGCGATCACCGCGCCGTCTTCCTGCACCGGTTCGGCGTGCTCGGCGGCGAGTTGGCGCAGGCGTGGATGCAGCACCAGCAGGCGCGTGCGCAGCGCCTGCATGCCGGCGACGAAATCGCTGGGCACGAAGCGCTCGATCAGTTCGCTCACCGCGGCGGCGGCCTGGCGGCGCGGATCGGGCGCCCCGTCGTCGGCCACCACCATGGTCAACGCGCAGTCGTAACGATGCAGCACGCGCGCGCCGCCCACGTCGACGGCACGCTGGGTGATTTCCGCAGCGTCCGGTGCACTCGCCGGCGGCGCGATGGCATCGAGGCGTGGCGCCAGGTCAGCGAACAACTCGGAGAGGTCGTCGGGCAGGCGCACCGGCGCCGGTGGCGGCTCTGCCGGGGATGCGGCCGACGCGGCCGGCGGCGTGACCTGGGTACGCGGCCTATCGGCATGCGCCGCGTCGAGCATGCCCGCGTGCGCGGACGGTTCGGGCAGGCCGCGCGTCACCAGCACGCTGGCCGGCATGCGTGGCGCACCCAGCGTCCACCACAGCGCATGACCGGGCGGCAGCCCGGCCCACAGGCCGCCAAGCATGTCCGCATCGGCCATCAGGGTTAGCGGCAGGCGCCACAGGCTGGCAGAGCGCCAGTCCTGTGAGGGCGCCTCTATGCGCGACGTGGGAACCGGGATCAGCGGATCGGTCAGCGCGACGACACGCGCGTCGAAGGCCTCGACGCCTTCGCCACCGGTCTGCCCGTCGCGGTGCACACGTTCGGCAGCGGCGAACCAGGCCTCGTTGCGTAACGCCGCGGCGACGGCGCCGGCATCGGCCAGCGGCGCCACGATGGCCATGGGGAAGCAACGCCCCACCCGGTCGGTGGCCGCGCCGGTGACGCCGGCCCAGGCCGGATCGCCGCAGATGCCCGGCGCCAGCACGAAGCGCCACACCGGCGCATCGCGCCACGCTTGCGCCCAGTCATCGCCCAGGCGCGCCCGGCTGGCGCTTACCGCCTGCTCGAAATGGCGATCCCAGACATCCACGAAGGAAGCTGGCAACCGCCGCTGTACGAAATCCCCGGTACCGGGAAGCTTGCCGAAGAATCCCACCCCCGTCGGATTCGGCATGCGCTTACCCCCCGCACCGGAAACGTTGCACTTCGGTATTGAGGAACGGGTTCTTCAGGTTGCCAGCCTGGATCACCAGCTTGGCCACGTGCCCGCCGAAGTTGAATGTGGCGAGGAAGCGCAAATCCGACTGCTTCTGCAGGTGCGCCGCCTGCAACGCACGGAAGAACGCCCAGTCACCCTGGTAGTCGAAGGTGCTCAGCAAGGTGCCCGAAGCGTCCCATGCCGATACCGTGACATGGCCCGGCTGCGGCCCCGGCCATTTCATCGCCATGCTGCTCGCGCTGCCGGGCTGGTAGCTGAACTTCTGGCCGTCCACGTCGAATTCCAGCTTGGCGATGCCGGCATCGAGCTGCGGCGCCATCACGGTGAAATCCACCTCGGGCACGTTGCCGGCACGGAAATACATCTGCCGGATATCGTCGGCCATCTGCGCCTGCGCCAGCAGGCCCGGCGGGCCAGCCACTGCGCCAGGACCGGTCTTCCATTGCCAGGTACTGCCGCTGGCGTCCACCAGCTTGGACAGCGTCTGCTTGTTGAACGTATCGAAGCTGCCACCGTTGCCGAACAGCTCGCCAAAGTTCTGCAGCGGGATGTCGGTGCGACTGTCCGGCGAGAACGGGTAGCGCCCACGCACGAAGCTGGCGCAGTCCTTGCCCACCGCCTGCTGGAACTGGTCGCCCAGCGCCCCCTTGGTGCCGCTGGCCACCAGCGACTCGCTCTTGCCGGTAAGCGAGGCAACCCAGCCGGAGACCGGCGGCGGCAACTGGGCGGCCTGCTGCTGCGCCAGCAACAGCTGGGGGTTCGGCTGGCCGGCGGCATTGCTGAAGTCGGTCATCGTCAGCAACGTCTTGCTCAGCTGGTCGAGGACCTGAAGCGTCTGGTCGATCGGCGCCGCACCCGGCGCGCCCGCGCTCAATTGGTCCAGGGTGGCGAAATGCGCGGTGATCGCGGCGCCCGGCTGCTGCTCCGCCGGTGCGGCGGCGCCGCCGCCCGCAGAGGCCAGCGCCCGGGCCAACGCGTTCTGGGTGAGCTTCTGCTCCGCCTTCTTCTGCGCCGCCTGCTGCGCACCGGCCAACGCCTTGTCCTCGCCGCTTTGCGGCGGTGCCTTCATCATGTCGCTGGTGTTGTCGCGCACCACGTTCAAGAGCGCCTTCAGCGGCGAGCTGGGCCCGGACAGCTTGGCGGCGATCGCGCTGGCGTCCTGGATGCTGGTGACCGGCTGCAGCTCGAGGTCGGCAAGCAGGCCATCCCAGGTCTTGATGTAGTCCTGCTCGTACAGCGCGATCACCTGCTGCGTGAGACGGGCCTTCTGCAGCGAGTCGATCTTGGTGGCACCAAACACCCAGTCGTCCTTGGCGAACTGGTCTACCGCCTGCGCCACGCCCTTGCTCGCCTCGTACTGGAACATCGGCTGCGTGTACAGGGCAGGAATCGGCTCGGAGAGCGCCGCGCCGCTCTTGCGCAGGAAGACGTTGCCGAGCAGGCCCAGCGCCTTGTCCAGTTGCAGCGGCGGATAGTTCGAGCTGGCGGCGCCGAGCTTGAGGTTGCCGTAGATCAGGGTGGGCAGGTCGGCCGTGCGCAGCGTGCTGCGTGCCTGCTCCACCAGGGTGGGATCCAGGCTCAGCGCGCGCAGCCGGCCCGGTTCGGCCACCAGCGCATGGAAGTGCTTGGACAGCGCCTGCTGCAGTACCGCGTCGCCCGGGAACACCTTGCGCCACTCGATGTTGGTGAGCGCTTCCAGCTCGTCGGGGTTCTGGTGCTTGGGCTCGCCCAGCATCAGGTAGCCCTTGAGGTAGTAGTACAGCGCCTGCGGATCGCCGGCATTGCCGGTCAGCCCGCTACGGAACTGGGCGGCTACGCCGGGCAACAGCAGGCCGTTGAGTTCGCGCAGGTAGGCGTCATGCACCTGACCGCCCACCTCGCTGCCCTGGTACAGGCCAAAGCGCATGCCGAACGGCACGGCGCCCTGGTACTTGTTCGCCGCTTCCTGCACGGCGGACAAGCCTTCCAGCCGCGCCAGCACGCGGGCGAAATACTCCTTCTGCGTGGTGGCCGTATCCACGTCGCTTTGCACCGGATACGCCTGCAACGCGGTCTGTACCTGGGCAAGGTAAGCGCGGTTATGGCCGAAGCTGGTGACGAACCCCACCAGCAGCAGCACCGTCAGCAGCAGCACGCCGGCGTAGGAGGCCACCTGCAACAGCACCTTCTGCCGCTCCAGCGAAGGATTAGTCCCCGCGAAGCCAGACTCGCCGAACAGCACGTCCTTGAGCAACCGCTCGACGAAGAAGGTGCGCCGCTGTGCACCAGGCGCATGCAGTTGCTCCGCGCTCACTCCGAAGGTACGCGCCACCGCGCCCATCATGCGATCGATCGGCGTGCCTTCCTGCGTGCCCGAGGTGAGGTAGACGCCGCGCAACAGCGGCGGCGCCGCGTAGGCGTGGCCGGTGAACACGCCTTCCACGAAGCGCTTGGCGATTTCGCGCAGCGCGGACAGCTGCTGCGGAAACGAGAGGATGGCTGCGCGCCGGTTGCGGTCACGCTCGGCATGCAGGCGGTCGAGGATGCGCGTGTCGAGCTGGCGCAGCAGCAGGTCAAACTCTTCGCCGAAGCGCTTGGCCGCGCTGCCGTCCATGGTGGCGTCGATCGGGAACGAGAAGCCCCAGACCTGGCTGCGCATTTCCGGGTTGAGGTCATCGAAGAATTCGCCGAAACCCGCGACCAGATCGCACTTGGTGAAGCTCAGGTACACCGGCACGCCGATGCGCAGGTGCGTGGCCAGCTCCTCCAGCCGGCGACGGATTGCCTGGATGTGCTCGGCCAGCCCCGTCTCGTCCAGGGTGAGCAGGTCGGACATGCTCATCGCGATCACCACGCCGTTGATCGGCCGGCGCTTGCGGTACTTGCGCAGCAGCTTGAGGAACTCGGCCCAGGCCGAGGCATCGGCGTCGCGATCGGAGTCCTGCAGGGTGTAGCGGCCGGCGGTATCGAGGAACACCGCCTCGTCGGTAAACCACCAGTCGCAGTTGCGCGTGCCGCCCACGCCGCGCAGGGCTTCCTTGCCGAAACGCTCGGACAGCGGGAAGTTGAGCCCGGAATTCTGCAGCAGGGTGCTCTTGCCCGAACCCGGCGGGCCGATCACCACGTACCACGGCAGCGCGTAGAGGTTGCCGCCGCGACGCGTCTTGCGCAGGGTGTCCACCGCCTCCTGGAAGCGCGCCTGCAACTGGTTGCGCTCGGCGGTGCTGCGGTCATCGGCCGACACGCCCTGCCCGGCCAGTTCACCGGACATCTGTTGCGCCTTGCCGCGCGCACGCCACGCGCGGACCTGCAGGATCGCCAGCCAAACCACCACGACCAGCACGATCAGCAGCAGGCGCGCGGCCACGCTGGTGAGCGGCTGCGAGGAGCCGAAACCGAGGTACGGGCCGCCCAGCCAGATCAGCACCGCCAGCAACAGGATGCCGACCAGGGTGATGAACCAGCCGCTTTTCAACACGCTGAGAAACTTGGCCACAGGTTCAACCCTCGGGGATGTACATCAGTTCCACGCGCCGGTTGCGCGCACGGTTGGCCGGCAGGTTCGGCGGCAGCGCGATGGGCTGCGAATCTCCCGCGCCGCTGGCTTCGAGCCGGCCCGGGTTGTCCAGGCCCTCGCTCAGCACCTTGAGCACCGCATTTGCGCGCGCCGTGGAGAGCGCGAAGTTGTCCTTGAACTTCAGCGAGTGGATCGGCTGGTCGTCGGTATGCCCCACCACGATCACCCGTCCAGGCACCTGGTTCAGTGCCGCGGTGATCTTGTGCAGCAGCGGCAGCTCGGCATCGGCCACGTCCACGCCGCCGGATGCGAACATGCCGTTGGCGGAAAGACGCACCAGCTCGCGGCCGTTGCCCTGCTCGATGATCACCAACTGCCCGGCCTGCTCTTCCGGCGACAGCAGTTGCTTCAGCGTGGGATGCGCGGGTGGCGGGTGCGCCTGGTCCAGCTGCTGTGCCGCGGGCGGCGTGGCGCTCTCCAGGCCGACCTGCGCCAGCCGCGCGCTGATGGGCGCGGACAGCGCGTTCAGCCGCGCATGGAAATATACGAACGAACCCAGCAGCACGCAGGCTGCCGCAGCCACGATCACCCACAGCGGGACATAGCGGATCAGCGGATTGCGCTTGTCCTGGATGCCTCGCCAGTGCGGCGCCAGCTCCTGCGCCGCCGGCGCGCGCTGCGCGCGGATGCGCCGATACAGGTCCTCCTGGATGTCGGCCAGCTTGGCGCGGCCGCCCGCCTCGATCAGGTAGCGCCCACCGAAGCCCAGCGCAAGGCAGATGTACATCAGCTCGATCAGGTCGAGGTGCCTGGAGAAATCCGCGCTCAACCGCTCGAGGATCTGGAAGAATTTCGCGCCGCCGTAGGACTCGCCGTGGAACACCACCAGCAGGGTCTGCTGCGCCCAACCGCTCTGTTCGCCCCAGGGCGAGTTGAGCACGGCTTCGTCCAGCATCGCGCACAACACGTAACGCGCGGCCAGCGCGGTCTGCTGCGGGATGTTGGCCTGTTGCGCATGCGCCTCGAACTGGCGCACCTGGGACACCGTCTGCTCGCGCAGACGGGTCGCGTCGGGCGGCGTGGCGCTGTGGCGCAGTTGCACCGAGAGCAACAGCAGCGCGCTGGCCGCCTGCACCAGCGGGTTCATACCGCCGCCGAGGAAGGCGCTGATCTCGGCCGGCGCGACCGACGTCGCACGCGGGGCGGCTGCCGGCGCGGGAGCGTAGGCCGCAGGGGCGGCCGGTGGCGGTGCATACGGCGCCTGTGCCTGTGCCGGCGCCGGCGTTGCCGCGGGCGCACCGCCGCGTGGACGCACCACGGTGGCATCGCGCATCGCATCGTCGTCGTAAGGCCCTTTGGGCGTGTTCATGACCTCAGCCTCCCCTGATCGCCCAGAGCTGCAGGTCCAGCCCTGCGAAACCGCTGCCGAAATGGAACGCGATGCCACCGGAGGTCTTCAGCTCGCGCCACATCGCCGCATGGCGGTCGAACTCGAAATACAGATAGCCGGCGTTGTACGGAATCTGCCGCGGTGCCACCGGCATCGGTGACACCGGGATACCCGGCAACTGCAGGTTCACCAGGTCGCGGATCTTCTCCACCGGGCCGATCTTCGACTGCGCAGGCAATTGCCGGCGCAGTTCCTCGGATTTCACGTCGGCCTTGGCAGCCAGCACGAACGCGGCGTTGTCCAGCAGGGTGAGGTCGGGCACCACCGCCACCCACACGCCGAACTTGCGCTCCTGCAGCGGGATCGGCGTGGCCGTCTGCTCCATCACTGCGCTGAGGCTGGCACGTAGCGCGGCGATCAGCGGCTCGAAACTCTCGCGCAGGGCCTCGTGGCGGTAGGGTGGCAGCGCGGACGGCCGCTTGCCCGGCGCAGTGAAGGTAGCCAGTTCGCCCGCCATCGACACCAGCGTGCGGTAAAGCTCCTCGGGATGCAGCAAGGGCGCCTCGGCCAGATGCGCGACCAACGGCTGACAGCGGTTCACCACCTGCAGCAGCAGGAAGTCCGCGATCTCCGCCGCGCCGCCGCGATCGGTCAGCGCCACACGGCTCGCCAGCGCCTCGCCGCGCTGGTGCAGCATGCCCAGCAGCTCGGTGAGAAAGGTCACCAGCCGAGGCACCGCCTGCGTGGAGAGGCCGGTGGGCATGAAGGCGTCGTCCAGCATCACGCGACGGTCGGTGCGGCACTCCACGATGCGCGCCAACGGTATGCGGGTGAGCCCTTCCATCGGTTGCGACTGCGGCAGCAGGCGGCTGCTCATGCCCCCCACTTCCAGCGGCGTGGTGCCGTCGGTGCTACCGGAGGCGTCGCGCACCTCGGCCTCGCGCACGCGGAAGCGGAACAGCTTCTCCGCCGGCGCCTCGGGTCGCCCGCTGTCGGGTTGGGTGGGCGAGCGCAGCGGCAAGGTGAGGTACACGGTCTGGTCACGCCAGTTCGCATCCACCTCCAGTGGCGGCGGCAGCGGATCGTCGCTGGGCATCGCGAACGGGGTGCCGTCAGGGAAGATGCCGCGCGCACGCTTGATGCCGAGCTTGCCGATGGCGAGCAGGTCGGCCTCCAGTTCCAGTTCGTGGAAGCCCCAGGCGTGCGGACGCAGGTTGCCTGCGCGCAGTTCCACGAAGCGCTCCAGGTAGCGCTCCTGCTGTTGCAGGTGTTGCGGCCGGAGGAACAGGCCCTCGCTCCAAACCACCTTGTTGTTCTGCGTCATGCGTTCGCTCGCTTGTCGTTGTACTCGCCGGCCCGCGGGTTACGGGCGTCGCGCCGGACCTGACCGCAGCGCCGATTTCAGCCGCGCCAGTTGTTCCTCATAGGCCCGCGCAAACTCGTCGCCAAAGAGGCGCCGGAAGCATTCGTCGGGATTGCCCATCAGCTCTTCGAAGTGCTCGCGGTAGCGGTCCCAGTAGCGACCCTTGCCGCCGAAGGCCGCGCGCTTGGCACCGCCGTCGGCCTCGTGCTCGAAACGGTCGGGATTGAAGTGCACCAGCAGCGATTCGAACGCCGCACGCACGCCGGCCAGCATCGCCATCTGGTGGCAGCGGATGTCCTCGAAGGCATCCTGGAACGCGGCGCTGCCGGACAGGAAAGCCGGTCCGTTCGGCGCAAGGATGCGCTGGATCGCCTCGTCCGGCGTGGGTGCGAACTTCAGCGGGTTGTTTTCCGAACGCTGGATGATGGTCACCGGCAGGCGGAAGGTGTTCTTGATCTCGGCGCGCGCGCGCAGCACCTCCATCACGCCGTCGGCCACCACGTGCAGGATCTGCTCCAGCTCTGGCGACAGTCCGGTGGCCGCCAGCGGCGCCGCGGCTGGGACGGCGAAGGCAGCGACCGGCGGCGGTGCGGCGGCAGGCGGCACCGCGACGGGCGGCGCAACCGGTGCGGCCGGTTCCGGCGGGGGCGCGAAGTCGCCCATCGTCAGATCCCAGTTTTCCGGCAGTACCTGCGCCTGGCGCTGCACGTCGGTGATCGGCGGGCGGAAGTGGTCGGCCATGCCCGCGCTGTGGTTCCAGCTCGGAACCGGTTCCGCCGGCAAGGGGGCGGGCGCCGCGGCCGGCGACGCATAAGGGGCGTCGAGGAAGCTCAGCGGATCGAGGTCACCGCTGATCGCGCCCGCCGCATCGGGTATCAGGCTGGGGCCGGCGGCCGCGGCCGGTGCGCCCAGCGGTGCCAGCAGATCGGACAAGCCGAAGTCCGCCAGGGGATCGCCGGCCAGCGGTGCCGGCACGGCGGCCGGCGCCGGCTCGGGTGCGGGCGCCGCGGGCGCCTGTACCTGCACGGAAATCTCGAACGTGTCGATCTGCAGGCGGTCGCCGTGCTTGAGCGCGGCGGGTTCGCCCTTGGCCAGCGGCGCGCCATTGAGCAACATGCCGTTGGTGCTGCGATCCTCGATGAAATAGATCCCGTTGAGGCAGCGCACCATGGCGTGGATGCGCGAGACCCCTGGCGCGGCCAGCACCCAGTCACAATCCTCCGAACGGCCCACGCTGCCGCCGATGCCCTCGAAGGATTTCTGGCTGCGGCTGCCGAACTGTGTGGCCTGCTGGCCGAGTACCGCCAATGTCAGTGCCTGCATCGACACGCCTACGCTCCGCTGGTGCCCGCAGCGGCGTCGCCGGTGCCGAGCAGGCTGAGGGCACGGGCGACGAACTCCGCGCGGCGTGCCGCGAAGCGTTCGGCCACCAGCGCGGCCATCAGGTTGACCGCCGCCACCGTGGCACAGGCGGTGAGATGTTCCGGCGGGGGCACCGGGGTTTCCTGCGCGGACGGCGCCAGGCTTCCGCCCGACCAGCCAGCCGCCGCGGCCAGCCACGCGCCCAGCGATTTGTAGCCGCCGGAGTTGGCGAATTCGAAGGCGGCGCGGCGGTTGCTTTCGGTGGGCTCGCGCACCCACTTCTCCGCCAGCGAGGCACCCGCCTTGTCCTCCAGTTCCAGCGGCTGGTCACGCGCGCACTGGCACAGCCACGCCACCGCGTACCGCTTGGGCAACAGCCGCGCCAACAACTTCACCGCGTCCGGCATGACGCCTGCATCCAGCAGCGCCTGCACCGCCGCCTGCGGCGTCATGTCCGGACGCAGGCAGGCCGTCGCCTCGGGCGACAGGCCCATCTGCATCGATGCTTGCATGATCGTGGACATGGCTCCCCCTCAGCCGATCATCGTGATACCGCCAGCGAGCTTCGCCATGCCGTCGCCGGTGAGCTGCAGCATCGCCCCTTTCACCGTGGTCATCGCGCCACCCTCCACGTTCATCATCGCGTCCGAGTGCACCTTCACGCTGGCCCCGCCGCCGATGTCCACCGAGGCCTGGCCGGCCATTTTTATCGTCGCGTCACCGGTGACCTTGATGTTGACGCCCTTGATCTCGACATCGCCCGAGCTCGTCAGCTTGATGCTGGAAGCGCCGCAGACCAGCTCGATCTCGGTGCCCGCGTCGAGCTTGAACTTCTGGCCGATGCTGGTGGAGCCGTTGTTGCTGACCTTGAGCGTGTCGTCGTTCTGCACCGTGACGCTGCGGTTGTTCTTCACCGTCTCGGTCTGGTTGTTGTCGACGGTGAGCGTCTGGTCGTGCTTGACGGTAGTGGTCTGGTCGTTCTTGACGGTGATCGTCTCGTCGTGGTCGATGACGACCACGTGGTCGTTCTCCACCTCCTCGTGCATGTCTTTCTGCGCATGCATGAAGAAGTCTTCGCTGCCCTTCTTGTCCTCGAAGCGCAGCTCGTTGAAGTCGTCGGTGCCGCCGAGCAGGCTGCGGCTCTTGATGCCGCTCTGGGTCTTGTTGTCGGGCAACGCATAGGGCGGCATGTTGTCGGCGTTGTAAACGCTACCGATCACCAGCGGGCGATCGGGATCCCCTTCCAGGAAGCTGATCACCACCTCCTGGCCGATCCTCGGGATGCTCACCGCACCCCAGCTCTTGCCGGCCCAGGCCGATGCCACCCGCACGGGGCAGGAGCTTTGGGCATTCTTCTTGTCCGGCTTGTTCCAGTGGAAAGTGACCTGGATGCGGCCGTACTTGTCCACGGCGATGTCTTCGGCCGTGTCGCTGCCAGTGACCACCGCCGTCTGCAGGCCGACAACCATCGGCTTGACCGCGACCGGCATGGTGCGGAAAGGCTGCTTACTCGGGATCGCGATGAAATTGCAGAAGAGCTGCTCGCCCTCCTCGCCCTGCATGGGGTTCTCGATGTGGATGGTGGAACCGACCACCAGGTATTCTTGGTTGAGCTTGTCCTGCGGAAACCCTTTCACCTTGAACAGCGCGCCGGTCAGTAGGCCACCCGCATTGGTCGCACCCGAGAACTGCGATTGCACGGCATTGATCGCCTCGATACGCACCTGCGCGTAGTGCTTGCCCAGATCGCTGGAGTCGTGCTCGCCGGGGTAGTCGAACGACTCCAGGCCGGACATCGAATGGTTGCCGTCAGCGTTGTTGACCGAATCGACGCCTAGCAGCGACGCCTTCGGCTTCAGCGGATCGTAGTCGGTTAGTGAATATTTGATCGTCTGCACTGAGCGCGTCGGCGAGAATTCGGTGAGCGCGATCTCGTTCAAGGCCCCACTATCGCCCGCCTGTGGCAGGTACGGCAGCGTGGCGAAACCGTCGGTGGCCGAATGCGCACCCAACGAATCGGCCAGCACCATGGTGTGCACGCCGTCGGAATGCCGGAAAAAGTAGTAGATGCCTTCCTGCTCCATCAACCGGCTGATGAAATTGAAGTAATCCTCACGGTATTGAACGCAGTACTCGCGCACAGGGTAGCTCGCGCTAAGGTCGAGCTTGATATCGGTGAAGCCGATTTCTGCGAGTACGGCCTTAATGATGTCCGGTACGGACTGCTTGAGGTAGATGCGGCAATCCACCTTGTTCAACAGCAACCATGCCTTGGGTACGAGGGTCACCGAGTAGGCCGTGTACGACTTACCCTGGAAGCTCTCGAAACCGGTCTGCGATGCCTCGGCAACGATGCCGTTGATATGCCGTTTGAAGTTCCCTTCCTCGTACGCCACCGTGATGGCGCTGCCGAGCAGGGTGAGCAGATCGATGCCGTTGTCCTCGCTCCACATTTTCAGCTGGTAGGAATAGAGCCGCCCTAACTGCTCGCTGCCCGAAAGGCTCGCCGCCTTGAGCTTGTCGCCGAGCGACGACGTCATCGTCATCCGGTAAGTCATGTCCAGTCCCCCACCAACCGGCAATCCCGGGCCATCGGAACCAGCCGCGATGCGTCGACCGGTGTGAAGCGCGCGCGCCCAGTCCACCGCCCCGCTGCCATGGGGCAGGCATACCCACCGACGCCAGCACACCCGATGCTCATCCCAGACTCCATCAGCGATCCCCAAAACATGCGGGCCCCAGCGGCAACCGCAGGCAGCCTCCCATGGTTCTTATTGCGTAAACCGGCGGAATTTCAGGTCACCTTCGTGCGACAACGCCCAAGGTGATCGCAACCGACTGATTAAGCGCATATTTTCGCGAGCACTTAACTCGATCTTGGCATCGGCCGCGGTGCGGCCGTCGGCTACCGACCCCGCCCATCGCTGAAATACGCGGAGCGATCAACACGTCTAGAATCGTCTTGCGATTCACCGACCCCGAGCCGGTGCGCATCGTCATCGGAGGGAACCCATGGCCCACTACCGCAACGCCCACCCGACCGCTCCCGGCACCATTTCGCAGCAAGCCATGCCGGGCCACCACCACGCCAGGGGTTCCGAGCACCCTGCACATGCCGCGGGCGCCAAACCCCGACCACGGGTGCTCGGCAAATCCGCCGTAGCGCAATCGGCCGCCGATAAGGCCGCCAACGCCATTTACGTGTGGCAGGGGAAATACGACCGGATCAAGTTGCAGCAGGGTTTCCTTAGGGAGTTCGGCAAATCGCCCCATTTCAACTCTGCCGCCATCCCCCATTTTGAGCTGCTGGTAGGCTTCATCGAAGCCGACACGCGCATTACCGACCTGCGCTGGGCGGCCTATATGCTCGCCACGGTCTACTGGGAAACGACCTCACTCGAGAAGACGATCGCTCCGATATTAGACAAACACCACAAGCCGGTCTTGGGTAAGAACGGAAGACCGCTGGTGCGCTCTCGGCAACGCTGGCTAACCACTATGTCGCCCGTCGAGGAGGTGGGCCATGGCGCACATCGCAACTATTTCCTCCCGGTCAAGGTGGAACCCCTCCCGAAGGGAGGCGCACGGGTTACGGAGCAGGATGGCGATCAATTCACAGTAACCGCCGAGGGCAACTATAAGGCGATCACCCAGGGCGCCAGGCTGGGCACGGCCCCAACGCAGAAAGCGACTACCATCTACAAAGACGACAAAGGCAGCGAGTTCGCGTACTACGGGCGCGGCTACGTGCAGCTGACTTGGTGGTCGAACTATGCAAAGGCCAGCACCGAACTCAACCTCGGACTCCAGTTGCTGTTGAACCCGGACGACGTGCTGCAACCCCAAATCGCCTACAAGGTGATGGCGCACGGCATGCTGACGGGCAAGGGCTTCGCCAACGGCAGGAAGTTCTCCACCTACTTCCATGGCGTCAAGACCGACTACGTCGGGGCCCGCCGCATGGTCAACGGCATCGACCACGCGGCGGACATCGCCGGCATCGCACGACAGTTCGAGACGATCCTGATAGCCGCAAAATCCTGAGTCGAGCCATACATGCGTCTACTGCATCTCCATCGCCCGTCGCTGCGCCTGCTCGGGGCAATCATTGCCTGCTGCGCTGCCGTGCAAGCGGCCGCCGCTACCACACCGGCCGCATTGCAAGGGCGCTGGGAGGTGATCCAGGTCGCCGTTGACCACCAGGATCAACCTCACTGGCTTTACTTTCCCGACGACCCTCGCCTGCTTGGCCGCCAGCTCGTCATCGATGACGCAGGCATCCGGCTCGACGATGGCTCGCACACCTGCGACGCCCCCGCCTTCACCGCACTGCCAGCCGACAAGCTCCAGCACTTCATCGGCACCCGCTTTCCGCGCCCGGCATCCTTCGAAATGCCCACGCAGCCGACCCTTGCGGATTTCGGCCTTCGACTCGCCGACATGTCGATCACACCGCTACAGGTGCACTGCGCGCCCGAACAATCACCATGGAACGGCGCATGGCTGGTGCCGGCCTTCGGCGACCGCCTACTGACGAATTACGACGGTAGCGGCGAGATACTCGTATTGCGCAAACATAACACCCACCAGCCGATACACGCCTCATTTGCTTGTTCAAAGGCGCACAGCCCGGCCGAGAGGACCATCTGCGCATCCGCGACGCTTGCCGGCTACGACCGCAGCGTAGCCGCTGCCTATCGGTTCGCCTTGCGACGGTCCGGCGACGACGCCAGCTCCCTGCGCAAAGCCCAACGCAAGTGGATCGAGTCGCGCGACGCTTGTGGCACTGACGCCAACTGCCTCGTCGACAGCATGCGCAATCGCATCGACCAGTTGATGCAGCAGTGATGATCTGCGCGAATTGCGTAGCGTTTGACGAGTTATCTCAAGCTCGGCGTGGGCCCATCGCTACTCAGCCACCTCAGGCAGATTGTCCAGCGCATCGATCTGCCGCTTCATTGACTTCAGCAGGCAAGTAGCGTCTGCGCCGCAAGCATCACGCTGGCGCAACCAACGGCGCTGGAGCCGCGCCAGCGGATCCACGCTGGCGCGATCCGACGTGAACTGGTCATACGCGTCCCGATAAGCGGATGCCACGCTGCGGTCGAATGCGGCCAGCTGCAGGGAACTGCAGATGGTTCTCTCCGTTGGCGTGGCGGCCCTGGCGCAATCGAACGAAGCCTGCGGCTTGGCATCTTCTGGCAGGTGACGCAGGATCAGCAGTGTTTCACCGTACCAGCGCAACACCATGCTGCCATCGGCATCAATGTATAGCCATGAGCCTTGCACACCCGTGTTGACCAAGCCGAGGCCACCCTGCCAGGGACCGCTGCCGCAATGGATACTGACCACATCGACCACGGTGTCCGGCTTCGTGGCAAGCCCGTAGTCCTCCGGGGTCGCGTCACCTCTCTCTTCGACCCCTGCCAAGCTGCCACTGATCAACTTGCCCAATTGCATCCGTGTCTCGGTGACTTGCGGCACCATGCACGGATAACCCTCAGGGGTATCGTCGATCAACTGGGCTGCAGAAAAGTCGAAGATACGCCAGCGCAAGCGCGGATCGTTGTACTGGTAATCAAGCCGCCGCTCACTCGCCCGATTCACCTGCACTTCGGCCACCTGCCAACGTCCAAGTAACTGCGCGGGGAGAGCGGCCCCATAGCCTGCAAATGGTGGCCATGAAAGAACACTGATCAATGCGAAGACTGAAACACGGGGCATCCGGCGAGCACCTCTTCGCATAGTCTGCAGTTACCGTTGAGAATATCTCGCTAAGCTTACGCTGGCTTCAGCGGGCCGCCCTTGCACCCATAGCGGTCGTCCCCGTCCTTGCCTAGACTCTTGTCTTGGAATGCGCAAACGGGCGGCATACATGGTCACTCGCGGACAACAAGGCTATGTTTGTCGTTTTATGCTTCGCACCCATGCATTGGGCATCGCGTTCTGTGTGGGCGTACTACTGATCCCGTCAATGTGCTTCTCGGGACCATTGGCAGCCCGAACCCGCGAGACCGCTAACAGGCAATGTACCAGCGCCGACGTTGCCGACTCGCAGGTGCTCCCAAGCGCTAAGTTCGACGTTTCCCTTCCGCCGTTTGGCAACGTCTGCTTCATCGCCCGCTACCGGCTGCTGCCGGACGACCCGGATCACTCAAAGGTCATCGCTTTTGAGCTGTGGCGCAACGGCGCCCTTGCCTACCGACTGCCCAAGCCGGACGACGGTCTATGGCCACCGGCCTGCGACAGCATCCTGGCCGTGGCCTTCCCACGACGCGGCACGTTCAGGGACATCGTGGTGATCGGCAACTGCGAAGGCGCCAGCAGCGAACAAGCGCAACCGTTGGTCTATCGTGCCGAATCCGCCGGCTTCGTACTGGACACGCACCTGAGCACCGACTTGATGGGAGTAGGGACCCTGCGCGAGGTGGAGCAACGCATGCGCAAGGCGACCCCCTGGACAAGGCCGTAGCGTCCCGAATGGAGCCATCCATGTATCGCCCGCTCTTCCACCTATCATCGTTCCTCCAGCATGTGTTGCGCGTTGCCTGCGACGCTGATGCCGCAGTGATGATCTGCGAGCCACCCCACACATTTGACGAGTTACCTCAACAGGCTCGGCATTGCGTTCGAGCGGGAGCCCAAGGCGGGGGCGGAAGGATCGCAGGCTCGCTCCGCCCCCGGGTGGCGGGCCATCTTGCGGTGCTGCCAATAGCCATCTTGGCGACTAGCCTGTACTTACAGGCCGCACCGGCATACGCCGAAGGGCAATGTCTTGCCGGAGAAACCACCTACTTCAGCTGCAAAACTTCGCAAGGGAACGTCATGAGCCTTTGCGGCAACGTTCCGTCGGCGCTGCAATACCGATATGGCAGGCCGCCTCATGTGGAACTGGCATACCCGCTCCACCCAGCGAACGGCACGAAGAAGCTTCTCTTCGCGCACTATTCGCGTTACCAGGTCAGCCGCTCCGAAGTCACGTTCGGCCATGCCGGCAACGACTATGCCGTTTTCGACTATTTGGCACACGGCCAACGCCATGCGGGATTGCACCTCACCCTGCCCGATGGCAGCGAGCACGAGGTGCACTGCACCGGGCCGATCAGCGGTCGCTTGAACGCACTCAGGGGAAGCCTGCATTGCGATCCCGACAGCGCTCTCAATGGGGGCAGCTGCCCTTGAGCCACGCATATGGCCCAGCGTCCCGCTCTCGAATCACGACCAAGCAACGACGACCACAGTCAACGACAACCCGGCGCGGACAAACCAGCTGTCGCCATCGCATCTCTGTAACCGCCTGCCGCTGCATACTGCCTCCGGCAACTGATCTAGCAGGGCGACTTCACGCTCCCTGCGGCCCGTCGCCACGCCGCGCCAGCACCACCCAACTGCGCACCGGTACGCCGAACTCCTTGCGCAGGCTGTCTTCCGTGATGCGTATGTCGTCGAAGCCGGCCTGCTCCAACGCATGGACCACGTGGCAGTGCGAATGCCGATAGCGGCCGCTGGCAGTGAGCGTGGCGCGGTCCTCTTCGCCCTCCTCCATCTCCAGCGAGAAAGCCACCCAACCGCCAGGCCGCAGGGCACCATGGGCTGCAGCAAGCACCACGCCCAATTCGCCGAAGTAGACCAGGGTATCGGCGGACAGCACCACGTCCCAGGCCCGACATTGCTGTTGCAGGTAGGCGGTCAGCTCCGCCACCTCCAGCGCATCGTAGCCGCCGCGTTGGCGCGCCTTCCGAACCATGCCACCGGACAGATCGACGCCAGCCAGCTGCCGCGCATAGGGGCGCAACAGCGGCGCGCACAGGCCGGTCCCGCAGCCGGCATCGAGCACATCCAGCGAGGCCGCCGGTGCTGGCAATACAGCAGCCAGCGCGGCGGCGAGCACCTCCGGCGCGCGGTAGTCCAGGTTCTTCAGCAACTGCTCGTCGAAACTGTCGGCAAAGCTGTCGAAGGTGTCGCGCACGTAATCGTCGTCTGCGCGCACAGGCGCTTCGGCGCCGCCACAGGCCGCCAGCATATGGCGCGGCACCGGGTTGTCCGGGTCGCGCTCCAGCCAGTCACGATAGACTTGCTTGGCTTCTTCTTTGCGGCCCAACGTGTAGAGCGACACGCTCAGTGCCTCCAAGGCCTGCACGAAGCGCGGCTGCCGCGCGTAGGCTTCACGAAAGCAGTTCACTGATTGCTCGATGTGCTCGATGTTTTGCGCGTTGTTGCGTAGAAACAGCCCGAGCAGGTAGTAGCCCTGGGCAAAACCCGGCGCCAGCTTGAGCAGCTTTTCGTAGGCTTCGAACGCCTCCTGCGGGCGCTGCTGCGCCTCCAGCACCACGGCCAGGTTGCTCAGTGCGTTGTGATGCTGCGGACCGTACTCCAGCGCCTTGCGATAGCAGCACTCCGCCTCGCGCAGGCGGCCGCATTCCTTGTGGATGTTGCCCAGGTTGTTGTGCGCGTCTGGATGCTTCGGCGTGCCCTGCAGCGCCGTGCGGATCAGCTCCACACCTTCGTCGCTGCGCCCCCGCTGGTGGCACAGCACGCCCAGGTAGTGCAGCGCGTCGGGCTGCGCCACGCGCAGGTCCAGCACTTCGCGGTACAGCCGCTCGGCGGTATCGAGGTCGTCGGCCTGATGCGCTTGCATGGCTTGTTGCAACACGGTGCGCCAGGCGGGTACCGCCACCGTTGCGGCCGGCGCACGAACGAGAACCGAAGCTGCATTCCGCTTAACGCGTTTGCTCATGCAATCAACACCGTGAAACAGCCCAGCACGATGGTGCCACCGTGCGCGCAGGAGTCACCCAGCCGCGCCGCCGGCTGGCCACCAATCAACACCGTGGGCGAGCCCATGACAATGCTGTCCGGCGGCCCCACGCACACTGCCATGTCGCCCAGCCGCGCGGCCGGCAGGCCGCCGATCAGCACGGTGGGCGCGCCGGGCGACACGATGGGTCCGCCCACGTGCGGAATGGGCGGAACCCCGGGCGTGACCATGGGGCAGACGTGCATGTCGGTGAGGCGGGCGGCGGGTTGCATGGGACGCTCCCTGGCTCGATGCGGTTCAGAGGAAATTACTGAGCATGCTGCCCACGCTCAACGTGGAGCGTAGCGGCCTGTGGATCGGCACGCCGCTGATGACGAAGGGCGAGCTTTGCACCAGATCTGCCGCACGATCCTGTACCGGGTGGATATGCTTCCTGATCAGCGGCTCGATGTCCTCCATCCAGCCGGCCTGGCCGAATTCGTCGAACAGCATGGCCACCAGATCCGAGGTATCCGAGCACACCAACATGTAGGCACCGAGTAACGGGCAGGTCTTGAACGCCCGCAGGTCCAGCAACTCAGGATTCTTCAGCACCTTGTTGACCATCACGGTCTCGCGGAACTCGATGGCGAATTTGGCGATGACGCGCGCCGCGTTGGCCGCCGCCTTGGCGGCCCCCACCGCCGGCGCCAGCACCGCGCCGGCCCCCTTCGCTGCATGCAAGGCGGTGTTTGCGGCGAACGCCGCCGAAGTGATCGAAGCCTTCGCGACCTGGTTCGCCGTTTCCCGCGCCAGCAGGGCCTGGACCGCAGCGAATGCCGCCGCCGGGTCGCCGCTGGCGATGGCGAAACCGTGCGTGGACGTTTCGTACTGCTTATAGCCCTTGTAGATGGCCATGCCCCACTGCGAGAGCATCTTGCCGCCATCCGCCACCAGGCTGATGACCGGCAGCATGCTGGCCACGTGGTCGATCGCCTGGATGATCCCGGCCGTCCCGGTCTCGGCCACGGCCTGCGCGGCGAAATCCTTCAGCGTCGCGATCTGCGTGCCGAACATGTCGTTGACGGCTTGGGTCACCTCCGGCTGCAGCGCCGTCTTGACCGCACCGGAGCCAGTCGCCTTGGCGCCCTGTATGGCCTCGGTGAGGTTCTTATGAGCCAGATGCAGTTGCGCGTAGCTGTCCACCACACGCAACACCACCCGCTTTCCCTCGAACAGGGTCTGCAGCTTCCGGCGCCGCGAGTCGTCCCAGAACTTCAGCGCGGCCACCTCGTCCGGCGGCAGCTTGAGATCGACGTAAACCGCCTTGCTGAGGTTGGTGAACGGAAAGTTCGGCGCCTTGTTGCGCTCGCTCATCTTCCAGCCGTCGCCCTTCGCGCGTTTCCACGCCGCCAGTGCCTGCCGCACCGCCTTGACCTTGTCCGGCGTCTTCGCCAGATCGTGCGCCTTGATCGCCTCGTCCAGCTTCTTCAGCTCGGAACTGCGGGGCTTCATGCGCAACTCGGTCTGGGTCATCCAGGTTGCGTGTGTGGGTATCGTGGACATGAAATGCTGAAACTCCCGGACAAGTTTTCATTCAATACGCGAATCCATGCAGAAACTATTCTCTGGAAATACAGGAACGGAACCGAATCCAGCTGTCACAGCGCCAAGAAGTAAGTGAAGCTGACGCAGCTTTCGGTCCTTCCCCTTTTCGCAACCAGCAACGCGCCCCCCATGACGATGCTTTCCAGCGGTTCGACGCATACGGCCATGTCGCCTAGTCGTGCTACCGGCAGGCCACCGATCAGCACCGTGGGCGCGCCGGACGCGGAAACCGGCCTGGCGACATGGGCATCACACCGGTGACCATGGGGTAGACGTGCATATCGGTAAGACCGGCGGCGGGTTGCATTAGGGGTTCCCTTCCATTCAATGCGCAATCGGCCGGCGATTCGTATCATCGTCCTGCCCGACAGACCAGCTTCACCGGCGCAGGCCTCGCTGCGTCTCATGGCAGTGCCCGGTTCCCATGGGTGATCATGGGCAGATCGCAAATCCCGAAGATGTCGTGCTCGATTTGGCCTTCCTTCAGGCGGCGTTTGATTGGCTCGCTCTCAAGCGGACAGCGCAACTCGATCGACCGCCCGAAATCCCGTCATTCTCCTGGCAGGAGCCCTTCATGAACCTTCAGGCGACGTAGCTCTTGCCGCCTTGTTCGATGGATATCTGTTGCTCCACCGCCGACTCAAGCGGCAACAACGAGCCGAACGGCGAACTGCGCCATATTGCGGGCTGTTCAAAGTACCCCTGCGTGTCGGTCACGGCCTGATCCGAGCTGCGTTCGCTCTTCTAGTGCCAGAAGAAGCTGCGCTTGATCACCGCCCCCCCCGGAACCGGCTTGCCGTGCTCGGTGACCACACCCTGCACGGCCGAGAGCATGCACATCCCGCGCATCGCTGGCTCCACCTTCCACTCCGAGGCTTGCCGATTATCCGTGCACCCCATCCGATTGACCGCGCGAGCGCCAGCGCCCCAGTCCATCCGTCGGTCAGCCCTGAAAACCTGCACCGATCACAATCCGGGCACGCTCCTCACTCCCGTCAACGGCATACCTGCGATCGGGTGACCAAAGAAGTGTGGTCCTTACCAGTTGCTATCAGCCCGTCACCAACAAGTCGTCGCGCAACCTGCCGATCATGTCTTCTGTGGCCAAGTTGAGATTCCAGATCGTGGCGCAACGGTCGTGGTCGGCGAAGTCGATCATGATGATGTTCGGCATGAAGGACTTGGAGACCCGGTTGATTGCCCGGGGTGGGAACCCTTCGGCACGCCACTGCTGGTGCAGCACACCTGCGCGCGTAACGATGTGATCCTTGACGCCCGCCTTCCAGGCATCGACCAACGACTGCTGGGACGACGACCACATGCCGCTGTCGCGCTTCTCGATGCTGCTAAACAGTTTGTGCAGACCCTCCTTCCAGTTCGACGTAAGGGTCCAGTACATCATGCCGAGTAGTTCCGGACTGCTGATCGGACCTTGCGAAAGAATTTTCTTCTGCTTCTTGATGTTCTTCTTCACGTCGCCGGTGTTCGAGTAGCTTCCGAAGTACTGCAGTCCCCACATGTGGGGTTCGTATTCCGCATGCCCGCTGCCATCCTTGTTGAACAGCGCCTTGACCGGCAGGATGCCTGGGGTGCTCTTCAGTTGCGCCGGAAACTTGTTGAAGTCGCCGCGATCGAAGACTGTGATCACCTTGCCTTGCAACGAGGCAATGGTGGCAACGTTGAGATTGACGTTTGCGGCGAAGCGCTCGCCCCCCAATTTCAGGATGCACTGGTTGGCCACGTCCTCCGTATCGCCGCACTTTGAAAAGCGCAGGATGAGGAACTCTTCCGGGTTCTTCATCACGAAATCGCGTGCCTGATCCAGCATCTGCGACAAGCGTTCGCTGCCAACGTCGCCAACGACGCTGGCCTTCTGGTACGAGCCCAGCTTCTTGTCTTCCTTCTTGCTGAAACTGGGCGCGTGATAAGCCTTCTGCACGAGGCCGCTGGACGTCTTGACCTTGATGATGCGCAGGTCGAAATAGCGCACGCCTGCTTTCGCCTGCTCACCGATGCTCAGGTTCTGCGTCTTGACCATGCTGCCAAGTTGACTGCCGTAGATACCCGCATCGTGCGTACCGGGGAACACCACGTCGCACAAGCGCTTGTTAGCAAAAGCTCCGAACCCGGCCATGCCTATACTCCTGTCGTTGTGAGTCGGGCTGCGTAATCGGCCGCCCATCAGAGTTGTTGGTACCGCCACCGTACTGTCCGTGTGTGCCGGCAACGCGTCCTACGCGATGCACCGGCGCAATGAACCTCACGCGAACCCGTAGCTGAAATCCCCGTCCTGCACACTCACCCTGGCTCCCGCAATCGCCCGCCCCTCGATCATCCGGTTGAGGAATTCGCGGCTCACATCCGGAAGCATCGTGTTCGTCAAAATCGAATCAATCATGCGCCCGCCGGACTCGCTCTCGGTGCAACGGCTCACCACCAGCTTCACCACGTCGTCGTCGTAGTCGAAGGGGATCTTGTAGCGCGCTTCGACGCGTTTCTTGATGCGACCCAATTGCAGCTTGACGATTTCGCCCAGCATCTCTGGGCTCAGCGGGTAATACGGAATCGTCACCAGGCGTCCCAGCAGTGCCGGCGGGAACACCTTGAGCAGCGGCTCGCGCAACGCCTTGGCGATGCCTTCGGGCTCGGGCATCAGCTCCGGGTCCTTGCACAGGCCGGCGATCATGTCGGTGCCGGCGTTGGTGGTGAGCAGGATCAGGGTGTTCTTGAAGTCGATCCGGCGGCCCTCGCCATCCTCCATCACGCCCTTGTCGAACACCTGGAAGAAGATCTCGTGCACGTCCGGGTGGGCCTTCTCCACTTCGTCCAGCAGCACCACCGAATACGGCTTGCGGCGCACCGCTTCGGTGAGCACGCCGCCTTCGCCGTAGCCCACGTAGCCGGGAGGCGCGCCCTTGAGCGTGGAGACGGTGTGCGCCTCCTGGAACTCGCTCATGTTGATGGTGATGACGTTCTGTTCGCCGCCGTACAGCGCCTCGGCGAGCGCCAGCGCGGTCTCGGTCTTGCCGACGCCGGAGGTGCCGGCGAGCATGAACACGCCGATCGGCTTGTTGGGGTTGTCGAGGCCCGCGCGGCTGGTCTGGATGCGCTTGGCGATCATCTCCATCGCATGGTCCTGACCGATCACCCGCTTGCCCATCAGGCCGGCGAGGTTCATCACAGTCTCGAGCTCGCTCTTGACCATGCGGCCGACCGGGATGCCAGTCCAGTCGGACACCACCGAACCCACCGCCACGTAGTCGACGGTAGGCAGGATCAGCGGGCTCTCGCCTTGCAGCTCGGTAAGCTGCGCCTGCAGGCCCTTGAGTGCTTCCAGTGCGGCTGTGCGCTCGGTATCGCCGAGGGGAACCGGCGCCTCCGCGGGCGCCTCGGCTTCGGCCTTGGCATTGGCGGCCGCCTCCAGTTTGCTGCCGGTGCCTTCCACCGGCGCGACATCACCGCGCAGCTTCGCGCGCAGGGCAAGGATCTGCTCGACCAGCACCTTCTCGGCTTGCCAGTCGGCCTCCAGCTTCTCCAGTCGGAGCTTCTGCACCGCCAGCTTCTCGCTAGCGGAGGCCTCGCGCTCGGCCACGTCAACGCCCACGGTCTTCTCGCGCGCGATGATCGCCAGCTCGGTCTCCAGCGCCTCGATGCGCTTACGGGTGTCGTCCACTTCCGGCGGCACAGCATGCTGGCTCACCGCGACGCGGGCGCAGGCGGTATCGAGCAGGCTGACCGACTTGTCCGGCAGCTGGCGCGCGGGAATGTAGCGATGCGACAGCTTCACGGCCGCCTCCAGCGCCTCGTCGAGGATCTGAACGCGGTGGTGTTTTTCCATCGTGCTGGCGACGCCGCGCATCATCAGGATGGCCTTCTCCTCGCTCGGCTCGTCGACCTGTACGGTCTGGAAGCGGCGGGTGAGCGCGGGGTCCTTCTCGATGTGCTTCTTGTACTCGGCAAAGGTGGTAGCGCCAATGGTGCGCAGCGTGCCGCGCGCCAGCGCCGGCTTGAGCAGGTTGGCCGCATCGCCCGTGCCGGCCGCACCGCCGGCGCCGACCAGGGTGTGGGTCTCGTCGACGAACAGGATGATCGGCTTCGGGCTGGCCTGCACTTCCTCGATCACTGAGCGCAGGCGCTGCTCGAATTCGCCCTTCATGCTGGCGCCGGCCTGCAGCAGGCCCACGTCCAGCGTGCGCAGCTCTACGTCCTTCAGCGACGGAGGCACGTCGCCGCGCACAACGCGCTGGGCGAAGCCCTCCACCACCGCGGTCTTGCCCACGCCGGCCTCGCCGACCAGGATCGGGTTGTTCTGGCGGCGGCGCATCAGGATGTCGACCACCTGGCGGATCTCGTCGTCGCGGCCGACAATGGGATCGAGCTTGCCGCTGCGCGCCTGTTCGGTGAGATCGACCGTGAACTGCCTGAGCGCCTCCTGCTTGCCCATCTGCGCCGGGCTCATCGCACCGCTGGCCTCGCCGGGCGCACCCGCGCCACCCAGCTTGAAGCCATCGCTGGCGCTCTGGCCGTCCTCGGGCGAACCGGCCACCACTTCGGCGAACTTCTCCACCAGGGTCTCGGGCTTGACCTTCTCGAACTCCTTCGACACGCCGAGCAGCGTGTTGCGCAGATGGCGCATGCGCAGCACGCCCACCATCAGGTAACCGGTGCGCACCTGTGCCTCCCCGAACATCAGGGTGGCAAACACCCAGCCGCGCTCGACCGCTTCCTCGACATCGCTGGAGAGGTCGGAGATGCTGGTGGAGCCGCGTGGCAGCCGATCCAGTGCGTCGGTGACGTCGCGCGCCAGGTTCGACGGGTTGAGGTTGAACTGCTTGACGATGCGGTGCAGGTCCGAGTCCTGCAGCTGCAGGATCTGGTGGATCCAGTGCACCAGTTCCACGTACGGGTTGCCGCGCAACTTGCAGAACACGGTGGCGCTCTC